>NZ_NEHZ01000008.1:0-292251 GCF_002112565.1 Pseudomonas sp. R25(2017)
GGGGAGCGGTGGCTACTGTCAGATCTGACAGGGGCGGGTGGGTTTGCGACCGGCGGTCATGCGCCTGCGGCGAGGGAGCAAGCGCCCTCGCCGCAGGTCAGGGGCGGATTTCGATCATCGTGCCGTCCGGCACCAGGTTCCAGACCTCACGCATGTCGACGTTGCGCATGGCGATGCAGCCGTCGGTCCAGTCGAGGGTGTGGAACAGGTTCTCCGGGTTCTCGGCGGAGTCCGGCGTGCCGTGGATCATGATCATCCCGCCGGGCTCGACGCCTTCGCGGCGGGCGCGGGCCGAGTCGCTGATGTTCGGGTAGGAGATGTGCATCGACAGGTTGAATTTGTCGCTGGTCTTGCGCCAGTCGATCCAATAGAAGCCTTCTGGCGTGCGTTTGTCGCCTTCAATCAGCTTCGGGCCTTTTTTCGCGCCTTTGCCCAAGGAGATGCGGTAGCTCTTGAGTGGCTTGCCGTCGGCGATCAGCTGCAGTTGATGGGCCGATTTGAGCACCAGCACCTTTTCGATCAACGGCGTGTTGGACGGTGTCACGGTGGTCACGAATGACGCCTGGGAGACGGTGACGAACGACAGGCAGAACAGGGCAAGCAACCAGCGCATTGAAACGATTCCCCAAAAATGAAGCAGATACTTTATTTATAGATGCCGTGCAGTCGCCGTCGCGGGCTGCGTACACGGGTTATCGGCCGGAGTGCGCGCAAATCAAGTGATGGCCGGCTGAACGAGCGGCGGGATCGACTCTGAGCGTACCGGGTAGGCCTCGGTGCGCCGGTCGGCGAAGAAGCATTCTAAGGTACGGCCCACGGTGCGGAAAGCCAGCTCGTCCCATGGAATGTCCGCTTCGTCGAACAGTTGCACCTCCAGGCTCTCGGGGCCGGCGGCGAAGTCCAGGTCCGCCAGTTCGGCGCGGAAGAACACGTGCACCTGGCTGATGTGCGGCACGTCGATCAAGGTGTAGATGCTCAAGTTGCGCACGCGGGCGCAGGCTTCCTCGGCGGTTTCGCGCATGGCGGCCTGTTCGAGGGTCTCGCCGTTCTCCATGAAGCCGGCCGGCAGCGTCCAGTAGCCCAGGCGCGGCTCGATGGCGCGGCGGCACAGCAGCACTTTCGTGCCCCAGGTCGGCACGCAGCCGGCGACGATGTTGGGGTTCTGGTAGTGAACGGTCTGACAGCTGTCGCAGACGAACCGCAGGCGCGAATCGCCTTCGGGAATGCGTTGGGTCACCGGGTTGCCGCACTGGCTGCAAAATTTCATGCTGGGGTTCCTGAAGGCTGCGCCTATCTTGGCGTGCGGCGGTGGCAGACGGCAAGTTGCCGTTTCGCGACATGGCGCCGTTCCAGGGGTTGGGCGGCTGCGGCGATTGGTGCATGATGCAGCGTAAGGCACAGATCGAGAACACTTATGCTGGATGAGCTGCTGCACCGGGTCAGCAATCACACGCCGCGCACGCTGGAGACCGACAAGCGTTTCCCCGAGGCCGCCGTCCTGGTGCCGATCACGCGCAACGACGAACCGGAACTTGTCCTCACCCTGCGCGCCAGCGGGCTCTCGACCCATGGCGGCGAGGTCGCCTTCCCCGGCGGCCGGCGCGACCCGGAGGATCCGGACCTGGTGTTCACGGCGTTGCGTGAGGCCGAAGAGGAAATCGGCCTGGCGCCGGGGTTGGTCGAAGTGATCGGGCCGCTCAGCCCGTTGATCTCCCTGCACGGCATCAAGGTCACGCCGTACGTCGGGGTGATTCCCGACTTCGTCGAGTATCAGGCCAACGACGCCGAGATCGCCGCCGTGTTCAGCGTGCCGCTGGCGTTCTTTCGCGAAGACCCGCGCGAACACACCCACCGCATCGATTATCAGGGCCGCAGTTGGTACGTGCCGAGCTACCGTTACGGTGGGTTCAAGATCTGGGGGCTGACGGCGATCATGATCGTCGAGTTGATCAATCTGCTGTATGACGCCAAGATCAGCCTGCACCGACCGCCCAAAAGCTTTATCAACACCTGAAGCCATCGTTCGAATGGCCGCCACCGTGAGCCCCGAGGAAAACACGATGAAATACCGCCTGGGCGACGCCCGCGTCGACACCCATCCGCAGAGCTGGGTCGCCCCCAATGCCGTGCTGGTGGGCAAGGTCAAGCTGGAAGAGGGCGCCAACGTCTGGTTCAACGCCGTGCTGCGCGGCGACAACGAACTGATCCTGATCGGCAAGAACAGCAACGTCCAGGACGGCACGGTGATGCACACCGACATGGGCTACCCGCTGACCGTCGGCACCGGCGTGACCATCGGCCACAACGCCATGCTCCATGGCTGCACCGTCGGCGACTACAGCCTGATCGGCATCAACGCGGTGATCCTCAACGGCGCGAAGATCGGCAAGCACTGCATCATCGGCGCCAACTCGCTGATCGGCGAGGGCAAGGAGATCCCGGACGGTTCGTTGGTGATGGGCTCGCCGGGCAAGGTCGTGCGCGAGCTGACCGAACCGCAGAAGAAAATGCTCGAAGCCAGCGCCGCGCACTATGTGCACAACTCGCAGCGTTATGCGCGCGACCTGGCCGAGCAGGAAGAATGACCACCCCAGAACGTCCGGTGGCGTCGCCCTGCGTGAGCATCTGCGCGCTGGACGATGACGACATCTGCACCGGCTGCCAGCGCACGGTGGAGGAAATCACCCGCTGGAGCCGCATGAGCAACGACGAGCGGCGGGTGGTGCTCGGGTTGTGCCATGAGCGGGCGAAGGCCAGCGGGTTGATCTGGATGTTGGGCGGCAAACCGGAACACTGAAGCGCGGCCATCGCCAGCAGGCTGGCTCCCATAGTGGATCCGTGTTGCCCATTGGTGTGGGAGCCAGCCTGCTGGCGATGGCGCCCGCTCCCTTGGCCCGGTGCCCGGCCTGAAGTACCCTGTGCGCCAATCCGACAGGTCGCCCCCCATGCTCTTTCTCATCGCCTACATCAGCAGCGTCGTGCTCATCAACTTCGCGTTCTCCACCGCGCCGCACCTGGACATCATCTGGTCGGCCTGGGGCGGGCTGGTGTTCGTGCTGCGGGACATGGTGCAGACCCGCTACGGCCACGGCGCGATCGTGGCGATGCTGGCGGCGCTGGTGCTGTCCTATGTCACGTCCGATCCGTCCATCGCGCTGGCCAGCGCCACGGCGTTCGCGGTGTCCGAGTGCATCGACTGGCTGGTATTCAGCATCACCAAGCGCCCGCTGCGCGATCGCCTGTGGATCAGTTCGGCCCTGAGCATTCCCCTCGATACGTTCATCTTCTTCGGCATGATCGACGCGCTGACCCCGCCGGTGATCATCACCGCGTTGGCCTCCAAGTTCGCCGGCGTCACGGCGGTCTGGCTGATCATGGCCTGGCGCGAGCGCAAACAGGCTGTCGCCGGCTGAAGCCAAAGCCTTCGGTTCATGTAAAATGCCGCGCTTTCTCCCCATGGGAAGTGCGCCTTTGGCCGCGACCCTCGACGATCCGCTGCTTTGAGGACCTGAGATGACCCGTATCGGAACGCCATTGTCGCCGACCGCGACCCGCGTATTGCTGTGTGGCTGTGGTGAGTTGGGCAAGGAGGTGGTGATCGAGCTGCAACGCCTGGGTGTCGAGGTGATTGCCGTTGACCGCTATGCCGATGCGCCGGCCATGCAGGTCGCCCATCGCAGCCACGTGATCAACATGCTCGACGGCGCCGCCCTGCGTGCGGTGATCGAGGCCGAAAAGCCGCATTTCATCGTGCCGGAAATCGAAGCCATCGCCACCGCCACCCTGGTCGAACTGGAAGCCGAAGGCTTCACCGTGATCCCGACCGCCCGCGCGGCGCAACTGACGATGAACCGCGAAGGCATCCGTCGCCTGGCCGCCGAAGAGCTGGATCTACCGACCTCGCCGTACCATTTCGCCGATACCTTCGAGGACTACAGCAAGGCGGTACAGGATCTGGGCTTCCCGTGCGTCGTCAAACCGGTGATGAGTTCTTCCGGCAAGGGCCAGAGCCTGCTGCGCAGCGCCGATGACGTGCAGAAGGCCTGGGACTACGCCCAAGAGGGCGGCCGTGCCGGCAAGGGCCGTGTGATCATCGAGGGCTTCATCGACTTCGACTACGAAATCACCCTGCTGACCGTGCGCCACGTCGGCGGCACCACATTCTGCGCGCCGGTCGGCCACCGTCAGGAGAAGGGCGACTACCAGGAGTCCTGGCAGCCGCAGGCCATGAGCCCGGTGGCGCTGGCGGAGTCCGAGCGTGTGGCCAAGGCGGTGACCGAGGCCCTGGGCGGCCGCGGCCTGTTCGGCGTCGAGCTGTTCATCAAGGGTGATCAGGTGTGGTTCAGCGAAGTGTCGCCTCGTCCGCACGACACCGGTTTGGTGACGCTGATTTCCCAGGATCTGTCCCAGTTCGCCCTGCACGCCCGGGCGATCCTCGGCCTGCCGGTGCCGCTGATCCGTCAGTTCGGCCCGTCGGCGTCGGCGGTGATCCTGGTGGAAGGCCAGTCGACCCAGACCGCCTTCGCCAACCTCGGCGCCGCCCTGAACGAGCCGGACACCGCGCTGCGCCTGTTCGGCAAGCCGGAAGTCAACGGCCAGCGCCGCATGGGCGTGGCCTTGGCCCGTGACGAGTCGATCGAGGCGGCCCGCGCCAAGGCGACCCGCGCGTCCAAGGCTGTTGTGGTCGAGCTGTAAACCGAGGCTCGCCTATCGCGGGCAAGCCCGCTCCCACAGGTCAAGCGGTGTTCACAGCTTTTGTGTACGACACCGGCACTGTGGGAGCGGGCTTGCCCGCGATGCTTTTGATCTTCTGTCAGGCAACCTGATTCAGGTCGTTGTGGCGCGTTTCCTTCAGGCACAGCACGGCGATCAAGCTCAGCACCGCCGCCCCCGACACATACCCGCCGACGTAACCCAATCCCCCCATCGCCACCAGTTTCTGGGCAAAGAAGGGCGCCGCCGAGGCTCCGACGATGCCGCCCAGGTTGTACGCCGCCGAGGCCCCCGTGTACCGCACATGGGTCGGAAACAGCTCCGGCAGCAACGCGCCCATCGGGGCGAACGTCACGCCCATCAGGAACAGCTCGATGCACAGGAACAGCGCCACGCCCGCCGTCGAGCCCTGGGTCAGCAGCGGCTCCATCAGGAAGCCGGACAGGATCGCCAGCACCCCGCCGCCGACCAGCACCGGTTTGCGCCCGTAGCGGTCGCTCGCCCAGGCCGACAACGGTGTCGCCGCCGCCATGAACAGCACCGCGAAGCACAGCAGCCCGAGGAATGTTTCGCGGCTGTAGCCGAGGGTGGATACCCCGTAGCTCAGGGAAAACACCGTCGAGATGTAGAACAGCGCGTAGCACACCACCATGGCCGCCGCCCCCAGCAGGGTCGGGGCCCAGTATTGGCTGAACAGCTCGACCAGCGGCACCTTGACCCGCTCCTGGCGGGCGATGGCGTTGGCGAACACCGGGGTTTCATGGAGCCTGAGGCGCACGTAGAGGCCGACCATCACCAGCGCCGCGCTGAGCAAGAACGGGATCCGCCAGCCCCAGCTGCGGAACTGTTCGTCGCTCAGGCCCATGGCCAGCGCCAGGAACAGGCCGTTGGCCGCCAGAAACCCGATGGAAGGGCCAAGCTGCGGAAACATGCCGAACCATGCCCGTTTGCCCTTCGGCGCGTTTTCGGTGGCCAGCAGCGCCGCGCCGCCCCATTCGCCGCCCAATCCCAGCCCCTGGCCGAAACGCAGCACGCAGAGCAGGATCGGCGCCCAGGCCCCGATGCTGTCGTAGCCCGGCAGCACGCCGATCAGGGTGGTGCACACGCCCATCAGCAGCAGCGAGGCCACCAGCGTCGACTTGCGCCCGATGCGGTCGCCGAAATGGCCGAACAGCGCCGAGCCCAGGGGGCGAGCGAGGAACGCGATACCGAAGGTGAGGAAGGCCGACAGCATCTGCGCCGTGCCGGAGGTCTGCGGAAAGAACACCGGTCCGATCACCAGCGCGGCGGCGGTGGCGTAGACATAGAAGTCGTAGAACTCGATGGCGGTGCCGATGAAGCTCGCCGTGGCCACGCGGGCGGTTGAGTTGGCCGGCTGGGCGGCGTCGGTTTCGCGGTAAGCGGTATGGGTCGTCATGCGGTGATCCCTGACAGTCATGAGCTCCATTGGAGCGAATTATTATGGTCGAACACCCAGGGATGTGGGATGGGGCGCGAGCGCTGTTTCAGGTAGGAACAGTCGTCGGTGTGGTGCGGACATTGCCGGTGGTCAGGCCGGAACCTGTCGGTTGCCGGGTAGGCGCGCGGTTCGGCGGGGCTGGGTAAGCGCCCCGATTATAGGAAGCCGGCTAACGATCAAACAAGAGGACAAGATCCTGAAGGACGTCTGGCCCCTGTGGTGGTCAGACCGGCGCCGTTGCCGAGCTGGTGTGCCAGATCAGCACCTTGCTCACCCGGTTTTCCTCGGTTTCGAGGATCTCCAGCCGGTAGCGGCCGATCTTCAGGCACACCGCGCTTTCCGGGATGCTTTCCAGGGCTTCGGTCACCAGGCCGTTGAGGGTGCGCGGCCCGTCGCTCGGCAGGTGCCAGCCCAGGCACTTGTTCAGTTCGCGGATCGAGGCGGCGCCGTCGATCACCATCCGTCCGTCGGCCTGGGGGTGGATGTGCGGGTTGTCGAGGCTGTGCTCGCTTTCGAATTCGCCGACGATCTCTTCCAGGATGTCTTCCAGGGTGACGATGCCGAGCACTTCGCCGTACTCGTCCACCACCATGCCCAGGCGCCGCTGCTGCTTGTGGAAGTTCAGCAACTGCAGTTGCAGCGGGGTGCTTTCCGGCACGAAGTACGGCTCGTAGCTGGCGGCCAGCAGGGCGTCGCGGGTCAGTTGGCCGTTGTCCAGCAAGTGGCGGATCTGCCGGGTGTTGAGCACCGCTTCCACCTGGTTGATGTCGCTGTGGAACACCGGCAGGCGGGTGCGTTTGTTGTGGCGCAGTTGCTCGGTGATCTCCTCGATCGAGTCGTCGAGGTTGATGCCGTCGACGTCACTGCGGGGCACCAGGATGTCATTGACGGTGATGTTGTCCAGCGCGTGGATGCCCGCGACCGGGTGGGGCCGGCCGGCGGGGTGGTCTGTGGCCTCGCGGTCCGCCGGGGTGTCGTCCTCGCTCTGCTGCACGACCTGGGCCTTGCGTTCCAGCGGCCGCATCAGCAACCGGCTGGCGGCGGCGAACAGCCAGGCGAGTGGGTAGACGATCTTCAGCGGCACCGGCAGCAGCGCGTTGCCGAACGACAGCACGGCGTCGGGGTAGCGGCGGGCAAGGGTGCGCGGGAAGTGGTCGGCGAAGATCAGCAGCGCCGCGACGGCGCCGAGGCTCGCCGCCCAGGGGCCGTTCTCTGCGCAGAGAAAGATCGCCAGCAGCGTCGCCAGCACCACGGCCAGGGTTCGGCACAGGGTGTTGCAGAAGATCAGGCTGTCGAGCGGAAATGCGAGTCTGGCCAGCGGCTTGTCGCTGGCGCGGGACGCGGTGCGCTGCGCCAGCAGGTGCTGCTGTGCGGTTTCGACGGCGGTGAACAGGCCCGACCACAGAATCAGCAGGATGAACGCCGCGATCATAGGCCCTATGGGCAAACCGTCCATTTATGTCGCCCGTCAGATGTGCAGGATGTATTCGCGGACCAGTTTGCTGCCGAAGTACGCAAGCATCAGCAGGCAGAAACCGGCCAGGGTCCAGCGGATCGCCTTGTGGCCGCGCCAGCCCAGGCGGTTGCGGCCCCACAGCAGCACGCTGAACACGATCCAGGCCAGGCAAGCCAGCAGAGTCTTGTGCACCAGGTGCTGGGCGAACAGGTTCTCGACGAACAGCCAGCCGGAGATCAGCGACAGCGACAGCAGCGTCCAACCGGCCCACAGGAAGCCGAACAGCAGGCTTTCCATGGTCTGCAGCGGCGGGAAGTTGCGGATCAGCCCGGACGGGTGCTTGTGCTTGAGCTGATGGTCCTGCACCAGCAGCAGCAAGGCCTGGAACACCGCGATGGTGAACATGCCATAGGCGAGGATCGACAGCAGGATGTGGGCCAGGATGCCCGGCTCTTCGTCGATCACCTGCACCGTGCCGGTCGGGGCGAACTGGGCCAGCAGCACCGTGACGGCGCCGAGGGGGAACAGCAGCACCAGCAGGTTCTCCACCGGGATCCGCGAGCAGGCCAGCAGGGTCAGGGCGATGACGGCGGCGGCGATCAGGCTCGAGGCGCTGAAGAAGTCCAGGGCCAGGCCGACCGGGGTCAGCAGGTGGGCGAGCAGGCTGGCGCCGTGGGCCAGCACGGCCAGCACGCCGAGCGTGACCAGCCGGCGCTTGTCGGCCTTGGCGCCGGTGGCCAGGCGGGTGCCCTGATAAAGGGTCGCAGCGGCGTACAGAAGGGCGGCGGCGAGGGTAGTCAGCAAACTGGGTGACAAGGGGAGCATAAGTCCTGTTAGGCAAGCCCGAAAGGCGCTGAGTGTGGCATAGATCGGCCACGGCACGAAAGACCGCATGACCCGACGGCGAGGTGTCCGCCGGCCGCAGTCTTCGCTATAATCCGCCGCCTGCCCACGCCGCAGGCTCGCCGGCCACCTGTTTGATTCCGGTTCGGGCCGCCATTATCCCGGTCTACACAGGGCCTGAAAGGATCGCGCAATGTTTGAAAACCTAACCGACCGTCTCTCGCAGACGCTGCGCCATGTCACCGGCAAGGCGAAGCTGACCGAGGACAACATCAAAGACACCCTGCGCGAAGTGCGCATGGCGTTGCTCGAAGCCGACGTCGCCCTGCCGGTGGTCAAGGACTTCGTCAATTCGGTCAAGGAGCGCGCCGTCGGCACCGAGGTGTCGCGCAGCCTGACGCCGGGCCAGGCGTTCGTGAAGATCGTCCAGGCCGAGCTCGAAAGCCTGATGGGCGCGGCCAACGAAGACCTGAACCTGAGCGCAGTGCCGCCGGCCGTGGTGCTGATGGCCGGCCTGCAGGGCGCCGGCAAGACCACGACCGCCGGCAAGCTGGCGCGCTTCCTCAAGGAGCGCAAGAAGAAGTCGGTGATGGTCGTGTCGGCGGACGTCTACCGCCCGGCCGCGATCAAGCAGCTGGAAACCCTGGCCAACGACATCGGCGTGACGTTCTTCCCGTCCGACCTGAGCCAGAAGCCGGTCGACATCGCCCAGGCGGCTATTAAGGAAGCGAAGCTCAAGTACATCGACGTGGTCATCGTCGACACCGCCGGCCGCCTGCACATCGACGAAGAGATGATGGTCGAGATCAAGGCGCTGCACGCCTCGGTCAAGCCGGTGGAGACCCTGTTCGTGGTCGACGCCATGACCGGCCAGGACGCCGCCAACACGGCCAAGGCCTTCGGCGATGCGCTGCCGCTGACCGGCGTGATCCTGACCAAGGTTGACGGTGACGCCCGTGGCGGCGCCGCGCTGTCGGTGCGCTCGATCACCGGCAAGCCGATCAAGTTCATCGGCATGGGCGAGAAGAGCGAAGCGCTCGAGCCGTTCCATCCTGAGCGGATCGCCTCGCGGATCCTCGGCATGGGCGACGTGCTCAGCCTGATCGAGCAGGCCGAGCAGACCCTCGACAAGGAAAAGGCCGACAAGCTGGCCAAGAAGCTGAAGAAGGGCAAGGGCTTCGACCTCGAAGACTTCCGCGACCAGCTGCAACAGATGAAGAACATGGGCGGCCTCGGCGGGCTCATGGACAAGCTGCCGAACATCGGCGGCGTGAACCTGTCGCAGATGGGCAACGCCCAGAACGCGGCGGAGAAGCAGTTCAAGCAGATGGAGGCCATCATCAACTCCATGACCCCGGCCGAGCGTCGCGACCCCGAGCTGATCAGCGGCTCGCGCAAGCGCCGGATCGCCTTGGGTTCCGGCACCCAGGTGCAGGACATCGGCCGCTTGATCAAGCAGCACAAGCAGATGCAGAAGATGATGAAGAAGTTCTCCGCCAAGGGCGGGATGGCGAAAATGATGCGCGGCCTGGGCGGCATGATGCCCGGCGGCGGCATGCCCAAGCTCTGAAGAATCCGCGCCGGTCGTCGTACCGGCGCTGAACCCGCAAGGACGCGGGATCCACGGCAAACCCGCATACGGCGGGAGCCGACCGGCCGTTTTCAACGACGGCTCTACCGCAAATCTGCACGGCATGCCACAGGCGCCGGAAAAAGTCATTTGCAAAAGTCCGGATATTCCTTAGAATATGCGGCCTTTCGGGCACCCATGCCCGCTGTGCATTTAGATTTGCAGCACCGACTACAGGAACGATGTTCACATGCTAACAATCCGTCTTGCCCTTGGCGGCTCCAAAAAGCGCCCGTTTTACCACCTGACCGTAACCGACAGCCGCAACCCGCGCGACGGTTCCCACAAAGAGCAGGTTGGTTTCTTCAACCCTGTTGCCCGTGGTCAGGAAGTTCGTCTGTCCGTAAACGAAGAACGCCTGAACTACTGGCTGAGCGTTGGCGCACAGCCATCTGAGCGCGTTGCTCAGTTGCTGAAGGAAAAAGCCAAGGCTGCAGCCTGAGCAATATGAACGCGACGCCAGAAAAAGCGGACGACCTGATCGTCGTCGGCAAGATTTTTTCGGTTCACGGCGTTCGCGGCGAGGTGAAGGTCTTTTCCTTTACCGATCCGATTGAAAACCTGTTGGGTTACCGCAACTGGACGCTTCGGCGCGAAGGCGTGGTCAAACAGGTCGAGCTGGTCAGTGGCCGTTCCACTCAAAAGGATCTGGTCGCCAAGCTCAAAGGCCTCGACGATCGTGATGAAGCCCGTCTTCTGAGCGGTTACGAGATTTGCATCCCGCGAAGCCTTTTGCCCGACCTGACTGCCGACGAGTACTACTGGTACCAGTTGGTGGGTCTGAAGGTCATCAACCAGGACGAACAGCTGTTCGGCAAGGTTGATCACCTGTTGGAGACCGGCGCGAACGATGTAATGGTGGTCAAGCCCTGCGCAGGCAGCCTGGATGATCGCGAGCGGTTGTTGCCCTATACGGAGCAATGCGTGCTGGCCATCGACCTTGAGGCAGGCGTGATGAGGGTGGAATGGGACGCGGATTTCTAAGCGATGGCGAGCCTGCGCGTAGAAGTCATCACGTTGTTCCCCGAGATGTTCTCGGCCATCAGTGAGTACGGCATCACCAGTCGTGCGGTCAAGCAGGAGCTGTTGCAGCTGACCTGCTGGAATCCGCGGGATTACACGACGGATCGGCATCACACTGTGGACGATCGCCCGTTTGGCGGTGGTCCGGGCATGGTGATGAAGATCAAGCCCCTGGAAGACGCCCTGGTTCAGGCCAAGGCAGCGGCAGGGGAAGCGGCGAAGGTGATCTACCTGTCTCCGCAAGGCCGTCAGCTGACTCAGCCGGCGGTTCGCGAGCTGGCGAAAGAGGATGCATTGATCCTGATTGCCGGCCGTTACGAAGGCATCGACGAGCGTTTCATTGAAGCTCATGTCGATGAAGAGTGGTCGATCGGTGACTATGTACTGTCTGGCGGCGAGCTGCCGGCCATGGTGCTGATCGACGCGGTTACACGACTGCTGCCCGGAGCTTTAGGGCATGCGGATTCCGCCGAGGAGGATTCCTTTGCGGATGGTCTGCTGGATTGCCCGCACTACACCCGACCGGAGGTGTATGCGGATCAGCGTGTTCCCGACGTGTTGCTGAGTGGCAATCACGCGCACATCCGGCGTTGGCGTTTGCAGCAGTCCCTTGGTCGGACCTATGAACGACGCGCCGATCTTCTGGAAAGCCGCTCGCTTTCTGGAGAAGAGAAGAAGCTGCTCGAGGAATACATCCGCGAGCGGGACGATAGTTAACAACGTATCGATGGTAGATCCGACGATTTACCTTAGGAGCACAGCATGACCAACAAAATCATCCTTGCACTCGAAGCAGAGCAGATGACCAAAGAGATCCCTACCTTTGCACCGGGCGACACCGTTGTCGTTCAGGTTAAAGTGAAGGAAGGCGACCGTTCCCGTCTGCAGGCGTTCGAAGGCGTTGTCATCGCCAAGCGTAACCGCGGCGTGAACAGTGCGTTCACCGTTCGCAAAATCTCCAACGGTGTTGGCGTAGAGCGTACTTTCCAGACCTACTCCCCGCAGATCGACAGCATGGCTGTCAAGCGTCGCGGTGACGTACGTAAAGCCAAGCTGTACTACCTGCGCGACCTGTCGGGTAAAGCAGCCCGCATCAAGGAAAAACTGGCTTAATCCAGTCTCCGATGCAGAAAAAAGCAGCCTACGGGCTGCTTTTTTGTTGCCTGTCGTTTATCCACAACCCCGCAATCCCAGGCCGTACCCATGACTTCCCGCCAGCAAGAAATCGAACGCCGCACAGAGCTTTCCGTGACCCGCGTGACCAAGGCGGTCTTCCCGCCGACCACCAACCACCACAACACCCTGTTCGGCGGCACCGCCTTGGCCTGGATGGACGAGGTGTCGTTCATCGCCGCCACCCGGTTCTGCCGCCTGCCGCTGGTGACCGTGTCCACCGACCGCATCGACTTCAATCATGCCATCCCGGCCGGCTCCATCGTCGAGCTGGTGGGTCGTGTGGTCAAGGTCGGCAACACCAGCCTCAAGGTCGAGGTGGAGGTGTTTGTCGAAAGCATGAGCTGCGACAGCCGGGAGAAGGCGATCCATGGCCAATTCAGTTTTGTCGCCATCGATGACGACAAGCGGCCGGTGCCGGTGCTGCCGGGGTTTGCCGACTGAGCCGACTGGCTCGGCGGTTGCCCGTTTCGCTGCCCGTTCATGGGCTTGACGGTTCCTTGAAGGGGCGGGCTATGAAAGACTAGCGGCCATTTTTGACGACCACTCTTTATTTGCGCGCACCATGCCAGCCATCGACCATCCGCTGATTGACCAGTTCCTCGACGCCCTGTGGCTGGAAAAAGGCCTGTCCGACAACACCCGCGATGCGTACCGCAGCGATTTGGCGCTGTTCAACGGTTGGTTGCAGGAGCAGCGCCTGGAGCTGATCGACGCCGGTCGCGAGCTGATCCTCGATCACCTGGCCTGGCGCCTGGAGCAGAACTACAAGCCTCGCTCCACCGCGCGCTTTCTCTCCGGCGTGCGGGGGTTCTACCGTTATCTGCTGCGGGAGAAACTGATCGCGGTGGATCCGACCCTGCGGGTCGACATGCCGCAATTGGGCAGGCCGTTGCCCAAGTCGCTGTCGGAGGCCGACGTCGAGGCGCTGCTGGCCGCTCCGGACTTGAGCGAACCCATCGGCCAGCGCGACCGCGCCATGCTGGAGGTGCTCTACGCCTGCGGTTTGCGGGTGACCGAGCTGGTCAGCCTGACGCTGGAACAGGTCAACCTGCGCCAGGGTGTGCTGCGGGTGATGGGCAAGGGCAGCAAGGAGCGTCTGGTGCCGATGGGCGAGGAGGCCATCGTCTGGGTCGAGCGCTACTTGCGCGACGGCCGCAACGACTTGCTCGGCGGGCGCCCCAGCGACGTGCTGTTCCCCAGTCAGCGCGGCGAACAGATGACGCGCCAGACCTTCTGGCACCGGATCAAGCACCAGGCCCAGGTCGCCGGGATCGGCAAGTCGCTGTCGCCGCACACTCTGCGCCACGCCTTCGCCACCCATCTGCTCAACCACGGCGCGGACCTGCGGGTGGTGCAGATGCTGCTCGGCCACAGCGACCTGTCCACGACCCAGATCTACACCCACGTCGCCCGCGCGCGGCTGCAAGACCTGCACGCCAAGCACCACCCGCGGGGTTGACCGGGGCCTTCTGCGGTCGTCATCGCCAGCAGGCTGGCTCCCACAGCGCGCGCGCCGCAGACACTGTGGGAGCGGGCTTGCCCGCGAAGGCGTCGGTGCAGTCGACACCGTCGCTGTCCAAGCCACAGGTTTCGGGTCGGGCCGACGTCTTGCGACAGGCGCATTCGGCCACGGAGGCCTTATGTGTTAGGCTTTGGCGGTTTGTACGATGAACGGTTATGACCCGGTGCCGCGGCACGGGCGTTCTGGCCGTTCCATCTGTCCGCCTTCAGGAGTTCCCATGCGTCTGACCCAGATTTTCGCGGCCGCCGCCCTCGCGTTGGCCAGCACCTTTGCCGTCGCCGACGATGCGGCGGAGAAAGCCATTCGCCAAAGCCTGGAAAACCTCCAGCTCGACGTGCCGGTCGACACCATCAGCGCCAGCCCGCTGCCCGGCCTGTACGAGGTCAAGCTCAAGGGCAGCCGCGTGCTGTACGCCAGCGCCGACGGCCAGTACATCGTCCAGGGCTACATGTTCCAGCTCAAGGACGGCAAGCCGGTCAACCTGACCGAGAAGACCGAGCGCCTGGGCATCTCCAAGCTGATCAACGCGATCCCTGTGGCCGAAACCGTGGTCTACCCGGCCGTGGGCGAGACCAAGTCGCACATCACCGTGTTCACCGACACCACCTGCCCGTACTGCCACAAGCTGCACGCCGAAGTGCCGGAGCTGAACAAGCGCGGCATCGAAGTGCGCTACGTGGCGTTCCCGCGCCAGGGCCTGGGCTCGCCGGGCGATGAGCAGCTGCAGGCGGTGTGGTGCTCCAAGGACAAGAAGTCGGCCATGGACAAGATGGTCGACGGCAAGGAGATCAAGGCCGCCAAGTGCGATAACCCGGTCTCCAAGCAGTTCGCCCTCGGTCAGTCGATCGGCGTGAACGGCACACCGGCCATCGTATTGGCCGACGGACAGGTCATTCCGGGCTACCAGCCTGCGCCGCAAGTCGCCAAACTGGCGCTGGGCGCGAAATAAGTCCGCATCGTCACGGTTCGCCGTGACGAGCGTGGCCCGGCGGCGACATGGCCGGGCCGTCAACAGAGAGCCGCGATTGCGCGGTTGTTTTCACGGCCGGCCTCGCGTCGGCCGTTTCATGGGGAGTTCACAGTGAAACCGGTCAAAGTAGGCATCTGTGGGTTAGGGACCGTCGGTGGCGGAACCTTCAACGTACTTCAGCGCAACGCCGAGGAAATCGCTCGTCGTGCCGGGCGTGGGATCGAAGTGGCACAAATTGCCATGCGCACGCCAAAGCCTCAGTTCCAGACGACCGGTATTGCGATTACCAACGATGTCTTCGAAGTGGCCACGAACCCTGAGATCGACATCGTCATAGAGCTGATGGGCGGCTACACCGTTGCCCGCGAGCTGGTACTCAAGGCCATCGAGAATGGCAAGCATGTGGTCACCGCGAACAAGGCTCTGATTGCCGTTCACGGTAATGAAATTTTCGCCAAGGCACGCGAGAAAGGCGTGATCGTGGCATTTGAAGCGGCGGTAGCCGGTGGCATTCCGGTGATCAAGGCGATCCGTGAAGGCCTGTCCGCCAACCGTATCAACTGGGTCGCCGGGATCATCAACGGCACCGGCAACTTCATCCTCACCGAAATGCGCGAGAAGGGCCGCACCTTTGAAGACGTGTTGGCCGAGGCCCAGGCGCTGGGCTACGCCGAAGCCGATCCGACCTTCGACGTCGAAGGCATCGACGCAGCGCACAAGCTGACGATCCTGGCGTCCATCGCGTTCGGCGTTCCGCTGCAGTTCGACAAGGCGTACACCGAGGGCATCACCAAGCTGACCACCGCCGATGTGAACTACGCCGAAGCGCTGGGCTACCGCATCAAGCACCTGGGCGTGGCGCGCAGCACCGCGGCCGGCATCGAATTGCGCGTCCACCCGACGCTGATTCCGGCCGACCGCCTGATCGCCAACGTCAACGGCGTGATGAACGCGGTGATGGTCAACGGCGACGCCGCCGGCTCGACCCTGTTCTACGGCGCCGGCGCCGGCATGGAGCCGACCGCTTCGTCGGTGATCGCCGATTTGGTGGACGTGGTTCGCGCCATGACCTCCGACCCGGAAAACCGCGTGCCGCACCTGGCCTTCCAGCCGGACTCGCTGTCGGCCCATCCGATCCTGCCGATCGAAGCCTGCGAAAGTGCGTACTACCTGCGCATCCAGGCCAAGGACCATCCGGGCGTGCTGGCCCAGGTGGCGAGCATCCTGTCGGAGCGCGGCATCAACATCGAGTCGATCATGCAGAAAGAGGCCGAGGAACACGATGGCCTGGTGCCGATGATCCTGCTGACCCACCGCGTGCTGGAGCAGCGCATCAACGATGCGATCGCCGCCCTCGAAGCCCTGGCGGGCGTGGTCGGTCCGGTCGTGCGGATCCGTGTCGAATCCCTGAATTAACAGCAGCGGCAAGCGGCAAGTCGCAAGCGGCAAGTCAAAGGCAGTTCGGCTTTTCCTTGTTGCTTGCAGCTTGAAACTCGCGGCTCAAACCGAAGGTTTGAAAACATGCGTTATATAAGTACCCGCGGCCAGGCACCGGCCCTGAATTTCGAAGACGTCCTGCTGGCCGGCCTCGCCACCGACGGCGGCCTGTACGTCCCGGAAAACCTGCCACGCTTCACCCAGGAGGAAATCGCTTCCTGGGCCGGCCTGCCGTACCACGAGCTGGCTTTCCGCGTCATGCGGCCGTTCGTCACCGGCAGCATCGCCGACGCCGATTTCAAGAAGATCCTCGAAGAGACCTACGGTGCGTTCGCCCACAGCGCCGTCGCGCCGCTGCGTCAGCTGAACGGCAACGAGTGGGTGATGGAGCTGTTCCACGGCCCGACCCTGGCCTTCAAGGACTTCGCCCTGCAACTGCTCGGCCGCCTGCTCGATCACGTGCTGCAAAAGCGCGGCGAGCGCGTGGTGATCGTCGGCGCCACCTCCGGCGACACTGGTTCGGCCGCCATCGAAGGCTGCAAGCGCTGCGAGAACGTCGACATCTTCATCCTGCACCCGCACAACCGCGTGTCCGAAGTGCAGCGCCGGCAGATGACCACGATCCTGGGCGACAACATCCACAACATCGCCATCGAAGGCAACTTCGACGACTGCCAGGAGATGGTCAAGGCCAGCTTCGCCGACCAGGGCTTCCTCAAGGGCACGCGCCTGGTGGCGGTGAACTCGATCAACTGGGCGCGGATCATGGCCCAGATCGTCTACTACTTCCACGCGGCCCTGCAGTTGGGCGGACCGGCGCGTTCGGTGTCGTTCTCGGTGCCGACCGGCAACTTCGGCGACATCTTCGCCGGTTACCTGGCGCGCAACATGGGCCTGCCGATCAACCAGCTGATCGTCGCCACCAACCGCAACGACATCCTGCACCGCTTCATGAGCGGCAACCAGTACGTCAAGGAAACCCTGCACGCCACGCTGTCGCCGTCGATGGACATCATGGTGTCGTCGAACTTCGAACGCCTGCTGTTCGACCTGCACGGTCGCAACGGCGCCGCGATCGCCGGCCTGATGGATGCGTTCAAGCAGGGCGGTGGTTTCAGCGTTGAACAGGAACGCTGGACCGAGGCGCGCAAACTGTTCGATTCGCTGGCGGTGGACGATGCGCAGACCTGCGAGACCATCGCGCAAGTGTTCGAGCAGACCGGCGAAGTGCTGGATCCGCACACCGCCATCGGCGTCAAGGCCGCGCGGGAATGCCGCCGCAGCCTGGACATTCCGATGGTGATCCTGGGCACGGCGCACCCGGTGAAGTTCCCGGATGCGGTGGAAAAAGCCGGTGTAGGAAAAGCTCTCGAACTGCCTGCACATCTTTCTGATTTGTTTGAAAGAGAAGAGCGCTGCACCGTCCTGCCGAACGAGCTGAAATCCGTGCAGGCCTTTGTCAGCCAGCATGGCAACCGCGGCAAGCCGCTGTAGGCCCGAAAAGCTGTCACATTTTGAAGCCCGTCCGATGACGGGCTTTTTCATTCCTGCGTGCCACACTGCCCGGGTTTTCGCCCCAGCAAAGGACGGGTGAGTCGATCACGAAGGAAGTGGCAATGCTGTTCTACAGAAAAATGATGTCGGCGCTCGGCAGCCTGTGCCTGATGGCGCTGCTGGCCGGGTGCCAGGAAGGGAAGGCGGCGCAGCTGGCCATGCACGAGGGGGATGCTCCGCCGCCCGCCGCCCTTGAACTGGATCCCGCCGAGCGCCAGTGGATCCGCGATCATCCCGAAGTGGCGGTCGCGTCGGTGCAGTACCCGCTGTACCTGTTCCAGGACGAGCACGGTCACTGGAGCGGCTTGAACAACGATGTGCTCCAGCGCATCGGCGCGATGACCGGACTGGTGTTCGTCCATCGCGAATCGTTTTCCACCGAGCAGATGCTGGAGCGGCTGAAAAGCGGCGCGGCGGACATCAGCACGACACTGGCGATGAACGACGAGCGCAAGGCGTTCCTGGATTTCAGCCACGCCTTCGGCGGGGCGGGCTGGGTATTTGTCGGAAAGGCCGGCGCGCCGCTGCTCACATCGCTGGAGCAGTTGGCCGGCCGGGTGCTGGTGTTGCCCGCCCGGCATGCCCTGGAGGAGGCGATCCGCCGGGAGTATCCGGCCATCCGGGTACGCTCGGTCAAGACCTACGCTGAAGCCAGGGCGCTGGTGGAGAGCGGAGAGGCGCATGCCACCATCGAGAACGAGATCGGCGCCCAACTGTACCCGTCGGGGCTGCTCAAGGTGGGCGGCGTCGTCGAGGGACGCTGGGAGGCGGATCACTTGGCGTTGCGCAAAGGCCAGCCCGAGCTGCGCGGTATTCTCAACAAGGCCCTGGAGGCCTTTCCCGCCCAAGAGCTGCGGGCCATCCGCCTGAGGTGGCTGGGCGGAATCGCGCCGCCGCCCAAGTCCGGCTTCTGCTATCCGCTCAGTTGGTGGGGATGCTGGCTCATGTTCTTCGTAGGCGTTTTCGGCGTGCTGTCGATGGTCTGGAACCGCCGGCTGAGCGCTGTGATCCGGCAGCGCCGGGACGTCGAGCGGCATCTGGGCGACCAATTGGCCTTTCAGCGGGCCTTGATCGATGCCATGCCCGATCCGGTGTTCGTGCGGGATCCGGAAGGGCGCCTGGTCATGTGCAACAAGAGCTACGAGGAGAGCCTGTCGACCCGATTCGACCGGGTGCAGGGGCGCCGGCTGATCGACGTGGACACCTTGCCGGAATCCACCGCCCGGATGCTGCATGACGAATTCATGGCGCAGATGGGGTCGCGCAAGACCCGCTTCAGCAAGCGCCGGCTGCTGTTCAAGGGCGGTCTGAGGGACATCTATCAATGGACTGTGCCGTTCTACGGCGTCGATGGCCAGTTGCGAGGCCTTGTGGGCGGCTGGACAGACATCAACCAGCGCAAGGCGGAGGGCGGGTCGGGATGCCCGTGAAAAACTAGGAAACGTCCTATAAAACGCGACCACTTTTCTGATGGGCGTCTGAAGGGAGGCTGCCCTAGAGTGGACGGCACATGCGGTGAGAGTCCGCGATTGTTGCCCGGAGGTCGTCCATGCGCGCACTCAAGATCCTGATACTCGAACACAATCCTTTCCGGTTGATGGCCCTGCACCAGATGCTCAACGCCGTCGGCATCTACGATGTGCTGACGGCACCGTCGCTCGCCTCGGCGCTCCGTTCGCTCAAGTGTCGGGGCCCGGTCGACATCGCCATCTGCGATCCGCAGCTCAAGGGCGGCGACGGCCTGGCGCTGATCCGCCACCTCGCGGTCGAGAAGCGGGCGCGGGGGCTGATACAGCTGGGCAATGTCGCGCCGAGCCTGTCGGCGGACCTCGACGCGCTGTTCAAGGCCCACGAACTCGTCTTGTTGGGGCGGTTGCAGTCGCCGGTGTCGGCGGTGCTGATGCGGGGGCTGCTGGACCGTTACCTCCAAACGGCAAGGCAATCGGCGAGCGCCTGAGCGGGCGGTTATGTTCCTGTCATCTTCGCCGCGCATGCTCTGATGCATTGACGATGCGCAGGTCCGGAGGTTCTGCCGGCAGAACTTTCTTCCCGGATCGCGGGTCATTCACGGTGTACACGCCCAAGGCACTTCGCTGCCGGACGAACGAGTGGAGATCCATATGGAAAGTATCAGTCTTTTGCTGGGCGAGGCGCTGAGCCCCTATCAGGTGACGGTAACGCCGAGCGGTCAGAACGGCGATTGCCAGGTGACGCTGCAGAACCCCGAGGGCACCGTCGTGCTGAAGCGCGGATTCAACCGGGCTCAGTTGGGCGACAGGCGCCAGCTCACGGACGTCGTCGACGGCCTGCACCGCGACCTGCTGATCGCCGAAGGGCGGCTGGAGCCCTGCGTCATCGCAGCCTTGCGCAATGCTGGCGAGGTTCGTCCTCCGGCGATCTGAGCGCCTAGGCAATTTTGTGGGAACCTTCCTGCGTTCCTGTCAGTCAGACCCCATGTCAGCAGGATCAAGCATTGTGCTCCGGTGCTTGTCGCCTGCTGTCACGAGGCTTTGTTGAAGGCCACGTTTGACCCCGAGATGGCTCCCCACTTCTCGGGGTTTCTTTTTGCCCGCCGTTCAGGGTGCCGACTGCTGCCGGAAGAACAGCCGTGCCTGCTCCAGGTAGTCTTCGCGCCTGTCAGGATCCAGCCAGTCGGCGTACAACCGGTTCAGGTGCTCATGGGGGAGGGTTCGCAGCAACTGGTCGATCTCGGCGATCGCCTGCCGGCCCTGGGTGGTGTCGGTGCAACCGACGTGGCTCGACAGGTACTTGTCCGCGCCGAGGATCGGAAAGAACAGCAGTTCGTCTTCGTCGATGTCGGCCTGGCGGGCCTGGTAGCGGATTTCCGGCCAGTAGCCCAGTACCACCTGCAACCGGCCCAGGCGCTGCATGGACAGCAGGCTGCTCACGGCATCGTTGCCGTAATGCGGGGTCAGGGCATTGGCCGGAGCCTGCCGCAGCAGGGTGTCGAGGTAATCGCCATAGCTGCGCTCGGCCACCACGCCGACCTTCCTCTCGCCGCTGGCCAGCAGTGCCGTCAGGTCGACTGCGCCGTCGGCCAGGAACGGCGTCAGCACCTCGCGGTCCCGGCGCCGAACCACCAGACCGTTGCTGACCGCCCGGACGGCCGGTATGGAGAAGGCGATCCACTGTGCCCGCTCCTTGTTCCAGAGCATCGAGGGGTCGCACGCGAAGGGGTGCTCATGCAGCATCTGCAGGCCGCGGGCGCGGTTGACCCGCATCAGCGTGTGTTCGTACTGCGGCATGCCGGCGATCAGCATCGGCATCAATTGATCGATCACGCCCTGGCCCTTCTTCGGGCCTTCGAAGATGGTCAGCGGCGGCAGGTCGCGCAACAGCCAGATCAACGTGGGTTTGGCCTGGGCCCACGCCGGGAGCGCCAGCAGGAAAAGCAGGCCGAACAACCGCCACGTCCACCAGTGGCGGGCGCGGTTGTGCGTTCGGTTCATCCGGGGCTTCAGCTTAAATGGCTCCGTCTTCGCGCAGCCGGGCGATCCGTTCGTCGTCGTAGCCAAGACCCTTGAGCACCTGTGCGTTGTGTTCACCCAACTGCGGCCCGACCCATTCGGCGGTGCCGGGCGTTTCAGACAGTTTCGGCACGATGCCCGGCATCTTGAAAGGCTTGCCGTCCGGCAGGCGGGCCTGCAGGAACATTTCCCGGGCCAGGTACTGCGGATCGCTGAACATGTCTTCGGCGCTGAAGATGCGGCTGGCGGGAACCTCGGCCTCGTTCAGCTTCTCCAGCACCAGGGCCAGCGGCAGTGAATTGACCCAGCGGTCGATCACGCCGTACAGCTCGTCGCGGCGGCTGTCGCGGCCGTCGTTGCTGGCCAGCGTCGGGTCGTCGGCCAGGTCGTCGCGGCCGATGATCTGCATGAAGCGCTTGAAGATCGCATCGCCGTTGGCGCCGATCTGCACATGCTTGCCGTCGGCGCTGGTGTGGATCGAGGAGGGGGTGATGCCGGGCATGATGTTGCCGGTGCGCTCGCGGATGAAGCCGAACACGTCGAATTCCGGCACCATGCTTTCCATCATGGCGAAGATCGCCTCGTACAGCGCCACATCGACCACCTGGCCGAGGCCGCCGTTGACCTCGCGGTGACGCAGGGCCATCAGGGCGCCGATCACGCCCCACAAGGCCGCGATCGAGTCGCCGATGGAGATGCCGGTGCGCACCGGCGGCCGGTCCTCGAAACCTGTGATGTAGCGCAGGCCGCCCATGGACTCGCCCACCGCGCCGAACCCCGGCTGATCCTTCATGGGGCCGGTCTGGCCGAAGCCGGACAGACGCACCATCACCAGTTTGGGGTTGAGCGCGTGCAGGGTGTCCCAGCCCAGGCCGAGTTTTTCCAGCACACCGGGACGGAAGTTCTCGATCAGGATGTCCGCCTCGCCCAGCAGCTGCTTGAGGATCGCCAGGCCGTCCGGGTGCTTGAGGTTCAGGGTCAGGGACTGCTTGTTGCGCGCCTGGACGAACCACCACAGCGACGTGCCTTCATACAGCTTGCGCCACTTGCGCAGCGGATCGCCGCCGTCCGGCGATTCGACCTTGATCACGTCGGCGCCGAACTCGCCGCAGATGCGCGAGGCAAAGGGGCCGGCAATCAATGTACCCAACTCGATGACTTTCAGACCGCTGAGCGGTTTGCTGGAGAACGGCATGCTGAATCCTGTAGGACAAGGCGTGGCGGATACAGCGTTTTAACATAGCCGGCCGTCAGACGCGCAAGGTTGATCGCCATCAATTCGTGGATTGCCTGCGGCATCGGTTAGACTGGCCGACTTTCCACGTCTCAAGAAGCCCGTCCATGGCCCAGCCGTCCACCACCTACAAATTCGAACTGAACCTCACCGACCTCGACCGCAACGTCTACGAGAGCGTGAAGCAGACCATCGCCCGTCACCCTTCGGAAACCGAGGAACGCATGGCCGTTCGGCTGTTGGCCTACGCCCTCTGGTACAACGAGAACCTGTCGTTCGGCCGTGGTCTGTCGGACGTGGATGAAGCTGCGCTGTGGGAAAAGAGCCTGGACGACCGCATCCTGCACTGGATCGAAGTCGGCCAGCCAGACGCCGAGCGCCTGACCTGGTGCTCGCGCCGCACCGAACGCACCAGCCTGCTGGCCTACGGCAGCCTGCGCGTGTGGGAAGGCAAGGTGGTGCCGGCGGTCAAGACGCTGAAGAACGTCAACATCGCCGCCGTGCCGCAGGAGGCGCTGGAAGCCCTGGCCACCGACATGCCGCGTGCGATCAAGTGGGACGTGATGATCAGCGAGGGCACGGTGTTCGTGACCGACGACCGCGGTCAGCACGAAGTCCAGCTGACCTGGCTGCTCGGCGACCGCGGCTGAGGCCTTACCGCTTCGCAATTTCCCACACATTCAAGAGAAACAGCTGTCACCCCATGCGTATCGAACCTCGCCCGTTGCCTGAAACCCTGCCTTTTCTCGGTGATCTGCCGCCGCTGCTGACCCGTCTGTACGCGGCGCGGGGCGTGCAGTCCGAGTCGGAACTGGACAAGAGCCTGGCGCGGCTGATTCCGTTCCAGCAGCTCAAGGGCATCGATGCGGCGGTGGATCTGCTGGTGACGGCGCTGGACCTTCGGCAGCGGATCCTGATCGTCGGCGACTTCGACGCCGACGGCGCGACCGCCAGCACCGTGGGCGTGCTGGGCCTTCGTCTGTTGGGGGCGGCCCATGTGGATTACCTGGTGCCGAACCGTTTCGACTACGGCTACGGCCTGACCCCGGAAATCGTCGAGGTGGCCAAGACCCGCGAGCCGCACCTGCTGATCACGGTGGACAACGGCATCTCCAGCGTCGACGGCGTGGCGGCGGCGAAGCGGGCCGGGTTCAAGGTGCTGATCACCGATCACCACTTGCCCGGTGACGAGCTGCCGCAGGCCGACGCGCTGGTCAACCCGAACCAGCCCGGCTGCGAATTCCCGAGCAAGGCGCTGGCCGGGGTCGGGGTGATTTTCTATGTGCTGATGGCCTTGCGCGCACGCCTGCGCAGCCTCGGCCGCTACGACAGCCAGCCGCAGCCGAACATCGGCGAACTGCTGGATCTGGTGGCGCTGGGCAGCGTCGCCGACGTGGTGCCGCTGGACGCCAACAACCGGATCCTGGTGCACCAGGGGCTGGAGCGGATCCGCGTCGGGCGCGCGCGGCCGGGGATCAAGGCGATCCTGGAAGTGGCCAAGCGCGATGCGTCGCGCATCACCTCCACGGATCTTGGCTTCATCGTCGGCCCGCGCCTCAACGCGGCCGGCCGACTGGACGACATGAGCCTGGGCATCGAGTGCCTGCTGACCCAGGACGCCGCGCTGGCCCGGGAAATGGCCGCGCAGTTGGACGGCATGAACCAGGATCGCAAGTCCATCGAGCAGGGCATGCAGCGCGAAGCCATGGCCCAGCTCAAGGACCTGCCGGTGGAGTCGATGCCGTTCGGCCTGTGCCTGTTCGACCCGGAATGGCACCAAGGGGTGATCGGCATCCTCGCCTCGCGGATGAAGGAGCGCTATCACCGCCCGACCATCGCCTTCGCCGATGCCGGCGACGGTCTGCTCAAGGGCTCGGGCCGTTCGGTGCAGGGCTTTCACATCCGCGATGCCCTGAGCGTGGTGGCGGCGCAGCATCCGCACTTGATCACCAAGTACGGCGGCCACGCGATGGCGGCGGGCCTGACCTTGCCGCAGGAGCACTTTCCGCTGTTCGCCGAAGCGTTCGACGCGGAGGTGCGCCGACAGCTCCGTGAAGAGGACCTCACCGGGCGCCTGCTGTCGGACGGCACGCTGGCGGTGGAGGAGTTCCACCTGGAGCTGGCCCGCGCCTTGCGCCATGCCGGCCCCTGGGGGCAGCACTTCCCGGAGCCGCTGTTCCATGGCGTGTTCCAGTTGGTCGAGCAGCGGGTGGTCGGCGAGCGGCACCTCAAGGTGGTGCTCAAGAGCGAATGCGGTTCGGTGAAGCTGGACGGCATCGCGTTCGGCATCGACCGCGACATCTGGCCGAACCCGACCATCAAGTGGGTGGAGCTGGCCTACAAGCTCGACCTCAACGAGTTCCGCGGCAATGAGACCGTGCAACTGATGATCGCCCACATCGAACCGCGATAAGCCCAGCGCCAGCAGGCTGGCTCCCACAGCAACCGTGCCGTGCACAGGGTTGTGGGAGCGGCGGCCGGGCGGGGCGGCACCGAATCGCTCGCAACTCCGCCATCCTCCCCGGATGTCGTCTAGGCTCTAAACACTGCTTGATTGGCCTTGTGACGTCTTGTCGAGTTTTTTGCCCGCGGGGGCGGGTGCTGCATCCTTTCCTGTCACTCGTCGACTTTTCAAACAGAACCCTGGAGCCTGCCCACTGAATTGAGAGGTGCCCCATGAGTCTGCTGCTTGAGCCCTTTACCCTTCGCCAACTGACCTTGCCCAACCGCATCGCCGTGTCGCCGATGTGCCAGTACTCCAGCGTCGACGGCCTGGCCAACGACTGGCACCTGGTGCACCTCGGCAGCCGTGCGGTGGGCGGCGCCGGCCTGGTGTTCACCGAAGCCACGGCCGTCACCGCCGACGGCCGGATCACCGCGCAGGACCTCGGCCTGTGGAACGACGAGCAGATCGAACCCCTGCAACGCATCACCCGGTTCATCACCGCCCAGGGCGCCGTGGCCGGCATTCAGCTGGCCCATGCCGGGCGCAAGGCCAGCACCTTCCGCCCGTGGCTGGGCAAGCACGGCAGCGTCAAGCCGGCGGACGGCGGCTGGACGCCGGTGGGGCCGTCGCCGATCGCGTTCGACCCGCAGCACACCCAGCCCCGGCAGCTCGATGAAGGGCAGATCGCCGAGGTCGTCCAGGCCTTCGTCGCGGCGGCCAAACGAGCGTTGGCGGCGGGGTTCAAGGTGGCCGAAGTGCATGCCGCCCACGGCTATCTGTTGCATCAGTTCCTGTCGCCGTTGAGCAACCAGCGCCGGGATCAGTACGGTGGCTCGTTCGAGAACCGTATCCGCCTGGTGCTGCAAGTCACCGAGGCGGTGCGCGCGGTGTGGCCGGAAGAGTTGCCGGTGTTCGTCCGGGTGTCGGCCACCGATTGGGTGGAGGACGGCTGGAACCCGGACGAAACCGTGGAGCTGGCGCGGCGCCTCAAGGCCCTGGGCGCCGATCTGGTCGATGTGTCGTCGGGCGGCACCGCCGCGAACGCCGAGATCCCCGTGGGGCCCGGCTACCAGACCCGGTTTGCCGAACGGGTGCGCAAGGAGTCGGGGATATCCACAGGCACCGTGGGCATGATCACCGAACCGGCCCAGGCCGAGCACATCCTGCGCACCTGTCAGGCCGACATCATCTTCCTCGCCCGCGAATTGCTGCGCGACCCGTACTGGCCGCTGCACGCCGACGACGACCTGGGCGGGCGCAAGGCGACCTGGCCGGCGCAGTACCAGCGCGCGACGCACCGCGACCAGCCGATCCACGAGTCTGACCTGCGGGATTGATCGCCGGTTCGCTCCGGCCTATAAAGACCCGCCGCAGGTACGGCGGGTTTTTTCTGGCCTGCCGAAACGTGAACACAAAGGATTGAGCCCCGCATGCTGAACGAACGCGCCTTGACCGAAGACGATCTGCCGCTGCTGGCGCTGATCGACCGCACCGAACTGATCGAACAGTGCTATCGCCTGGAGAACGGCGAACTGGTGCTGTACCCGGTGCACTACGACATGCGCGGCTGGCCGGAGGGCGAGGCGCAGCGCGATGCCGTGACGCTGACGGAATGCTTCAGGCGCGGCGGCTGGTTCTACGGGGTGTTCGACGGGCAGGTGCTGGTGGCGGCGGTGGTTGTGGATAACCGGGTCATCCGCAACGGGGACTTGCGCATGCGCCAGTTGAAGTTCCTGCACATCAGCCATGGTTGGCGGGGGCGCGGGCTGGGGTCGCGGCTGTTTGCCCTGGCTTGCGGGCAAGGGCGGGAAACGGGGGCGCAGGCGCTGTACGTGTCGGCCACCGAGTCGCGCAATACCGTGGAGTTCTATCTGCGCCAGGGGTGTCGGCTGGTGAAGCGGCCGGATCCTGAACTGTTCGAGCTTGAGCCGCTGGACATTCACCTGTATCGCCCGCTGGACTGAGTCGGCTGCCGGCGATGATGTCGGACGCAAAGGCCTCTTCGCCAGCAGGCTGGCTCCCACAAGGAACCGGGGTGAATACCGAATCTGCGGTCACCGCAAACCCTGTGGGAGCCAGCCTGCTGGCGATGGCGCCCGTCAGGGCGCCGCAAAGCCTCAGGTGTACTTGCGCTTGTCCGGCGCCGGCGGGAAGTACTGGTACAGCCAGGTCTCGCTCAGCGTGCGGTCGTTGGTGCGGATGAACAGGCGCAGTTCCACCGGATCCACGCTGTCGTTGGTCGGGTACCAGTCGAACAGGATCCGGTAGCCCTTGATGTCGTCCAGCGCCAGCACGCTGAAGTCCTGCACCTTGCCGTTGGAGCAGGTCACCACCGGTTCGATCCCGGTGCCCTGTGGCAGGCGCTCCAGGCCGCCGCCGGTGAAGTCCACGGCGAAGCGGCGGGCCCAGACCTCAGGGTAATGCTCGCCCGGGGCCCAGCCCTCGGTGAAGCCGCCCATGCCGGAACGGGTGGCGTGCACCCGCGCCAGCGGCGTGCCGACCGGCGGCAGGGCGCTCCAGTAGAGTTTGTAGCCGTAGTTCAGCGAGTCGCCGGCGGCCACCGGTTTCTTCGGTGTCCAGAAGGCCACGATGTTGTCCATGGTCTCGCCGGTGGTCGGGATCTCCAGCAGATCGACCGAGCCTTCGCCCCAAGGGGTCGTCGGCTCGACCCACAGGCTCGGGCGACGGCTGTACCAGTCCACGGTGTCCTGGTAGTTGGCGAACTCGTGGTCGGTCTGCACCAGGCCGAAGCCTTTCGGATCCTTGTCGGAGAACGCGTTGAACTGCAGGGTCGCCGGGTTGTTCAGCGGACGGCAGATCCATTCGCCGTTGCCGCGCCACATGGCCAGGCGATCCGAGTCGTGGATCTGCGGGTGGATGGTGTCGCACATGCGCCGCTCGTGGGTGCCGCAGCTGAACATGCTGGTCATCGGCGCAATGCCCAGTTGGTCGATGGCGGTGCGGGCGTTGACGTGGGCGTCGACCTCCATCACCACGCGCTCGGCCTGGCAATCGATGTCGAAGCGGTAGGCGCCGGTGGCGCTCGGCGAATCGAGCAGGGCGTAGACCACGAAACGGGTGGCGTTCTGGTCAGGGGTCTCGAACCAGAATTTGGTGAAGTCAGGGAATTCTTCGCGCTTCTTGGCGTAGGTGTCGATGGCCAGGCCTCGGGCCGACAGGCCGTATTGGCCGGTGGCGTCCACCGCGCGGAAGTAGCTGGCGCCGAGGAACGACACCACGTCGTGGCGGTCCAGCTCCGGCGCCTTGAACAGCTTGAAGCCGGCGAAGCCCAGGTCGCCCTTGAGCTGCTGGGTGTCGACCGAGGTGTTCTCGTAGTTGAACAGCGACGGCCGGAAGTGCACCTCGCGGGCCATGCGAGTCTTGGTGTCGACGCTGTACATGCGCACCGGTTGACGGAAACCCATGCCGACGTGGAAGAACTGCACGTCGAGCTGGCCCTTGTTGTCCTTCCACAAAGAATGCTCGCCGTCGTAGCGGATGGCGTTGAAGTTCTGCGGGGTCATGGTCGCCAGGGTCGGCGGCAGCACTTGCTTGGTGTCCTGGTAGGCGCTGCTGGCCAGTTGCTTGGCCTGACGTTTGAGCGTCTCGAAATCGAAGGCCTGGGCCTCGCCGTCGGCGGCGCCGCTGCCGCTGGCGGCCCAGGCGCGGGCAGCCAACAGGCCGCTGGCGGAAAGGCCGGTGTAGGCCGCAATGGCCATGGACGCTTTGAGCAAATTCCTGCGGTGCATAAGTACAACCTGTCGTGGGCAATCCCGCGCCTTTCCTGGCACGTGCTGGATCAGAGATGAGGGTTCGGACAAGCCTTCGGCCAAACGCTGCGGACTATAAACAGATGCGCGCTAGCTTAAACCGTTCGCTTGAATTGCAAAATTCGTTGATAGCACGGCGCTAGCGTCTCAATGAAACAAGACGTTACGGTTAATTTATCCGACAGGGTTTTCTGATTTAGAGGGCATTTCTGCTTTTTTCGATTAATTACTCTAAAAACCGCTTTCCAGCGCCGATTAAATTTCTATCCTAGGGGCATGGCCGGCCACGATCCGTCGGGCCGGCGGGGGCTCAGATCGCTCCTGAAGGGAGCAGGGCGATGCGGTTTTCAGGAAATTCTTTGACGTATTGGAGAAGGACATCGTCCATGGCAAAAGCACAAGGCATCACCGAAATGTTGGGCATCTTTCCCTGCCTGGGCAGCCGGCGAAGGCGCAGGCTCAGCTCCGAGGAACTGAAACTGGTGGAGCGCTACCGCGAGCTGTCGGAAAGCGACCGGATCGCAATGCGCTACTTGGTGGACGCGATGCGCAGCGTTTCGCGGTTTTGAAACAGGAAATTGTGGCGAGGGAGCACGCTCCCTCGCCACAGGCATCCAACGGCAAACGCCGATGTTTTCAGCGCCCCACCTTCCACGCATCCCCGGCCGGTGCCTTGCCGTGGTCGTACGGCTTGCCGATCCACATGTACAGCAGGCCCAACCCCACCACGATGGCGGTGCTGAGCACCATCGCGTAGTTGATGTACCACGCCGCGTCCGGCGTGCGCGGCCAGGCCATGTTGACGATGGCGCCGACGCCGTACACCAGCGCGCCGATGTTCACCGGCCAGCCCCAGGCGCCGAGGGTGAACTTGCCGCTCGGCTTCCAGCCTTTGGTCCGCGCGTACAGCGCCGCCAGCACGATCATCTGGAACGCCAGGTAGATGCCGATGGCGGCGAAGCTGACGATGGTGGCCACGGCGTCTTGCAGGAAGAAGCCCAAGGCGATGATCAGGCCGGGCAGGACGCCGGACACGAACAGCGCCGCCACCGGAACCTGGGTCGTGGGAGAAATCCGTTTCAGCAGTCGGCTGCCGATCACCATCTCGTCACGGGCGTAGGAATACAGCAGACGGCTCGCCGCCGCTTGCAGGCTGATGACGCAGGAGATGAAGGAAATCATCACCACGCCCATCACCACTTTCGAGCCCACCGGGCCGAAGGCGTTGTTGAGGATGGTGGTGACCGGGTCCTTGTCGGTGCCGTTGATCACCGCCTGCATGTCCGGCACGGCGAGGATCAGCGCAAGGCAGGCGAACATCGCCGCGATGCCGCCGATGTAGATGGTCATGCGCATGGCCACCGGGATCCGCTTGCTCGGGTTCGGCGTCTCTTCGGCGACGTCGCCGCAGGCCTCGAAGCCGTAGTAGAGGAACATCCCCGCCAGCGAGGCGGTGAGGAAGGCCGGCAGGTAGGAGCCGTCGACGCTGATGGCGAACGTGTCGAACAGCACGCCGAGCGGCTGGTGGCGTTCGAAGATCAGCAGGTACACGCCGACGATCACCGCGCCGACCAGTTCACAGAGGAAGCCGAACATGGCGATGCGCGCCAGGGCCTTGGTGCCGCTGAGGTTGACCAGCGTGGCGAACAGCGTCAGCGCCAGGGCGATCACGATGTTGGTGTTGTTGCTCGGCTCGAAGCCCATCATGGCCGCCAGGTAAGGGCCGGCGCCCACCGCCACCGCCGCGATGGTCACGCACAGGGCGATGGAGTAGATCCAGCCGACCATCCACGCCCATTTCTTGCCCACCAGGCGCCGGGCCCACGGGTAGACGCCGCCGGAGATCGGGAACTGCGAGACCACCTCGCCGAAGATCAGGCACACCAGCAACTGGCCGCAGCCCACCAGCAGGTAGGCCCAGAACATCGGCGGCCCGCCGGCCGCCAGGCACAGGCCGAACAAGGTGTACACGCCGACGACCGGCGACAGGTAGGTGAAGCCCAGGGCGAAGTTTTCCCACAGGCTCATGCTGCGTTTGAAATTGGAGGTGTAGCCCAGCTGACGCAGCTGTTCGGCATCGCTGTCGGCGATGGCGGTGGAGAGATCGGGTGACGCGCTCATGGGTGTTCGCTCCGCAGGATCGGCAGATTCCGGATGGCCGAAGCCGTGGCGGGGCCGTGCAGGCGCCGCCCGGATCGGTGGTTATTGTTTTGGGTGTTGCGGTGAAGTCAGGTGGTGCGTTGAAACCGTGGCGCCGTCATCGCCAGCAGGCTGGCTCCACATTGTTCGGCAGTGACTGCAAAAGCAGCATTCAACCAAGATCCCTGTGGGCGCTAGCCTGCTGGCGATGGCGTCATCCCTGGCGCCGCAGGGCAGTGGCTTGCTCAAGGGACTGCATTTCAACGATGGGAGCAGCGCTGCGACGAATCGACCGGCGTGTCAGTGCTTGAACATCACATGCCGCACGGTGGTGTAGTCCTCCAGCCCGTACATGGACATGTCCTTGCCGTACCCGGACAGTTTCTGACCGCCATGGGGCATTTCGCTGACGAGCATGAAGTGGGTGTTGACCCAGGTGCAGCCGTACTGCAGTCGCGCCGACAGGCGATGGGCGCGGCCGACGTCCGCCGTCCACACCGAGGACGCCAGGCCGTAGTCCGAATCGTTGGCCCACTCCAGCGCCTGGGCCTCGTCGGTGAACTTAGTCACCGACACCACCGGCCCGAACACTTCGCGGCGCACGATTTCGTCGTCCTGCTGCACGTCGGCCAGCACGGTCGGCTCGAAGAAGAAGCCGTTGCCCTCGACCTTCTTGCCGCCGGTGACCAGCCGGATGTGCGGCTGAGCCACCGCGCGCTCGACGAACCCGGCCACGCGGTCGCGGTGCTGGGCGGTGATCAGCGGGCCCAGCTCGGTGGACGGATCGCTCTGCAAGCCATGCTTGATAGTGCTGACCGCGGCGCCGAGCTTCTCGACGAACTTGTCGTAGATGCCTTGCTGCGCGTAGATGCGGCATGCGGCGGTGCAGTCCTGGCCGGCGTTGTAGAAGCCGAAGGTGCGGATGCCCTCGACGGCGGCGTCGATGTCGGCGTCGTCGAAGATGATCACCGGGGCCTTGCCGCCCAGCTCCATGTGCATGCGTTTAACGCTCTCGGCGGTGTCGCTGATGATGTGGGCGCCGGTGGCGATGGAGCCGGTCAGCGACACCATGCGCACTTTCGGGTGGGTGACCAGCGGCTGGCCGACGCTCGGGCCGCGGCCGAACACCAGGTTGAGCACGCCGGCCGGGAAGATGTCCGACGCCAGCTGGGCCAGGCGCAGCGCGGTCAGCGGGGTCTGCTCCGACGGCTTGAGCACCACGGTGTTGCCGGCGGCGAGGGCCGGGGCGATCTTCCAGGCGACCATCATCAGCGGGTAGTTCCACGGCGCGATGGAGGCGATCACGCCCACCGGGTCGCGGCGGATCATCGAGGTGTGGCCGGGCAGGTATTCGCCGCCGGCCGAGCCGCTCAGGCAACGGCTGGCGCCGGCGAAGAAGCGGAACACGTCGGCGATCGCCGGGATCTCGTCGTTGAGGGCGGCGCTGTAGGGCTTGCCGCAGTTGTCCGATTCCAGTTTCGCCAGTTCCTCGCCGTGGGCTTCGATGGCGTCGGCCAGTTTGAGCAGCAGCAGCGAACGGTCTTTCGGGGTGGTCTGCGACCACGCGGCGAAGGCGGCGTCGGCGGCGCGCACGGCGGCATCGACCTGGGCCTCGGTGGCTTCGTTGATCTCCGCCAGCACCTCGCCGAGGGCGGGGTTGAGCACCGGTTGCGCCGGGCCTTCACCGGTGACGAGTTGGCCGTTGATCAGGAGTTGCGTTTGCATGGTCATGTCCTCTCTAGCACCTTTGTCGTTCTGCTGAATCCGAAGGATTCCTTGTGGAAGGGATGTGTCTGTCACGTGCTCATTTGCCGCCGCTGCCCGCCACGCTCTCGCCGCCCCGGGTCAGGTAGTAGGCCCCCAGGATCGGCAGCATGGTCACCAGCATCACCAGCATCGCCACGACGTTGGTCACCGGCACGTCCCGCGGGCGGCTGAGCTGGTTGAGCAGCCACAGCGGCAGGGTGCGTTCGTGGCCTGCGGTGAAGGTGGTGACGATGATTTCGTCGAACGACAGGGCGAACGCCAGCATGCCGCCGGCGAGCAGGGCCGAGCCCAGGTTGGGCAGGATGATGTAGCGGAAGGTCTGCCAGCCGTCGGCGCCCAGGTCCATCGACGCCTCGATCAGGCTGTGGGACGTGCGGCGCAGGCGGGCGATGACGTTGTTGTAGACGATCACCACGCAGAAGGTCGCGTGGCCGGTGACGATGGTGAACATCCCAGGCTCGATCCCCAGCGTCTTGAAGGTTGCCAGCAGCGCGATCCCGGTGATGATCCCCGGCAGCGCGATCGGCAGGATCAGCATCAGCGAAATGCCCTGCTTGCCGAAGAAGTCCCGGCGGTACAGTGCCGCCGACGCCAGGGTGCCGAGCACCAGCGCGATCAGCGTGGCGATGGCCGCGATCTGCAGCGACAGCTTGATCGCCTCCAGCACGTCGGGCCGCCCGAAGGCCACGCTGAACCAGTGCAGGGTGAAGCCCTTGGGCGGAAAGCTGAACGCCGCGTCTTCGGTGTTGAAGGCGTAGAGAAAGATGATCAGGATCGGGAAGTGCAGGAACGCCAACCCGCCCCAGGCGGCTGCGCGCAAGCCCAGGGACGCTTTTTCAGAGTGCATCGAAGGCCCCCAGGCGTTTGACGATGGACAGGTAGACTGCGATCAGCACGATCGGCACCAGGGTGAACGCTGCGGCCATGGGCATGTTGCCGATGGCGCCTTGCTGGGCGTAGACCATGCTGCCGACGAAGTAGCCCGGCGGGCCCACCAGCTGCGGCACGATGAAGTCGCCCAGGGTCAGGGAAAACGTGAAGATCGAGCCGGCCGCGATGCCCGGCACCGACAGCGGCAGGATCACCTGCATGAAGGTCTGGCGCGGCTTGGCGCCGAGGTCGGCAGAGGCTTGCAGCAGCGACGGCGGCAGGCGTTCCAGCGAGGCCTGGATCGGCAGGATCATGAACGGCAGCCAGATGTAGACGAACACCATGAAGCGGCCCAGGTGCGAGGTGGACAGCGTGCTGCCGCCCACGCCGGGAATGCCGAGGATCACCTGCAGCAGCGGTTCCAGCCCCAAGTGCTGGACGAACCATTGCGCCACGCCGCCCTTGGCCAGCAGCAGCGTCCAGGCGTAGGCCTTGACGATGTAGCTGGCCCACATCGGCATCATCACCGCGATGTAGAAGAACGCCTTGGTCTTGCCGGTGGTATAGCGCGCCATGTAGTAGGCGATCGGGAACGCCACGACCGCACTGGCCACCGACACGGCGATCGCCATGCTCAGGGTGCGCAGGATGATGTCGAAGTTCGACGGCTGGAACAGCGCCGCGAAGTTGGCCAGGGTCAGGTCGGGGGTGACCGCCATGGTGAAGTCGTCGAAGGTGTAGAAACCCTGCCACAGCAGCACCAGCAGCGAGCCGAGGTAGATCGCGCCGAACCACAGCAGCGGCGGCACCAGCAGCAGCGACAGGTACAGGTTGGGCTTGCGGTACAGCAGGTTGGATACCCTGCGCAACGGCGCCGTCTGGGGGAGAACCATGGTGTTCATCTCACACCCCGCCCGCGACGGTGTCGTGCAGCGGGATCATCGCTTCCCGCGCCCACCGTGCGCTGATGCGCTGGCCGGTGCGGTGCTGCGCGCCCGTGTCGGTCCACTGGCTGTTGGCCTGGCTGACGCTCAGGGTCTGGCCGTTGTCCAGTTTCAGTTCATAGCGGGTGGCGCTGCCCTGGTACTGGATGTCGTGGAGCAGGCCGCTGACTTCGATCTCGTGGCCGGCCAGCGGTCCTTCGGCGAAGCGCACGTGCTCCGGGCGGATCGAGAACGGCTGCGGATGGCCGCTGAGCTGGCGGGCCAGGTCGCCGCGGATCACGTTGGAGGTGCCGACGAATTCGGCGACGAAGGTGGTGGTCGGTTTCATGTACAGGTTGCGTGGTGTGTCGACCTGTTCGATCCGGCCCTTGTTGAACACCGCCACGCGGTCGGACATCGACAGCGCTTCGGTCTGGTCGTGGGTGACGAAGATGAAGGTGATGCCGAGCTGGCGCTGCAGCTTTTTCAGCTCGCTCTGCATCTGCTCGCGCAGCTTGAGGTCGAGGGCGCCCAAGGGCTCGTCGAGCAGCAGCACCCGGGGGCGGTTGACCAGGGCGCGGGCGAGGGCGACGCGCTGGCGCTGGCCGCCGGACAACTGCACCGGCTTGCGCTCGCCGTAGCCGCCGAGGGCGACCATCTCCAGGGCCTCTTCGGCGCGCTGGTGGCGTTCGGCCTTGCTCACGCCCTTGACCTTCAGGCCGTAGGCGACGTTGTCCCGCACGTTCATGTGCGGAAACAGCGCGTAATCCTGGAACACGGTGTTGACGTCGCGCTGGTACGGCGGCAGCCCGGCGGCTTCGGCGCCGTGGATGCGGATCGAGCCGGCGCTCGGCTGCTCGAACCCGGCGATCAGGCGCAGGCAGGTGGTCTTGCCCGAGCCTGAAGGGCCGAGCATGGAAAAGAACTCGCCGTCCTGGATATCGATGGAGACCCGGTCAACGGCCTTCACGTCGCCGAAGGTGCGGGAAACGTTGGTGAACTGGACTGCAAGCGTCATGGTGCGGTACTCCGGGAAGGCGAGGGCCGTTGCAGCGGCCCTGCCTGGACTTCTGAAGAGTCTGAATCTTGAAGGGCATCGCGGGCAGGCCCGCCCCCTACAGGGGGATGCGGCTGGGTGTAGGCGCGAGCCTGCCTGCGACGGGGCTCAGCGGCCGCCCATGATCGCGATGTAGTCCTGGGTCCAGCGGCTGTACGGCACGAACTTGCCGCCCTCGGCCTGCGGGGTCTTCCAGAAGGCGATCTTGTCGAACTGGTCGAAGCCGTTGGTCTTGCAGCCTTCGGCGCCGAGCAGTTCGCTTTCCTTGCACGCCGCCGGCACCGCCGGCAGCGAGCCGAACCAGGCGGCCACGTCGCCCTGGACCTTCGGTTGCAGCGACCAGTCCATCCACTTGTAGGCGCAGTTGGGGTGCTTGGCCTCGCTGTGCAGCATGGTGGTGTCGGCCCACCCGGTGGCGCCTTCTTTCGGGATGGTCGAGGCGATCGGCTGCTTGTCGGTCGTCAGCCCGTTGACCTGGTACGGCCAGGAACTGGACGCCGCCACGCCTTCGTTCTTGAAGTCGCTCATCTGCACGGTCGCGTCGTGCCAGTAGCGGTGGATCAGCTTCTGCTGGGCGCGCAGCAGTTCAAGCACGGCCTTGTACTGCTCTTCGGTGAGCTGGTACGGATCCTTGATGCCCAGCTCAGGCTTGGCGGTCTTGAGGTACAGCGCCGCGTCGGCGATGTAGATCGGGCCGTCGTAGGCCTGCACGCGGCCCTTGTTCGGTTTGCCGTCGGGCAGGTTCTGTTCGGCGAACACCACGTTCCAGCTGGTCGGTGCGGTCTTGAACACGTTGGTGTTGTACATCAGCACGTTCGGGCCCCACTGGTACGGGGTGCCGTAGGTCTGCTGGCCGACCACGTACCAGGGCGCATCCTTGAGGCGCGGGTCGAGGTTCTTCCAGTTCGGGATCAGAGCGGTGTTGATCGGCTGCACACGCTTGCCGACGATCAGCCGCAGGGAGGCGTCGCCGGACGCGGTCACCAGGTCGTAGCCGCCCTTGGCCATCAGGCTGACCATCTCGTCGGAGGTGGCGGCGGTCTTCACGTTGACCTTGCAGCCGGTTTCCTTCTCGAAGCCGGTCACCCAGTCGTAGGCCTTGTCGCTTTCGCCGCGCTCGATGTAGCCCGGCCAGGCGACGATGTCGAGCTGGCCTTCGCCGGCGCCGACGGCCTTCAGCGGCTCGGCGGCCTGGACGCCGGCACTGGCCAGCAGGGCCGTGGTGATTGCACTGAGCAGTGCGGTCTTGTGCACGAACATGGTGAACCCTCTTCTTCAAATTATGGTCGGGGCAGTGGTGAACGCGGTGACGCATGCCGTGATCGGCTTGTTATTAGCGTAGTCAGAGATGCTGTCCGTGACGGGCCATGATGTGCCGCACCACGCTGTAGTCCTGCAGCGAGTCGCTGGATAAGTCTTTGCCGTAGCCGGAGCGTTTCAGGCCGCCGTGGGGCATTTCGCTGACCAGCATGAAATGGCTGTTGATCCAGGTGCAGCCGTATTGCAGCCGGGCGGCGACCTGCATGGCCTTGTCCAGGTTCTGCGTCCACACCGACGAGGCCAGGCCGTATTCGGAGTCGTTGGCCCAGTCCACCGCCTGCGCCAATTCGTCGAAGCGGGTCACGGTCACCACCGGGCCGAACACTTCGCGCTGGACGATCTCGTCGCTCTGCCGGCAGCCGGCCAGCAAGGTCGGCTGATAGAAGAAGCCGGGCCCGGAATGCACCGCCGCGCCGGTCACCCGCTCGATGTGCGGCTGGCCGAGGGCGCGTTCGACGAAGCTGGCCACCCGGTCGCGCTGGCGGGTGCTGATCAGCGGGCCGATCTCGTTGTCGGCGTCGCGCTTGCCGGCGAAGCGCAGGTTGCCGACGGCGGCGCCGAGTTCGGCCACCAGCTTGTCGTGGATGCCGGCCTGGGCGTAGATCCGGCAGGCGGCGGTGCAGTCCTGGCCGGCGTTGTAGTAGCCGTAGGTGCGCACGCCTTCGACCACGGCCTTGAGGTCGGCGTCGTCGCAGACGATCACCGGTGCCTTGCCGCCCAATTCAAGGTGCGTGCGTTTGAGGGTCTTGGCGACGGCCTGAAGGATTTTCTGCCCGGTGACGATGTCGCCGGTCAGCGACACCATGCGCACTTTCGGGTGGCCGACCAGATGGCTGCCGACCCCTTCGCCGCCGCCGCAGATGATGTTGATCACCCCGCGCGGCAGGATCTCGGCCAAGGCCGGCGCCAGCGCCAGGATCGACAGCGGCGTATGCTCCGACGGCTTGAACACCAGCGTGTTGCCGGCGGCCAGGGCCGGGGCGATCTTCCACGCGGCCATCATGATCGGGTAGTTCCACGGCGCAATCGATGCCACCACGCCGAGCGGGTCGCGGCGCACCATGCTGGTGTAGCCGGGCATGTACTCGCCGCTGAGCTGGCCGGTCTGGCAGCGCACGGCGCCGGCGAAGAAGCGGAACACATCGACGGTGGCGCTCAAGTCGTCCTGGCGGGCCAGGTGCAGCGGCTTGCCGCAGTTGAGGGCTTCGAGGCGGGCGAGGTGGTCGGCGTGCCTTTCGACGGCGTCGGCGATGGCCAGCAGCAGGCCGGAGCGTTGCTGCGGGGTGGTGCGCGACCATTCGCCGAAGGCACGGTGGGCGGCGAGGATGGCGGCCTCGACCTGCTCGGTGCTGGCCTCGGCGATCTGGGTCAGGACTTCGCCGGTGGCCGGGTTGAGGATCGGTTCGACGAAACCCTGGCCTGCGACCAGTTCGCCGTCGATCAGCAACGCGGTACACATCGGGGTCTGCGCGCCAGCCATTTTCCGTGATCTCTTTTCTTGTGGGTTCATGGCACTCCCTGTGACCGGGAGCCGAACGTCTTATGGATGAAGCAAGACTAGTGCGCGGCTCCGGGGTCGACAAATTCTAAATACTGAAGGTGGCATTCGATTAAATAGATGGCTTGCGCCCGCCGTGGGGCTGCTCGCGGGCCACGGTGAGGAACGGGTCGACCAGCGCCGGCCGGGCGGTGCCGCGGCGCCAGGCCAGACCGACGTCGAGGGTCTGGCTGAGGTCGGCGATGGGGCGCGCTTCGATGATGTCGCCCTCCAGCGACCACGGGCGGTAGGTCATGTCGGGCTGGATCGACACGCCGAGCCCCGCCGCCACCAGGCTGCGCACTGCCTCGGTCGAGGCGGTCCTGAGGGTGACCTTGGGCTGCAGCCCGGCGCCGCGCCACAGGCGCTGGGCGCTGCGGTCCATCTCGTCGACGTTCAGCTGGATCAGCGGTTCGCCGGCCACGTCGGCCAAGTTGATGCTGTCGTGCTCCAGCAACGGGTGCTGGGCCGGCAGCCAGAGACGGTGGGGCGAGTGGGTCAGCACCTCGGTCTGCAAGGCGTGGCGGTCTTCCAGGTTGGACAGGATCAGCACGCCCACGTCGATTTCGCCGCTGACCAGCAAATGCTCGATGTACGGCCGCTCGTCCTCCATTACCCGGATCTCGACATTGGGGTAGGCGCGCTGGAAGCGGGTGAGCAGATCCGCCAGGTAGTAGCCGGCCACCAGGCTGGTCACGCCGACGGTCAGTTGCCCGGCGACCTGGTCGGTGCTCTGCTGCAGGCTGCGCTTGGCGTTGTCCACGGTGGCCAGGATCAGGTGCGCCTGACGCAGGAACTGGTGGCCCTGGTGGGTCAGGGTCATGCCCTTGGCGTGGCGGTTGAACAGGCTGACGCCGATCTCTTCCTCCAGTTGCTGGATGGCCAGGGTCAGGGTCGACTGGGAAATGAACGCGGTCTGGGCGGCGGCGGAGATCGAGCCGGTCTCGGCCACGGCGATGAAATGGCGGATCTGACGCAGGGTCATCATGGCGGCGTACCCGGTGGGCTGTTTTTATCGATGGTTCCGAGTGTATATCGGTTTTCGCGAAGGGAGACTGCCCGGCACGCAACATCCGGAAGCACACTCGGGGGCCGGTGCCGGGCACTTTCGAACTAGGCTCAAGGCCTCACCGATCTGGAAAGTCCCTGTTTTGGAGGCGGAACATGAACACCCGTGGATTGCTCGATCAACTGCTCAAGTCCGGTCAGGCGCTGCTGCAGGACAAGGCCGGCGCAGGGCAGGGCAAAGCGGCGGCCGGCGGACTCGGCGGCCTGCTGTCCGGCGCGGGCGGCGGGGCACTGGCCGCCGGCGCCATGGGCCTTTTGCTGGGGAGCAAGAAGGCGCGCAAGGTCGGCGGCAAGGTCGCGCTCTACGGCGGCCTCGCCGCGCTCGGCGTGATTGCCTACAAGGCCTACGGCAACTGGAATGCCCAGCAGGGCCGGGCGCCGGAAACCGAACCGCAGACCCTCGACCGCCTGCCGCCGGCCCAGGCCGAGCAACACAGCCAGGCCATCCTCAAGGCGCTGGTCGCCGCCGCCAAGGCCGACGGGCATGTCGATGAGCGCGAGCGTCAGTTGATCGAAGGCGAATTCGCCAAGCTCGACAACGACCAGGCCCTGCACCACTGGCTGCACGCCGAACTCAACAAACCCCTCGACCCCGCCGACATCGCCCGCGCCGCCGGCACGCCGGAGATGGCGGCGGAGATGTACATCGCCAGCGTGATGATGGTGGACGAGGAGAACTTCATGGAGAAGGCGTACCTGGACGAACTCGCACGGCAGTTGGGGCTGGAGCCGGGGTTGAAGCTGGAACTGGAGAGGCAGGTTCGCCAGATCCCGCTGTAGGAATTTCGGGCCGGCCACCGCGAACCTAGGGGCGATGGCCGATCCATCGCCCCTTTTTGCCACTCCGCCACTGGTGCGCCTGCCCCCGCTTGCCGGAAAGTCCGTCCCAATGCCTGTACCGATTCAGCGTCGGCAGGCCTGAGCGTGGCAAAGCGTCTTATAAATGAAACACCGCCCTCAGCTATACTCCCCCGCATTTCGACCTAGGCACGAGGAATCACTGTGAAGAACTGGACGTTGCGCCAACGCATTTTGGCGAGCTTTGCGGTGATTATCGCCATCATGCTGCTCATGGTGGTCGTCTCGTACTCGCGCCTGCTGAAGATCGAGGCCAGCGAAAACAGCGTGCGCGACGACGCGATTCCCGGCGTCTACTACAGCTCGATGATCCGCGGCGCCTGGGTCGACAGTTACCTGCAGACCCAGGAACTGCTGGGCCTCAAGGAAGGCGAAGGCGTCAGCGCCGAAGACGCGGCGGACTACAAGACGTTCGAAGCCCGCCTGCAGGAGCAGATGACCAACTACCGCAACACCGTGACCACCGACGAAGACCGGATCGAGTTCACCGCCTTCGAGAAGGACCACGACAACTACATGAAGATCCAGGACGCCGTGCTGGATCTGCACAAGCGCAACCTCGAGGCCGAGGCGGTCAAGCTGTTCAACGAGAAACTGACCCCGGCGTGGGTCGGCGGGCGCATGAAGCTCAACGACATCATCGGCGAGAACAAGAAAGTCGCCGACCAGGCCATGAACAACATCGACGACGCGGTGGCGGCGGCCAAGGTCAGCATGTTCGTGTCGCTGCTGGTGGCGGTGCTGGCCGCCGGCCTGTGCGGCCTGTTGCTGATGCGCGCGATCATGGCGCCGATGAGCCGCATCGTGGACATCCTCGAGGTCATGCGCACAGGCGATCTGAGCACCCGCCTGAACCTGGACCGCAAGGACGAGTTCGGCGCGGTGGAGACCGGCTTCAACGACATGATGACCGAGCTCACCGCGCTGGTGTCCCAGGCCCAGCGCTCGTCGGTGCAGGTCACCACTTCGGTGACCGAGATCGCGGCCACCTCCAAGCAGCAGCAGGCCACCGCCACCGAAACCGCCGCCACCACCACCGAGATCGGCGCGACCTCGCGGGAGATCGCCGCCACCTCGCGCGACCTGGTGCGCACCATGACCGAGGTCTCCACCGCCGCCGATCAGGCGTCGGTGCTGGCCGGCTCCGGCCAGCAGGGCCTGGCGCGCATGGAAGACACCATGCATTCGGTGATGGGCGCCGCGGACCTGGTCAACGCCAAGCTTGCGATCCTCAACGAGAAGGCCGGCAACATCAACCAGGTGGTGGTGACCATCGTCAAGGTCGCCGACCAGACCAACCTGCTGTCCCTCAACGCGGCCATCGAGGCCGAGAAGGCCGGCGAATACGGCCGCGGCTTCTCGGTGGTCGCCACCGAAGTGCGGCGCCTGGCCGACCAGACCGCCGTCGCCACCTACGACATCGAACAGATGGTGCGCGAGATCCAGTCGGCGGTGTCCGCCGGGGTGATGGGCATGGACAAGTTCTCTGAGGAAGTGCGCCGGGGCATGGCCGAGGTGCAGCAGGTCGGCGAGCAGCTGTCGCAGATCATCCATCAGGTGCAGGCGCTGGCGCCGCGGGTGCTGATGGTCAACGAAGGCATGCAGGCCCAGGCCACCGGTGCCGAACAGATCAACCACGCGCTGGTGCAGTTGGGTGACGCCAGCAGCCAGACCGTCGAGTCGTTGCGCCAGGCCAGTTTCGCCATCGACGAACTGAGCCAGGTGGCCGTAGGCCTGCGCGGCGGCGTCTCGCGATTCAAAGTCTGATGAGCGAAGTCACCGCCAAACGCAGCGTCGCGCCGGCGGCGAGGCAGGCGCTGTTCCTGCTGTTCCGCATCGGCGAGGAACGCTACGCCTTGCGCGCCACCGAAGTGGCGGAGGTGCTGCCGCGCCTGCCGCTGAAGCCGATCGCCCGGGCGCCGCAGTGGGTGGCCGGGGTGTTCGCCTACCGCGGCGTGGTGGTGCCGGTGATCGACCTCAGCGCCCTCACGTTCGGTCGCAGCGCCGAGGCCCGCACCAGCACACGGCTGGTGCTGGTGCATTACCGCCCTGACGAAAATCAGCCGGCGCGCAAGCTCGGGCTGATCCTGGAGCAGGCCACCGACACCCTGCGCTGCAACGCGGACGAGTTCCAGCCATACGGCCTCGACAACCGCCAAGCGCCCTACCTGGGCCCGGTGCGTGAGGATGCCCAGGGTTTGGTGCAATGGGTGCGGGTGGCCGACCTGCTGGACGACAGCGTCCGTGGGCTGCTGTTTCCGACGCCGCCGCTGGATCCGGCGCGGCTCGAGGAGGCCCCATGAGCGGCGACCAACGGTTCTTAGGCTTCCTCAAGGAACGCATCGGCCTGGACGTGGCGTCGGTGGGGCCGGCCATCATCGAGCGGGCCGTGCGCCAGCGCATCACCCTGTCGCAGTCGGCAACCGCCGAGGAGTACTGGCAGACCCTGCAAGGTTCGCGGGACGAGCAGCAGGCGCTGATCGAAGCGGTGATCGTGCCCGAGACGTGGTTCTTCCGTTACCCGGAATCCTTCGCCACCTTGGGCAAGCTGGCGCGCAAGCGCCTGGCCGACCTCAACGGCATGCGTGCGCTGCGCATCCTCAGCCTGCCCTGTTCGACGGGGGAGGAACCCTATTCGATCGCCATGGCCTTGCTCGACGCGGGGCTCAAGCCCCATCAGTTCAAGGTCGACGGCATGGACGTCAGCCCGATGTCGGTGGAAAAGGCCCGGCGGGCGCTGTACGGCAAGAACTCCTTCCGCGGCCAGGACCTGGCGTTCCGCGACCGCCATTTCTGCCCGGAGCATGAGGGTTACCGGGTCAATGACCTGGTGCGCGAACAGGTGCGCTGGCAGACGGGCAACGTGCTCGACCCGACGTTGCTGGCCGGCGAGCCGCCGTTCGATTTCGTGTTCTGCCGCAACCTGCTGATCTACTTCGACCAACCGACCCAGCGGCTGGTGTTCGAAGTGCTCAAGCGCCTGACCCACGTCGACGGCGTGCTGTTCATCGGCCCGGCCGAGGGCAGCCTGCTGGGCCGGTTGGGCATGCGTTCGATCGGCATCCCGCAGTCGTTCGCCTTCAGCCGTCAGGACGATCCGCAGCCCGAACCCTTGCCGGCCACGTTCGCGCACCCGTTGCCTGTGCCTTTGCCGGTGCGCCAGCCGATCCGCAGCGCCCCTGCCGCGCCGGCGCGCCCGCGGCCGTTCGCCCCGGTGACGCCGTTGCCGGTGGCCGGCAAGGGTGTGCCTTCCGATGCGTCGGCCTTGCTGGCGGACATCGCCGGCCTGGCCAACGAAGGCAAGAGCGCCGAGGCCCGCGCCGCGTGCGAGCGCTACCTGCGCACCCACGAGCCGGTGGCCCAAGTGTTCTACTGGCTCGGCCTGCTCAGCGACGTCGCCGGCAACGCCCTCGAAGCCCAGGGCCATTACCGCAAGGCGCTGTACCTCGAACCGCAGCACCCTGAAGCCCTGATGCACCTGGCCGCCCTGTTGCAGGCCCAGGGCGACGGCGCAGGCGCCAGACGATTGCAGGAGCGCGCGGCCCGCAGCGCCGGCTCCGCCGACAGTGAGCGTAAACGATGATCCCGTCCGACACCTTGAACGTCACCCATGAAGACGCCCGGGCCATCGACGATTGCTGGAACCGCATCGGCATCCATGGCGACAAGTCCTGCCCGCTGCTGGACGAACACATCCATTGCCGCAACTGCTCGGTGTATTCCGCCGCCGCCACGCGCCTGCTCGACCGCTATGCGCTGCAGCAGGACGAACGCGACCCGGTGGCGACCACCGTCGAATCCGAACTCAAGACCCGTTCGCTGCTGATGTTCCGCCTCGGCGAAGAATGGCTGGGCCTGGCCACCCGCAGCCTGGTGGAGGTGGCGCCGCTGCAGGCGATCCATTCCCTGCCGCACCAGCGCTCCCGGGCCTTGCTCGGGGTGGCCAACGTGCGCGGGGCGCTGGTGGCGTGCCTGTCGCTGGTGGAGCTGCTCGACCTCGAGGCCGGCGCCGCTCCGGCCACCGGCGCACGGGTCATGCCGCGCATGCTGATCATCGCCGCCCAAGGGGGACCTGTGGTGGTGCCGGTGGACGAAGTGGACGGCATCCATGCCATCGACGAACGCCTGCTCGAGGCCGCTTCCCGCTCCGGCGCCCAGGCCGGCGCCAAGTACACCCGGGGCGTGCTGCCCTTCAAGGGCCGCAGCCTGCGTTGGCTGGATGAAGAACAGCTGCTGTCCGCCGTGACCCGGAGCCTCACATGACCCCCGAGCAAATGCGCGACGCCTCCCTGCTGGAGCTGTTCAGCCTAGAAGCCGAGGCCCAGACCCAGGTGCTCAGCGCCGGGCTGCTGGCGCTGGAGCGCAATCCGACCCAGGCCGACCAGCTGGAGTCGTGCATGCGCGCGGCCCACTCGCTCAAGGGCGCGGCGCGGATCGTCGGCATCGACAGCGGCGTCAGCGTCGCCCATGTGATGGAGGACTGCCTGGTCAGCGCCCAGGAAGGGCGGCTGTTCCTGCGCCCGGAACACATCGACGCGCTGTTGCAGGGCACCGACCTGCTGATGCGCATCGCCCACCCGACCAACGCCCCGCAGCCCGCCGACATCGACGCCTACGTGGCGTTGATGGGGCGCCTGATCGACCCGGCGGGCGCGCCGGTGGTTTCAACCCCGCCGCCCATGGCCGAACTGCTGCTTGAGCCGCCCGTGGCGCCGGTGATCTCTGCACCGGTTCCGGAGCCCCAGCCCGAGCCGGTGGAGCCCGAGTCGGCCCCGATCCCGGCCCCGCGCAAGGGCAAGCGCACGGCCGAAGGCGGCGAGCGGGTGCTGCGGGTCACCGCCGAACGCCTGAACAGCCTGCTGGACCTGTCGAGCAAGTCCCTGGTGGAGACCCAGCGGCTGAAACCGCACCTGGCCACCATGCAGCGCCTCAAACGCATGCAGAACAACGGCCTGCGGGCGTTGGAAAGCCTCAACGTGCACCTCAAGGAACATGCGCTGAGCCTGGAGGCCCAGGAAGCGCTGGAAGATGCGCGGCGCCTGCTGGCCGAATCGCAGCAGTTGCTGGCGGAGAAAAACGCCGAGCTCGACGAGTTCGCCTGGCAGGCCAGCCAGCGCGCCCAGGTCTTGTACGACACGGCGCTGGCCTGCCGCATGCGGCCGTTCGCCGACGTGCTGTCCGGTCAGGTGCGGATGGTGCGGGACCTGGGCCGCAGCCTCGGCAAGCAAGTGCGGCTGGAGGTCGAGGGCGAGAAGACCCAGGTCGACCGCGACGTGCTGGAGAAGCTCGAAGCGCCGCTGACCCACCTGCTGCGCAACGCCGTCGACCACGGCATCGAGACCCCGGCGCAGCGCCTGTTGGCGGGCAAGCCGGAAGAGGGCCTGATCCGTCTGCGCGCCTCTCACCAGGCCGGGCTGCTGGTGCTGGAGCTGAGCGACGACGGCAACGGCGTGGATCTGGACAAGGTGCGCCGCAGCATCGTCGAGCGTCAGCTGTCGCCGGCCGAGACCGCCGCCCAGTTGAGCGAAGAAGAGCTGCTGACGTTCCTGTTCCTGCCGGGGTTCAGCCTGCGGGACACCGTCACCGAGGTCTCCGGCCGCGGCGTCGGCCTCGACGCGGTGCAGCACATGGTGCGCCAGTTGCGCGGCGCGGTGGTGCTGGAGCAGGTGGCGGGCGAGGGCAGCCGTTTCCATCTGGAGGTGCCGCTGACCCTGTCGGTGGTGCGCAGCCTGGTGGTGGAGGTCGGCGATGAGGCCTACGCCTTTCCGTTGGCGCACATCGAGCGCATGTGCGACCTGGCGCCGGAAGACATCGTGCAGGTCGAGGGCCGCCAGCACTTCTGGCACGAAGGCCGCCATGTCGGCCTGGTCGCCGCCAGCCAGTTGCTGCAGCGTCCGGCCAGCCAGAACAGCGGCGACACCCTCAAGGTGGTGGTGATCCGCGAGCGCGACACCATCTACGGCGTCGCGGTGGAGCGCTTCATCGGCGAGCGCACGCTGGTGGTGCTGCCGCTGGACGAACGTCTGGGCAAGGTGCAGGACATCTCGTCCGGGGCGTTGCTCGACGACGGTTCGGTGGTGTTGATCGTCGATGTCGAGGACATGCTGCGGTCGGTGGACAAGCTGCTCAACACCGGGCGCCTGGAGCGCATCGCCCGCCACGGCGGCCAGGCGGCGGAAGCGGCGCGCAAGCGTATCCTGGTGGTCGACGACTCGCTGACGGTGCGCGAACTGCAGCGCAAGCTGCTGCTCAACCGCGGCTACGACGTGGCGGTGGCGGTCGACGGCATGGACGGCTGGAACGCCCTGCGCTCCGAAGACTTCGACCTGCTGATCACCGACATCGACATGCCGCGCATGGACGGCATCGAACTGGTCACCCTGCTGCGGCGCGACAACCGCCTGCAGTCGTTGCCGGTGATGGTGGTGTCCTACAAAGACCGCGAAGAGGACCGGCGCCGCGGGCTGGACGCCGGGGCCGACTATTATCTGGCCAAGGCCAGTTTTCATGACGACGCCCTGCTCGATGCAGTGGTCGAACTCATCGGAGGGGCGCGGGCATGAGGATCGCAATCGTCAACGACATGCCCCTGGCGGTGGAGGCACTGCGCCGGGCGCTGGCGTTCGAGCCGGCGCACCAGGTGGTGTGGGTCGCCGGCAACGGCGCCGAGGCGGTGCGGCTGTGCGCGGAGAACACCCCGGACCTGATCCTGATGGACCTGATCATGCCGGTGATGGACGGCGTCGAGGCCACCCGGCGGATCATGGCCGAAACCCCGTGCGCCATCGTCATCGTCACGGTCGACCGGCAGCAGAACGTGCATAGGGTGTTCGAGGCCATGGGCCACGGCGCGCTGGATGTGGTCGACACCCCGGCCCTGGGCGCCGGCAACGCCCAGGAAGCGGCGGCGCCGCTGCTGCGCAAGATCCTCAACATCGGCTGGCTGATCGGCGAGCGAACCACCCGTTCCCGCCCGGCGCAGCCGCCCCAGCGCAGCTCGGCGTCGTGCAAGCGGCTGGTGGCCATCGGCTCGTCCGCCGGCGGGCCGGCGGCGCTGGAGGTCCTGCTCAAGGGCCTGCCGCGCAACTTCTCCGCCGCCATCGTGCTGGTGCAGCATGTCGACCAGGTGTTCGCCGCCGGCATGGCCGAATGGCTGGCGAGCGCCAGCGGCCTGGACGTGCGCCTGGCCCGCGAGGGCGAGCCGCCGCAGGCCGGCGCGGTGCTGCTGGCGGGCACCAATCACCATATCCGCCTGCTCAAGAACGGCACGCTGGCCTACACCGCAGAGCCGGTCAACGAGATCTACCGGCCCTCCATCGATGTGTTCTTCGAGAGCGTGGCCAACTTCTGGAACGGTGACGCCATCGGGGTTTTATTGACCGGAATGGGACGCGACGGGGCCCAAGGGCTTAAGCTCATGCGTCAGCAGGGTTATTTGACCATCGCCCAGGATCAGCAAAGCAGTGCGGTGTACGGCATGCCCAAGGCCGCGGCGGCGATCGACGCGGCCGTGGAAATCCGTCCGCTGGAAAAGATAGCGCCACGGTTGCTGGAGGTTTTCCCCAAATGAATCCATGTTTCAGCAATCCCGGCTCCCGCAGTATTCAGGTGACCGCCCATGAATGACTTACAGATCGATGACATCAAGACCGACGAAAACGCCGCCATGGTGTTGTTGGTGGACGATCAGGCGATGATCGGCGAAGCCGTGCGCCGCGGGCTGTCGAATGAAGAGAACATCGACTTCCACTTCTGCTCCGACCCGCACCAGGCGGTGGCCCATGCGGTGCGGATCAAGCCGACGGTGATCCTCCAGGACCTGGTGATGCCCGGCCTCGACGGCCTGAGCCTGGTGCGCGAATACCGCAACCACCCGGCGACCAAGGACATCCCGATCATCGTCCTGTCGACCAAGGAAGACCCGCTGATCAAGAGCGCGGCGTTCTCGGCCGGGGCCAACGACTATCTGGTGAAGCTGCCGGACAACATCGAGCTGGTGGCGCGCATCCGCTACCACTCGCGCTCCTACATGACCCTGCTGCAGCGCGACGCGGCCTACCGCGCCCTGCGGGTCAGCCAGCAGCAGTTGCTCGACACCAACCTGGTGCTGCAGCGGCTGATGAACTCCGACGGCCTGACCGGGCTGTCCAACCGTCGGCACTTCGACGAGTACCTGGAACTGGAATGGCGCCGCTGCCTGCGCGACCAGAGCCAGTTGTCGCTGCTGATGATCGACGTCGATTACTTCAAGTCCTACAACGACACCTTCGGCCACGTCGAAGGCGACGAAGCCCTGCGCAAGGTGGCCACGGCGATCCGCGAGGCCAGCGCGCGGCCGTCGGACCTGCCGGCGCGCTACGGCGGCGAGGAGTTCGCCCTGGTGCTGCCCAACACCTCGCCGGGCGGTGCGCGGCTGGTGGCGGAGAAGCTGCGCCAGACCGTCGCGGCCCTGAAGATCCCGCACATCGCACCGACCGAAGGGTCGAGCCTGACCATCAGCATCGGCCTGGCGACGATGGTGCCGGAGGCGGGCAGCGACTGCCGCCTGCTGATCTCGGCGGCGGACCGGGGCCTTTACCAGGCCAAGAACAACGGGCGCAACCAGGTGGGGATCGAGTAACCCCCGCCAGCCCGCATCGCCAGCAGGCTGGCTCCCACAGGCATTTCGGCCGGAAGCGGAGTCTGCGGTCACTGCGCAACACTGTGGGACCGAGCCTGCTCGCGATGGCGGCGCATGGGTCGTTGCGTTGGCGACTGCACACCGCTTTCGGGCTGCGCAGGCCGCTGTCAAGCGAATTGAGGTTACAGCCGCCGGACGGGCTGCCGCGCCAGCCCGATTACGTTATACTCGCCGGCTTTCAAAAGTTCGCCAACGAGTGCTGCCTGTCATGGAAATCAACCCGATCCTGAACACTATCAAGGACCTGTCCGAGCGCTCCGAAACCATTCGGGGGTATCTTTGACTACGATCAAAAGCATGAGCGTCTGACCGAGGTCAACCGCGAGCTTGAAGATCCGAGCGTCTGGAACAAACCCGAATACGCCCAGGAGCTGGGCCGCGAGCGCGCCGCCCTGGCGCAGATCGTCGAGACCCTGGACGGACTGTCCGGCGGCCTGGCCGATTGCCGCGACCTGCTGGACATGGCCGTCGAAGAGAACGACGAAGGCGCCGTAGGTGACGTGGTCACTGAACTGGCCCGCCTCGAAGACTCCCTGGCCAAGCTGGAATTCCGCCGCATGTTCAGCGGCGAAATGGACATGAACAACGCCTACCTGGACATCCAGGCCGGTTCCGGCGGCACCGAGGCCCAGGACTGGGCCAACATCCTGCTGCGCATGTACCTGCGCTGGGCCGACAAGCGCGGCTTCGACGCGACCATCATGGAACTGTCCGCCGGCGAAGTCGCCGGGATCAAGGGCGCCACCGTGCACATCAAGGGCGAATACGCCTTCGGCTGGCTGCGCACCGAGATCGGCGTGCACCGTCTGGTGCGCAAGAGCCCGTTCGACTCCGGCAACCGTCGCCACACCTCGTTCTCGGCCGTGTTCGTCTCGCCCGAGATCGACGACAAGGTGGAGATCGAGATCAACCCGGCCGACCTGCGGATCGACACCTACCGCTCCTCCGGCGCCGGCGGCCAGCACGTGAACACCACCGACTCGGCGGTGCGGATCACCCACGTGCCGACCAACACCGTGGTCAGCTGCCAGAACGAACGTTCCCAGCACGCCAACAAGGACACCGCCATGAAAATGCTGCGGGCCAAGTTGTACGAGCAGGAAATGCAGAAGCGCAACGCCGCTTCCCAGGCCCTGGAAGACAGCAAGTCCGACATCGGCTGGGGTCACCAGATCCGTTCGTACGTGCTCGATGCTTCGCGGATCAAGGATCTGCGCACCAACATCGAACGCAGCGACTGCGACAAGGTGCTCGACGGCGACATCGACGAATACCTGGAAGCGAGCCTGAAGTCCGGGCTGTAAGAGACGTAACACGGGGTTCGGCTGATTTCTGTCCGATCCCTGTGGAAGCCAGCCCTGCTGGCGATCCCCGGTCCGCAAGGCCCGGGGGCAACGAACCTGTGATGGAAAATTTGAAGACATGAGCGACCAACAACCCGATTCGCAAGCCCTGCAACAGGAAGAGAACTCCCTGATCGCCCTGCGCAAGGAAAAGCTTGCCGCCGAGCGCGCCAAGGGCAACGCCTTCCCGAACGACTTCCGCCGCGAGAACTACTGCGATGCCTTGCAGAAACAGTACGCGGACAAGACCAAGGAAGAGCTGGCAGAGGCTGCAATCCCGGTCAAGGTCGCCGGTCGCATCATGCTCAACCGTGGCTCGTTCATGGTGATCCAGGACATGACCGGCCGCATCCAGGTCTACGTCAACCGCAAGACCCTGTCGGAAGACACCCTGGCGGCGGTTAAGACCTGGGACATGGGCGACATCATCGCCGCCGAAGGCACCCTGGCCCGTTCCGGCAAGGGCGACCTGTACGTCGAGATGACCGATGTGCGCCTGCTGACCAAGTCCCTGCGCCCGCTGCCGGACAAGCACCACGGCCTGACCGACACCGAGCAGCGCTACCGTCAGCGCTACGTCGACCTGATCGTCAACGAAGACGTGCGCCAGACCTTCCGCGTGCGTTCGCAGGTCATCGCCCACATCCGCAGCTTCCTGATGAAGCGCGACTTCCTCGAAGTCGAGACGCCGATGCTGCAGACCATCCCGGGCGGCGCCGCGGCCAAGCCGTTCGAAACCCACCACAACGCGCTGGACATGGAAATGTTCCTGCGCATCGCGCCAGAGCTGTACCTCAAGCGCCTGGTGGTCGGCGGTTTCGAGAAGGTGTTCGAGATCAACCGCAACTTCCGCAACGAAGGCGTCTCGACCCGTCACAACCCTGAATTCACCATGTTGGAGTTCTACCAGGCCTACGCCGACTACGAAGACAACATGGACCTGACCGAAGAACTGTTCCGCGAGCTGGCGCAGCTGGTTCTGGGCAGCACCGACGTGCCGTACGGCGACAAGGTGTTCCACTTCGGCGAGCCGTTCGCCCGCCTGTCGGTGTTCGACTCGATCCTCAAGTACAACCCCGAGCTGACCGCCGATGACCTGAACGACATCGACAAGGCCCGTGACATCGCCAAGAAGGCCGGCGCCAAGGTGCTGGGCTTCGAAGGCCTGGGCAAGCTGCAGGTGATGATTTTCGAAGAGCTGGTCGAGCACAAGCTGGAGCAGCCGCACTTCATCACCCAGTACCCGTTCGAAGTGTCGCCGCTGGCGCGCCGCAACGACGAGAACCCGAACGTCACCGACCGCTTCGAGCTGTTCATCGGCGGCCGTGAGATCGCCAACGCCTATTCCGAGCTCAACGACGCGGAAGACCAGGCCGAGCGCTTCATGGCCCAGGTGGCCGACAAGGACGCCGGCGACGACGAGGCCATGCACTACGACGCCGACTTCGTCCGCGCGCTGGAGTACGGCATGCCGCCGACGGCCGGTGAAGGCATCGGCATCGACCGTCTGGTGATGCTGCTGACCAACTCGCCGTCGATCCGCGACGTGATCCTGTTCCCGCACATGCGGCCGCAAGCGTAAACGTTTCACTTAAAAAACCGCCTCGAACAGGCGGTTTTTTATTGCCTGTCTGGTACAAACGTATCAAATGGTTACTTTTGAAAAGAACAACAGAGGAATACCTGCCGTGATCGGTGCAATGGCTCAAGAGGGTGCAGCGGGAATCGCCGTTGCGGTCGCTGAAAGTGTTCAGTACCAGGGTCGCAAGGCCAGCCGACAGGGCAGCGAGCAGCGCCGGCAGGACATTCTCGACGCGGCGATGCGCATCGTCGTGCGCGACGGCGTGCGTGCCGTGCGCCACCGTGCGGTGGCGGCCGAGGCCGGCGTGCCGCTGTCGGCCACCACCTATTACTTCAAGGACATCGATGACCTGCTCACCGATACCTTCGCCCAATACGTCGAGCGCAGCGCGGCCTACATGGCCAAGCTGTGGATCAACAACGAAGGCCTGCTGCGCGAGATGGTGGTCAGCGGCGACGGCAGCCCCGAGTCGCGCTCGCAACTGGCCGACGACATCGCCCGGCTGATGGCCGACTATGTGCACCGGCAACTGGTCAACCGCCGCGAACACCTGATGGCCGAGCAGGCGTTCCGCCAGGAGGCGCTGCTCAACCCGCGCCTGGCGGAACTGGTGCGTTCCCACCAGCAGATCCTGCTGCAGGGCACCTGTCAGCTGTTCCAGGTGCTGGGTTCCCGGGAACCGCAGCAGGATGCCAAAGTGTTGACGGCGATTATCGGACGGATGGAATATCAGGGCCTGCTCAACGGTGTCGAGCCATTGGCCGAAGAGGACATGCTCGGCATCCTGACGCGGTACATGCATCTGGTGCTGGCGTCGGTGTGACGCAATCCCCTTGTAGGAGCGAGCCTGCCCGCGATGACGGTGCGACAGGCAGCAGCGATGTTGAATGCAGCGACGCGTTCGCGGGCAAGCCCGCTCCCACAGACGTTTTTTACAGGAGTTTCGGGTGGACGATTACCAGCAGACGATACGCACGCTGTCCGATCGCATTGTGCTGGCGCAGACACCGATCCGCGTCCTCGACGCGGTCAAGTGGGACGAGAACGTGCGCAAGGGTTTCCTCAAGGCCAAGGGCAAGGAACTGCCGGCAGTGGACCGGGACTACTACCTCAACCGGCCGCTGACCTTCGATTCGAGCAAGGTCAAGCTCGAGTTCCAGAACATCGAGCGCGACATCACCCGCCAGCTCGGCCAATTCAGCCCGGTGGGGCAGATCATGCGCCGCATGTGCAAGGAGTACCGCATGGTGGTGCGCATGCTCGAAGCGCGCGGCACCGAGGACTTCGGCCTGATTTCCCAGGAACTGTACGGCGCCGCGTCCGATGCGTTCCATGCCGGCGATCCGACCCTGGCCGACCTCGGCCTGATGATGTCCGACTACCTGAACAACATCGACGGCCGCGGCGACCTGAAGGACGAGCCCAAGACCCTCACCGCCAAAGACGCCGTGCACCTGCTGCAGACGCGCCTGAACAAAGTGTTCGGCGAAGCCGAGGAAACCATCCGGGTGTTCGAGTCCGACGGCATCGTCGCCGACGCGGCGGCGGGGGCCGACTACATCAAGATCCGCACCGACGCGATGTTCAACGGCCGCGACGTCCGGGCCCTGGAAGTGCATGAAGGCCTGGTGCACGTCGGCACCACGCTCAACGGCCTGAACCAGCCGATCTGCACCTTCCTGGCCAAGGGCCCGCCTTCGTCGACGGTGACCCAGGAAGGCCTGGCGATCCTGATGGAAATCATCACCTTCGCCTCCTACCCCAGCCGCCTGCGCAAGCTCACCAACCGCACCCGCGCCATCCACATGGTGGAGGAGGGCGCGGACTTTCTTCAGGTCTTCGAGTTCTTCCGCGAGCAGGGCTTCGAGATGGCGGAAAGCTACGGCAACGCGAGCCGGGTCTTCCGGGGTTCGGTGCCGACCGGTCTGCCATTCACCAAAGACTTGTCCTACCTCAAGGGCTTCATCATGGTTTACAACTACATTCAGTTGGCCGTGCGCAAGGGTAAGCTCGAGCAGATCCCGCTGCTGTTCTGCGGCAAGACCACGCTGGAGGACATGCGCACCCTGCGCCAACTGGTGGACGAAGGCCTGGTGGTGCCGCCCAAGTACCTGCCGGAGCAGTTCCGTGACCTGAACGCGCTGTCGGCGTGGATGTGCTTCTCCAACTTCCTCAACCATTTGAGCCTGGACCGGATCGAGGCGGACTACTCCAACATCCTATAGGGCAAACACAATACCTGTGGGAGCTGGCTTGTCGGATCGCCGCACCGCAGCGATTGCATTCTGTCAGTCATTATTGATGTTGGCTGACCCACCGCCATCGCTGGCAAGCCAGCTCCCACAGGGTTATTTGTTCTTCTCTGAATCGTTCGCCAATTTCCTTCGCGAGGTTTCACCGGATGAGAATCCTCGGCATCGTCTGCCTGCTCCTGACCCTCGGCGGGTGCAGTTCGCTGCTGTTCTACCCCGAGCGCGGCCAGTTGTTCACCCCGCAGAAGGCCGGGCTCGACTACCGCGACGTGACCCTGACCACCGCCGACGGCCTGCGCCTGCACGCCTGGTGGCTGCCGGCCAAGGCCGGGGTCGAGGTCAAGGGCACGGTGCTGCACCTGCACGGCAACGGCGGCAACCTGCCGATGCACCTGGGCGGCAGTTGGTGGCTGCCGAAGAGCGGCTATCAGGTGCTGCTGGTGGACTACCGCGGCTATGGCCTGTCCGAAGGCGAGCCGTCGCTGCCGGCGATCTACCAGGACATCGACGCCGCCTTCGCCTGGCTGGATCGCGCGCCCGAGGTCAAGGGCAAGCCGCTGGTCGTGCTGGGCCAGAGCCTGGGCGGCGCGATGGCGGTGCACTGGCTCGTGCGGCATCCGGAACGCCAAAAGCAGCTCAAGGCCCTGGTGCTCGACGGCGTGCCCGCCAGCTACCGCAGCGTCGGCCAGTATGCGCTGAGCACCTCGTGGATGACCTGGCCGTTCCAGGTGCCGCTGTCGTGGCTGGTGCCGGACGGCGACAGCGCCATCCGTTCGATGGAGAAGCTCGACGGCGTGCCGAAGCTGATCTACCACAGCATCGACGATCCCCTCGTGCCCCTTTCCAACGGCATCCGTCTGTATCAAGCTGCGCCGCCGCCCCGTGTGCTGCAGCTGACCCGCGGCGGCCACGTGCAGACCTTCGGCGACCCGGTGTGGCGGCAGGTGATGCTGCGTTACCTGGACGACCCCGAACACTTCAACGGCCTGCGCCGCCTCGGCGAGATCCCCAACTATCCGCCGCCCCCGAAAACCGAAGACGAACCCCCAGAGAGTCCGCAATGAGTGAAGAACGTAACGCCATCCCGCTGATCATCACCGGCATCTGCAGCATCCTCGGCACCGTCGGTGCCCTGTGGTACTACGGCTACCTGCACTTCGCCAAACCCGAGGATGCGCTGCTGCTCAACGACTTCACCATGCTCAAGACCATCCCCGGCGAGGATTACCGGGTGTCGCTGGAGCCAGCGCCGCAAGTGGCGCAATGCATCGACGGCGTGCTGGTGCTGTTCGACACCGAACAGAAAGGCCTGACCGGCGTGCTGGTCAACGACAAGAAGAAAGCGGTGCGCTGCATGGGCCAGGAAACTCCGCAGCAACTGCAGCAATAAACGTCTCACAGTCTTTGTGGCGAGGGAGCTTGCTCCCGTTAAAGGAGGTCCAGCGGGAGCGAGCTCCCTCGCCACAGGGAACCGGGAAACGAAAAGCCCCGCCTGATCGCTCAGGCGGGGCTTTTCGCATCAGCGTGCGACGCTTAGTTCGCGCTCACCGCCGAACGCGGCAGCACCGGCTGGTTGTCGTTGGAGATGGTCACTTCCACCCGACGGTTCATCGCCCGGCCCGAGACGCTGCCGTTGTCCGCCACCGGGTATTCCTTGCCGTAGCCCTGGGTAACGATGCGCGACGGATCGACGCCCATCTTGATCAGCGCCACCTGCACCGAGGTCGCCCGGCGTTCGGACAGCGACTGGTTGTAGCCCGCGGTGCCGGTGCTGTCGGTGTAGCCCTCGACGATCACCTTGCGGTCGGGGTTCTCCTGGAGGAACTGCGCCAGCTTGTTGATGTTCATCAGGCCGCTGGACTTGAGCTCGGCCTTGTTGGTGGCGAACAGCACGTCGCCGAAGGTCACCAGGGTGCCGCGGTCGGTCTGTTTGGCGTTGAGGCTGTCCTGAAGCTGTTTGATCTGCTGGTCGCGGGCGTCCAGGCGGGCCTGGGCGCGCTGGGCCGCGGCGTTCTTCAGGTTGGCTTCGGCGGTGCGCAGGGCGATGGTCTGCTTGGCCACTTCCACGCGCTGGTTGGTGAGGTAGGCCAGTTGGTCGACCTTGGCCGCGTCTTGCTTGTCCAGGTAGGCCTTGTCGGCCTTGTCCAGGTAGTCGCTGGCCTCTTTGGTCTCCAGGGCGGCGACCTTGCTGGCCTGCGGGTTGGCCTGCAGGCCTGCGTAGTTGGTGCGCGCCTGTTCCAGGTTCGGGTTCGGCGGGGTGGAGCACGCCGCCAGGGCAACGCTTGCGGCCAGCAGAGCAGGGATCATCAGTTGATTACGCATGTTCGTTCGTCCTTCTGTCAATAAGAGATTCAGCCTTGCGGTCGGGATGCGCGCTTACTGCACGGTGCGCTGACTTTCCTGACGCAGTTCCTGAACGCCCTTCTGGGAGTCCTTCACGGCCTGCTCGGCCTTCATCGCCTGGGCCTTGCGCTCGGCGACCCGGGCGTCCCACTCGGCCTGTTCGGCCAGGGTGCGGGCCTGATCGTATTTCTTGTCGTGCATGGCGATTTCAGCCTGCTTGAGCTTGTCCTGGGCCTGCTTCATTTCCACGGCGGCGAATTCGGTGCCGCCGGCGCTGACCGCGCTGTTGACCGCCGATTGGGTGACGGCGTACTGCTCGGTCGGCGGGTTGCCGGCGCAACCGGCCAGCACGACGCCGGCGCCCAGGGCCAGGGCGACCAGTTTCAGGCTGCGCAGAGGGGTGGACGAGGTTTGGGTCTTCATGGTCTTCAACTCCATTGTTCAACTCCTTGGATAACGCTGAATCCATCCTGGACGAGGAGTCGCATGCGTCGTGTCGGAGCGCGTTCTGAAACGCTCGTCCCAGGCGTGGTTACCTGTTCCGACCGGGCGCATTTTTTAAAAGTTCAGAAAAGATGGCCCATCGCCAAAAAAAATTTGACCGAACGGGCAGGGCTCTAAAACGGGAACTTTGGCGGTGTCTGGCGGTATGGGCGGGCCGATTGCCGTCCGAAAAGCGAGAGCGGGCTTGCTTGCCATGCGCTGTGTCAGCCACGACTGAAGGAGCCAGAAAGGGCGCTTTCGCGGGCAAGCCCGCGCCCACAGTTTTCGGGGGTGTGCACACATTTCCCTGTGGGAGCCAGCCTGCTGGCGATGGCGTCAGGCCTGAGACCGCAGGCCCAGGTCAAGACCGTTGCTCCCACAGGATGAGCTGTGCGGGATCAGTGCTTCGGCTTGCCGGCGGCGGACAGATCCTGCAGATGCCGGCGCGACAAGGCGAGGAAACGCGGCGTCGGGCCGACGTCCTCGTACAGCGGATCGCCTTCCTCGTCGGTGGCGACCACCGTCGAGCCCTTCACGTACGGCAGGCTCGCCTCGAACTCTTCGAGGGCGGCGCCGATCAGTTCGCCGAGCAGTTCCTCGGGATGCCGCTTGGGGTACATCTCGGCGATGGCGGCCAGCCGCGCGGCGGCCTCCACGTCCAGGCGGATGGTGTAGCCGGTGTCGGTCAGGCGACCCTTGGCGGTTTCTTCCCAATGCTGGGCAAGTTCTCGGATTTTCATGATGACCTCATGGCGCACCCGCTCGTGGCAGGTTCTGGTGAGTGTCCGGCGGGGCCGGCGGCAAGCCGTTGTGGGGCCTGTTGTTGAGGTTAGCTGGCGGGCGCGGGGTTGCGTGGCCCTTCGTCGTCTGCTTGTAAGTCGCGCCGCAGAGCGGCACTCTCTGACCATTCGCTCGCTTTTTAGCCGCCTGGACGACTGCTGGAGAACTGCCGATGACCGATATCGATGCACGCTTGCGCGAAGATGTTCACCTGCTCGGAGAGCTGTTGGGCAACACCATCCGTGACCAGTACGGCGAGGGTTTCCTCGACAAGATCGAGCAGATCCGCAAGGGCGCCAAGGCCGACCGGCGCGGTTCGATGGACGCCGAGCTCAGCGCCAGCCTCGATCAGCTGAGCGAAGCCGAACTGCTGCCGGTGGCGCGGGCGTTCAACCAGTTCCTCAACCTGGCCAACATCGCCGAGCAGTACCAGTTGATCCATCGCCGCGAGGCGTCGCAGGCCGCGCCGTTCGAATCCCGGGTGCTGCCGGAGCTGTTGGCCCGCCTGCGCAGCGAAGGCCACAGCGCCGAGGCCCTGGCCCGCCAGCTGGCGCGGTTGGAGATCGAACTGGTGCTCACGGCCCACCCGACCGAAGTGGCGCGGCGCACGCTGATCCAGAAGTACGACGCGATCGCCGCGCAGTTGGCGGCCCAGGATCATCGCGACCTGACCGACGCCGAGCGCGGGCAAATCCACAACACCCTGCAACGCCTGATCGCCGAAGCCTGGCACACCGAAGAGATCCGCCGCACCCGACCCACGCCCGTAGACGAAGCCAAATGGGGCTTCGCGGTGATCGAGCATTCGCTGTGGCAGGCGATCCCCAACCACATGCGCAAGGCCGACCAGGCGCTGCACGCCGCCACCGGCCTGCGCTTGCCGTTGGAGGCCGCGCCGATCCGCTTCGCTTCATGGATGGGCGGCGACCGCGACGGCAACCCCAATGTCACCGCCGCCGTCACCCGTGAGGTGCTGTTGCTGGCGCGCTGGATGGCGGCCGACCTGTACCTGCGCGACGTCGACCGCTTGGCCGCCGAGCTGTCGATGCAGCAGGCCAGCGATGAACTCAAGGCCCGCGCCGGCGACAGCGCCGAGCCGTACCGCGCCGTGCTCAAGCAACTGCGCGAACGCCTGCGCGCCACGCGCAACTGGGCCCATGCGGCGCTGACCGCCGCCACCCCGGCGCCGGCGGACGTGCTGCACGGCAACCGCGAACTGCTTGATCCGCTGGAGCTGTGCTACCGCTCGCTGCACGAATGCGGCATGGGCGTGATCGCCGACGGGCCGCTGCTCGACTGCCTGCGCCGGGCGGTGACGTTCGGCCTGTTCCTGGTGCGCCTGGACGTGCGCCAGGACTCGTCGCGGCACAGCGCGGCCATGACCGAAATCACCGATTACCTGGGCCTGGGCCGCTACGAGGAATGGGGCGAGGAGCAGCGCATCGAGTTCCTGACCCGCGAACTGAACAACCGCCGGCCATTGCTGCCGGCCCACTTCAAGCCCTCGGCGGACACCGCCGAAGTCCTCGCCACCTGCAAGGAGATCGCCGCTGCGCCGGGCGCCTCGCTGGGTTCCTACGTCATTTCCATGGCCGGCGCCGCGTCCGACGTGCTTGCGGTGCAACTGCTGCTCAAGGAAGCCGGCGTGCTGCGGCCGATGCGCGTGGTGCCGCTGTTCGAGACCCTGGCCGACCTCGACAACGCAGGTCCTGTGATCGAGCGGCTGCTGCAACTGCCGGGTTACCGCGCACGGTTGCAGGGGCCGCAGGAAGTGATGATCGGCTACTCCGACTCGGCCAAGGACGCCGGCACCACCGCTGCCGCGTGGGCCCAATACCGCGCCCAGGAGCGGCTGGTGGAGATCTGCCGCGAACAGCAGGTCGAACTGTTGCTGTTCCACGGCCGTGGCGGCACCGTCGGCCGCGGCGGCGGCCCGGCCCACGCGGCGATCCTGTCGCAGCCGCCGGGATCGGTGGCGGGGCGGTTCCGCACCACCGAGCAGGGCGAAATGATCCGTTTCAAATTCGGCCTGCCTGACATCGCCGAACAGAACCTCAACCTCTATCTGGCGGCGGTGCTCGAAGCGACCCTGTTGCCGCCGCCGCCCCCGACCCCCGAATGGCGGCACCTGATGGACGAACTGGCCGCCGACGGCGTCAAGGCCTACCGCGCTGTGGTGCGGGAAAATCCGCAGTTCGTCGAGTACTTCCGCCAATCCACACCGGAGCAGGAGCTGGGGCGCTTGCCGCTGGGCAGCCGCCCGGCCAAGCGCCGGGCCGGCGGCATCGAGAGCCTGCGGGCGATCCCGTGGATCTTCGGTTGGACCCAGACGCGGCTGATGCTGCCGGCCTGGCTCGGCTGGGAGACCGCGCTGAACAACGCCCTGGCCCGGGGCGAAGGGGATCTGCTGGCGCAGATGCGCGAGCAATGGCCGTTCTTCCGCACCCGCATCGACATGCTGGAGATGGTGCTGGCCAAGGCGGACGCCGACATCGCGCTGTCCTATGACCAGCGGCTGGTCGAGCCGTCGCTGCTGCCGCTGGGTGCGCACTTGCGCGACCTATTGTCGCAGGCGTGCGCGGTCGTGCTCGGGCTGACCGGTCAGTCGCAGTTGCTGGCGCACAGCCCCGACACCCTGGAATTCATCCGCCTGCGCAACACTTACCTTGATCCGCTGCATCTATTGCAGGCCGAACTGCTGGCCCGTTCCCGGCGCCAGGAAGTGGTGCAGGGCAGCCCCGTGGAACAGGCGCTGCTGGTGTCTGTGGCGGGGATCGCCGCCGGTCTTCGAAATACCGGCTAAGGTTTTCTGCGTGGGGCGGGGGCTCCCGCAGCGGTTCGCGGGGGCCGTCTGGCGCACACGGAAAAGGTGCGGTCAGGCGACAGTTAATGATGGGGTTGCGACTTGGGACACTGCGGCGCAACGTCGCGGCAGGGGCCGGTTTCTCCGACTTTTGGTGTCTTGTGTGGGCGCAGCCTGCTGTGTATCTTGATCAGCCTTTGGCCGTTTGGGCGGCCGCGACCCTATTTTCAAGATTGGCCCCACGAGGCGAATCCGTTGTTTTTTATATAAAAAATTGAGGAGCACATCGATGCGCGTCATTCTGCTGGGAGCTCCCGGGGCCGGTAAAGGTACTCAGGCTAAGTTCATCACCGAGAAATTCGGCATTCCGCAAATCTCCACCGGCGACATGCTGCGTGCGGCGGTCAAGGCCGGCACCGAGCTGGGCCTCAAGGCCAAGGGCATCATGGATGCCGGCGGCCTGGTGTCGGATGACCTGATCATCGCGCTGGTCAAGGATCGCATCGCTCAGTCTGACTGCGCCAACGGCTTCCTGTTCGACGGTTTCCCGCGCACCATTCCTCAGGCCGAAGCCCTGGTCACCGCCGGCGTCGAGCTGGACGCCGTGGTCGAGATCGCGGTCGAAGACGAAGAGATCGTGCAGCGCATCGCCGGCCGCCGCGTCCACGAGGCCAGCGGCCGCGTGTACCACATCGTCTACAACCCGCCGAAGGTCGAAGGCAAGGACGACGTCACCGGCGAAGAGCTGGTGCAGCGCAAGGACGACACCGAAGAGACCGTGCGCCATCGCCTGTCGGTCTACCATTCGCAGACCAAGCCGCTGGTGGACTTCTACCAGAAGCTGTCTGCCGCCCAGGGCAAGCCGAAGTACAGCCACATCCCTGGCGTCGGTTCGGTCGAGGCCATCACCGCCAAGGTGCTGGCGGCCCTGAGCTGAAAAAACGGCTCAGCTGCATCATCCACGGCCCGCTTGCGGGCCGTAGTTGTTTATACTGGCGCCCTTTTTCCCCTCCTGATTGACGGACACACCGATGAGCACCCTGCTGGCCCTGGACACCGCGACTGAAGCCTGCTCCGTCGCCTTGCTGCATGACGGCAAGGTCACGAGCCATTACGAGGTGATCCCGCGCCTGCATGCGCAGAAACTGCTGCCGATGATCCAGCGGCTGCTGGCCGACGCTGGCACCACCCTGCAAGCGGTGGACGCCATCGCCTTCGGCCGCGGGCCCGGCGCCTTCACCGGCGTGCGGATCGCCATCGGCGTGGTGCAGGGGCTGGCGTTCGCCCTGGAACGTCCGGTGCTGCCGGTCTCCAACCTGGCGGTGCTGGCGCAGCGAGCCTTGCGCGAGCACGGCGCAAGCCAGGTCGCGGCAGCCATCGATGCGCGCATGGACGAGGTGTACTGGGGCTGCTACCGCGAGACGGCAGGGGAGATGCGCCTGGTCGGCGCCGAAGCGGTCCTGCCGCCGGAAGCCGCAGCGCTGCCGGCCGATGCCGCCGGTGAATGGTTCGGCGCGGGCACCGGTTGGGGCTACGGCGAGCGCATCGCCGTCAGCCTGAGCGGCTCTGACGCCGGCATGCTGCCCCATGCCGAAGACCTGTTGACCCTGGCCCGGTTCGCCTGGGCGCGCGGCGAAGCCATTGCGCCGGACGACGCTCAGCCGGTCTACCTGCGCGACAAGGTCGCCACCCCCAAGGCCCGCTGACTCACGCCCAAGTCAGCGTCTCAGGTAACGACTGCAGAAGCCAGCCTGCTGGCGATGGCGTCGGCAGGCACGCACCGATAGGAGGGGCGAGCCCGTTCCTGTGCTGCCAATCGTCAGTTTCCAACCCCGCGCTTTAAACCTTTTGTCTTTTATGTGTTCTAGTTATCACTCGGCGGTTTGCTAAGTCGGTCAGGTGCCGCTAAATTGCCATCATCGATACCGAGCATGACTTTATGCGTATAGACGGCGTTTCCTCTCATTCCTACCCCATCAAGCGCAAGCCCCGCAAAGGCAACGCGGCGCTGGATGAGTCCGTCGACGATATCGACGGCGAGCTGGAAATCCCTTCCGAGGAGCAACTGGCCGCCCGCGCCGCCAAGGCCTCCGCGCAACGCCTGAGCAATCTGCCCGCCCGTCAGCAAGACATGATCTACCACCGTGCGATGAAGAAGAGCGTGGCCATGGCCTTGGCCAGCTACCTGAGCACCGCCGGGTTTGTCGACTGGGAAGCGGACGTGCTGGGCCTCGACCTGTACATCTGATGGCGCTGCCCTATTACTTGGGTTGTCCGTCCTGGAGCGAAAGCGCCTGGCGCGATTACCTGTACCCGGCGGACGCGAAAACGGCTGACTTCCTCGGCCTCTATGCCCAGGTGTTCAACGCGGTGGAAGGCAACACGACTTTCTACGCCAGCCCGTCGCCGGCCACGGTGCAGCGCTGGGCCGAGGTGATGCCGGAGCACTTTCGGTTCACCGCCAAGTTCCCCGGCGACATCAGCCACGGCGGCGACCTGCGCGACCAGCTCACCGCCGCCGAAACCTTCATCCAATTGCTCGGCCCCCTCGGCGACCGGGTCTCGCCGATGTGGCTGCAACTGTCGAAAAGCTTTACCCCGCAGCGTTTGCCGGAACTGGCGGCGTTCATCGACGCGTTGGACCGGCCCCTGGCGGTGGAAGTGCGCCATGACCAGTTCTTCGCCAAGGGCGAGAGCGAACGGCTGCTCAATCGCTTGTTGCTCGACCGAGGCGTCGAGCGCATCTGCCTCGACCCGCGTGCGCTGTTCAGTTGCCTGTCCACCGAATCGTCGGTGATCCACGCCCAATCGAAAAAGCCCCGCGTGCCCACGCGCCCGGCGGCGTTCACCCAGCATCCGCAGGTGCGTTTCATCGGCCATCCGCAGTTGGAGGCCAACGACCCGTTCCTGGTGCCGTGGGTGGCGAAAATCGCCGAGTGGATCGAAGAGGGGCGCACGCCGTACATCTTCCTGCACACGGCGGACAACCTGCTGGCGGCGAAGCTGGCGCAACGCTTTCACGCCCAACTGATGCAGCGCCTGCCTGGCCTGCCGGCCCTGCCTGAGCTATACAGAGAGCCCGCCGCGGAGCAGTTGGGACTGCTCTGAGGCGGATTTCCTTCTCTGCCCGGGAGCCTGCCGATGGACGCGCAAATCCGTAAAGCCGAAGCCTTCAGAGCCCTGCATGAACGCAGCGGGCTCTTTGTCATGCCCAATCCGTGGGACGCCGGCTCCGCGAAGATACTCGCCGGCCTGGGCTACCCGGCGCTGGCGACCACCAGCGCCGGGTATGCGTTTTCCCAGGGCAAGCCCGACGGCGGCCTGAGCCTTGAGGAAACCCTGGCCAATGTCCGGGCAATCGCGGCGGCGACGGAGCTGCCGGTGTCGGTGGATCTGGAGAACGGTTTCGCCGACGGGCCGGCCGAATCGGCGCAGAGCCTGATCCACGCGGCAAGGGCGGGCGCGGTGGGCGGTTCCATCGAAGACGCCACCGGCCGCGAAGACGGCCCGATCTACTGCTTCGAACATGCCGTGGCGCGGATCGAGGCGGCGGTGGCGGCGGTGCGCTCACTGCCGTTTCCCTTCACCCTGACCGCCCGTGCGGAAAACTACCTGCACGGCCGGCCCGATCTCGATGACACCCTTCGCCGCTTGCAGGCGTTCGCTGAAGCGGGGGCCGACGTGCTCTACGCGCCGGGCCTGCGCAATGCCGAAGAGGTGCTGGCGGTGGTGCGCGCCGTGGCGCCGAAACCGGTGAATGTGCTGATGTCCGGCGCACTGAAGCTGACGTTGCAGGAACTGGAGGAGATGGGCGTGCGCCGGGTGAGCACCGGGTCGGCGCTGGCGTTGGCGGCGCTCGGGGAGTTCTTCCGGGCGGCCGAGGAGATCAAGCGGTCGGGCACCTTCTCGTTCGCCTCGCGTTCGATGGCGTATGCCCAGGTCAATCAGCTGTTCAAGGGGTGAGGGCGGGGCGTGGCGCTGAGGCTCAGGCTGCGATGCGCAGGTTCTGCTGAACGATCGGGCGCACCCAACCGTTGTCGAAGTCCAGCGCACGCTGCTGCTCGACGATCTCTTCGGGGGAGAACGGCGGGAACGGTTTTTCCATGAGGTCGAGGTCGAACTCGGCGATCGGCAGGTACAGCGGACGTTTCTGCGGCGCGGCGCCCGGCTCGGGAACCGGTTGGCCATGGGTGAGCACGATCGGGCGAACCCAGCCGCTCTCGAAGTCCTGCTGCTTCTGCTGGGCGTTGATCTCTTCCGGCGGGAACGGCGGGAACGGCTTGTCGAGCAGTTCCGTCTCGAATTCGGCGATCGGCAGGAACAGCGGCTCCGGCGGGCGGATCTCGGTGTCGACCACGTCGCATTCGCGCTGGCTGATGATGTGCGCGTGCAGGTCGCTGCCCACGGTCGGCTCGTCCGGGCTGTCCAGGTCGACCGGCGGGAACGTGCCGCAGGCCGGCACCACATCACTCGACTGTTCGGCCAGCGCCTGGGCAAAGAAATCCTGCCACAGGTGACTGACGCCGCTCAGTGCTTGAGTGTTCTGACGGCTGAAATCGCCATGGGGCGAGATGTAGCCAATCGATGTGGGAAGAATGCCTGACATTTTTTTCGGTCGACGCTCGGCTCTGGCAGAATGCGCGTTGATTGGGTTATCGGCGGATTTTGCCGATCCTTAACTTTTTGAGCGTGTTTTTCATGATTGAGCATCCAGCGGCCTGCCGCATCCATGTCGAGGCCCTTGAGCCTGCCTTCGAGCCGCAGGCCCGGCAGTGGGCCGAGCGCCTGAGCCTGCCGTTGCAGGCGCAGGACGGCGAGTTCGCCTTGCAGGTCGGCGGGCAGGGCCTGCAGCTGCAGCAGCTGGGGCCGGATGCGCCGGGGCCGGTGCGGGTGGACTTCGTCGAGGGCGGTGCGGCCCACCGGCGGCTGTACGGCGGAGGCAACGGCCAAATGATCGCCAAGGCCGTCGGCATCGCCCAGGGCGTGCGTCCGCGGGTGCTGGACGCCACGGCGGGGCTGGGCAAGGATGCGTTCGTGCTGGCGAGCCTGGGCTGCGAGATGAGCCTGATCGAGCGTCAGCCGCTGATCGGTGCGTTGCTCGAAGACGGCCTGGCCCGGGCGGCTGAGGATTTCGACGTGGCGCCGATCGTGGCGCGGATGACGCTGCTCAAGGGCAACTCCATCGAGGTGATGCGCAACTGGGAGGGCGAGCCGCCGCAGGTGATCTACCTCGATCCGATGTTTCCCCACCGCGAGAAGACCGCGCTGGTGAAGAAGGAGATGCGCCTGTTCCGGCCGTTGGTGGGCGATGACCCGGACGCGCCGGCGCTGCTGGAGGCGGCCCTGGCCCTGGCCAGCCACCGGGTGGTGGTCAAGCGCCCGCGCAAGGCGCCGTGCATCGAAGGGCCGAAGCCGAGCCATGCGCTGGACGGCAAGTCCAGCCGCTACGACATCTATCCGAAGAAAGCACTCAAGGCCTGAGCCCCAGGCGCCGCCATCGCCGGCCGGCTCCCACAGTGATGCTCCGGGCATCAGGCATGCGCTGTGGGAGCCCGTCGGCGCGGCGCAGCCGTCAGGGCCGGTAGGCCCGCATGAACAACCCCACCACTTCCTGCACATGGCTCTCGGCCGCCTCGTCGGTCAGCGGCTCGCCGCAGCCGTACAGCAGGCGGAAATTGCCCGCGCCCTTGATCAGGCAGAAGAAATGCTCGGCGGCGTTGCGCGGCAGGTCGATGCTCAGTTCGCCGGTCTCGTTGACGCGGGCCAGCAGCCGCTCCATGCCCTGCACCATGCGCTGGGGGCCGGCCTCGAAGAAGATCAGCGACAGCTTCGGATCCTGACTGCCCAGCGCCATGATGAGCCGGTGCAGGTTCACCGATTCTTCGCTGTTGATCAGTTGGTGGAAGCCGCGGGCAATGTTCAGCAACACATTTTCCACCGCGACGCCGTCCGGCAGTTCGAAGACCATCGACGGCAGCTGCGCTTCGCATTTGGCCGCCACGGCGGCGGAAAACAGCGTCTCCTTGTCGTTGAAGTGACTGTATACGGTCAGTTTTGAAACGCCCGCCTCGGCGGCCACCGCGTCCATGCTGGTGTTGGCGTAGCCGTGGCTCAGGAACAGGGTTTTCGCCGCTTCGAGGATCGCCTGGCGCTTGGCCGGATCCTTGGGGCGACCCGGGCCGTTTGGGGCTGGGGGATTGTTTGGCATTCTTCGCTTTTAATACTGGACTGGTGAGTTTGCTATTAATAACATACCCGCCAGTATAATTATTCCAGGCCCCCTTAGCGAAAGGTCCGTCACCATGTTCCGCTATGCGCTGTCCATTGCAATGCCAGTCAGTCTGGCTTTTTTATTGTCGGCATGCGGTCACGAGGAGGCGACGCCCGTCGCCGTCCGGCCGGCCATGGTGGTTCAGCCAGAGCCTTCGGCGCAGGCGATGGAGAGTTATCCCGGTGAGGTGAGGGCCCGCTACGAGCCTGATCTGGCATTCCGCATCGGCGGCAAGGTCAGCCGACGACTGGTCGAAGAGGGCCAGCGCGTGAAGGCCGACCAACCCCTGGCCGAGCTCGATCCGCAGGACGTGCGCCTGCAATTGGAGGCCACCCGCGCCCAGGTCGCCGCCGCCGAAGCCAACCTGAACCTTGTGCGGGCCGAGCGCGACCGCTACAAGACCCTGATGGATCGGCAGATGGTCAGCCGTTCCCAGTACGACAACGCGGAAAACCTCTACCGCTCCGGCGAAGCCCGCCTCAAGCAGATCAAGGCCGAATTCAACGTCTCGACCAACCAGGCCAGCTACGCGGTGCTGCGCGCGCCGCAGGACGGCGTGGTGTCCCGGCGTTCGCTGGAGGTCGGCCAGGTGGTCGCCGCCGGGCAGACCGTGTTCACCCTCGCCACCGACGGCGAGCGTGAAGTGTCGATCAGCCTGCCGGAGCAGAGCTTCGGCCGCTTCAAGGTCGGCCAGCCGGTTTCGGTGGAACTCTGGACGCAGCCGGATCAGCGTTTCGCCGGGCGCATCCGCGAGCTGTCGCCGGCCGCCGACCCGAAATCCCGCACCTTTGCCGCGCGCATCGCCTTCGCCTCCGGCAAGGTGCCCGCCGAACTCGGCCAGAGCGCCCGGGTGTACGTGCAGACCGCAGAATCCGTGCCGCTGTCGGTGCCGTTATCTGCGCTGACCGCCGAGAACGGCATGACCTACGTCTGGGTCGTCAGCGCCAACAACACCCTGAAGAAGACCCCGGTGCGCATCGGCGCCTTCGGCGAGAAGAGCGTGCCGGTGCTCGAAGGCCTGAACGCCAGCGACTGGGTGGTCGCCGCCGGTGTGCATGTGCTTCTGGAGGGGCAGCAGGTGCGCCCCGTGGACCGTTCCAACCGGGTGGTCAATCTGGCGGGCAAGGAGTAATCCCCGATGGGTTTCAATCTTTCCGCCTGGGCGCTGCGCAATCGCCAGATCGTACTGTTCCTGATGCTTTTGCTGGCGATTGTCGGCGCGTTGTCCTACACCAAGCTCGGCCAGAGCGAAGACCCGCCGTTCACCTTCAAGGCCATGGTGATCCAGACCCGCTGGCCGGGCGCCACTGCCCAGGAAGTCTCGCGGCAGGTCACCGAGCGCATCGAAAAGAAACTGATGGAGACCGGCGAATACGAACGCATCGTGTCGTTCTCCCGCCCCGGCGAATCCCAGGTGACGTTCATTGCCCGGGACTCCATGCATTCGGCCGAGATCCCGGATCTCTGGTATCAGGTGCGCAAGAAGGTCAGCGACATCCGCCAGACCTTGCCGCCGGGCATTCAGGGCCCGTTCTTCAACGATGAGTTCGGCACCACGTTCGGCAACATCTACGCCCTGACCGGCGACGGCTTCGACTACGCGGTGCTCAAGGACTACGCCGACCGCGTGCAGATCCAGCTGCAACGGGTCAAGGACGTGGGCAAGGTGGACCTGCTCGGCCTGCAGGACGAGAAAATCTGGGTCGAGCTGTCCAACGTCAAGCTGGCCACCCTCGGCCTGCCGCTGGCGGCTGTGCAGCAGGCGCTGGAGGAGCAGAACGCGGTGTCCACCGCCGGGTTCTTCGAGACCGGCAGCGAGCGCCTGCAACTGCGGGTCTCGGGAAATTTCCAGACGGTCGACGAAATCCGCAACTTCCCGATCCGCGTCGGCGACCGCACCTTCCGCATCGCCGATGTCGCCGACGTGCGCCGTGGCTTCAACGACCCGCCCGCGCCGCGCATGCGCTTCATGGGCGAGGACGCCATCGGCCTGGCCGTGGCGATGAAAGACGGCGGCGACATCCTGGTGCTGGGCAAGGCGTTGGAGCTGGAGTTCGCCCGCATCCAGAAGAACCTCCCGGCCGGCATGCAGCTGCGCAAGGTCTCCGACCAGCCGGCGGCGGTGAAGACCGGCGTCGGCGAGTTCGTCCAGGTGCTGGTCGAGGCGCTGGCCATCGTGCTGCTGGTGAGCTTCTTCTCCCTCGGCGTGCGCACCGGCATGGTGGTGGCGCTGACCATCCCGCTGGTGCTGGCAATGACATTCGCCTGCATGTACTACCTGGGGATCGGCCTGCACAAGATTTCCCTCGGTGCGCTGGTGCTGGCCCTCGGGCTGCTGGTGGACGACGCGATCATCGCCGTGGAGATGATGGCGATCAAAATGGAGCAGGGCTTCGACCGGATCAAGGCCGCCAGTTTCGCCTGGACCAGCACCGCGTTCCCGATGCTCACCGGCACGCTGATCACGGCGGCCGGGTTTCTGCCGATCGCCACGGCGCAGTCCGGCACCGGCGAGTACACCCGTTCGATCTTTCAGGTGGTGACCATCGCGCTGCTGGCCTCGTGGGTGGCGGCGGTGGTGTTCGTGCCCTACCTGGGGGAAAAGCTGCTGCCGGACCTGGCGAAGCTCCACGCGGCCAAGCACGGCCCGGATCAGCCGGACCCTTACGGCACGCCGTTCTACCAGCGGGTGCGTCGACTGGTGGAATGGTGCGTGCGCCGGCGCAAGACCGTGATCGTGCTGACCATCGGCCTGTTCGTCGCCTCGGTGATGCTGTTCCGCTTCGTGCCCCAGCAGTTCTTCCCGGCTTCCGGGCGGCTGGAGCTGATGGTCGACCTGAAGCTGGCCGAAGGCGCCTCCCTGGCCAACACCGCCGCCGAGGTCAAACGCCTGGAGGCGCTGCTCAAGGATCGCGCCGGCATCGACAACTACGTGGCCTACGTCGGCACCGGCTCGCCGCGCTTCTACTTGCCGTTGGATCAGCAATTGCCGGCCGCCAGCTTTGCCCAGTTCGTGGTGCTGGCCAAGACCATCGAGGAGCGCGAAGCCCTGCGCACCTGGCTGATCGACACGCTCAACGAACAGTTCCCGACCCTGCGTTCGCGGGTCACGCGGCTGGAGAACGGCCCGCCGGTCGGCTACCCGGTGCAGTTCCGCGTCACCGGCGAACACATCGAGGAAGTCCGTGCGCTGGCCCGCAAGGTCGCGGCCAAGGTGCGCGAGAACCCGCACGTGGTCAACGTCCACCTGGACTGGGAAGAGCCGAGCAAGGTCGTGTACCTGAACATCGATCAGGATCGCGCCCGGGCCCTGGGCGTGAGCACCGCCAACCTGGCGAAGTTCCTGCAGAGCTCGCTGACCGGCTCCAGCGTCAGCCAGTACCGCGAGGACAACGAACTGATCGAGATCCTGCTGCGCGGCACCGTGCACGAACGCACCGAGCTGTCGCTGCTGCCGAGCCTGGCGGTGCCCACCGACAACGGTCGCAGCGTGGCGCTGTCGCAGATCGCCACGCTGGAGTACGGGTTCGAGGAAGGCATCATCTGGCACCGCAACCGCCTGCCGAACGTGACCGTGCGCGCCGACATCTACGGCAAGGAGCAACCGGCCACCCTGGTGCAGCAGATCATGCCGACCCTCGACCCGATCCGCGCCGAACTGCCGGACGGCTACCTGCTGGACGTCGGCGGCACCGTGGAGGACTCCGAGCGCGGGCAGAAGTCGGTCAACGCCGGCGTGCCGATGTTCATCGTTGTGGTGCTGACCTTGCTGATGGTGCAGCTGCGCAGCTTCTCGCGCACGGCGATGGTGTTCCTGACGGCGCCGCTGGGCCTGATCGGCGTGACCCTGTTCCTGCTGGTGTTCCGCCAGCCGTTCGGCTTCGTGGCGATGCTGGGCACCATCGCGCTGTCGGGGATGATCATGCGCAACTCGGTGATCCTGGTGGACCAGATCGAACAGGACATCGCCGCGGGGCTCAAGCCGTGGCAGGCGATCATCGAGGCCACCGTGCGCCGGTTCCGGCCCATTGTGCTGACCGCCCTGGCGGCGGTGCTGGCGATGATCCCGCTGTCGCGCAGCGTGTTCTTCGGCCCGATGGCGGTGGCGATCATGGGCGGGCTGATCGTGGCGACGGCGCTGACGCTGCTGTTCCTGCCGGCGCTGTATGCGGCGTGGTTCCGGGTCAGGAAGGAGCCTGTCTGATCTCCTACGCCAATATCAGACCGGTCTGATATTGAGCCGTCGGGGCCTGGATGCTGTACTCGACGCTCCGTTTTCGACGAGCGTTCGAGTCAGCCTCCATGAAAAATCCGCCTCCCTTGAAGGGCAGGACCGATCCGGTCTTCGAGCTGTTGGTGCGCCCGCCCCACAAGCATCGGTTGATGGACTATCTCGCACTGCTCAAGCCCCTCGACGACCGGAACCGTTACCTTCCCTTCGACGCCTTGCGCCATCGCTGGGCGGCGGGGCTCGATGCGAGGCTCTGCTGGGCATTGGTCAAGAAGGCCAGGGCCGCCCAGCACATCAACCTGCTGCCTTTGGGCGAGCCGGCGCAGTGGGGCAAGTACCTGCTGACGCCGCTGGCGCAGAAGACCCTCTGCGTGGTGGATCGGCAGACCACTTCGGCCTCCCTCGAATACAGGGCGAGCCGGATCGGCGAGCGTGCGCATTTCAGCTGTCTGCTCAACGACCTGACCGAGGACGAGGCCATCGCCAGCAGCCAACTGGAGGGCGCGGCGACCACGACGCGGGTCGCCAAGGACATGCTCAGGCACCGGCGCCAGCCGCGCACCCCCGACGAGCGCATGGTCATGGGCAATTACAGGATGATGGGGTTCGCCTGGGAAAAGCGTCATGAGCCTTTGAGTGTCGGGCTGATCGCTGCGCTCCATCGGGTCGGTGTGGAGGGGATCGATGATGCGCAGTATCAGCCGGGCCGTTTCAGGCGCGATGACGACGTGGTGGTCCAGGACGGCGAAGGCAACACGGTGCATCGGCCGCCGCCCGCCGCCGGGTTGGTGGCGCGCCTTGAGGCCCTCTCTCGGTGGGTCAATCAAAGGCATGATGATCTGCACCCTTTGATCAAGGCGATCACGCTGCATTTTGCCCTGGGTTACGAGCACCCGTTCCGCGACGGGAACGGGCGGGTCGCCCGGGCGTTGTTCTATTGGTTCATGTTCAAGAACGACTTCTCGGCGTTTCGCTACGTCGCGATCAGTCTCCTGCTGCGCAATGCGCCGGTGCAGTACGGGCGCTCGTACCTGCATACGGAAGCGGACGAGCTGGATTTGACTTACTTCATCGAGTTCCAGTGCTCGGTGATCCTGCGGGCGGTGAATGCCTTTGCCGATGCCTATCGCAAGAGCCTGGCGCACACCGAAGACTTCGAGCGCGGGTTGTTGGCGTCAGGGTTCTTCGAGCGGCTTTCGGACAGGCAGCGGGCGCTGTATCGGGCGGCCAAGAGCGAGGTGGCCAAGGAATTCACGGCGGGCAATGTGCAGGAGCATCTGGGGTGCTCCTATCGGGCGGCGGTGTCAGCCCTGAACGGGCTGGTGGGATTGCAGGTCTTCGAGAAGCGGAAAATGGGGCGCGAGTGGGTGTTCTTCCTGCGTGCGGCGCCACCCTTTGAAACGAAGAAAGGGAGCGATGCCTCTCGCTCCCTTGTCCTGTCGGCCTAGAGGGTGCCGAACACCTTCTTCGCCAGGCCGGTCGCCGCGGCGGCCGGATTCTTGCGGATGGTTTCTTCCTGCTTGCCGATCATTTCGAACAAGCCATCGAGCGCCTGCTCGGTCACGTAGCTTTCGATGTTGGCGCTCTTGGCGTCCAACACGCCGAAGGTCGCGGCCTGGCCTGCGAACGCGTTGTACTTCTGCGCCACGCCGACCTTGTCGGTGGCCTGCTTGACGATCGGCAGGAACTTGGCGCGGATCTGTTCGCGGCTGGTCTTGTTCAGGTACTGGGTGGCGGAGTCGTTGCCGCCGCTGAGGATGCCCTTGGCGTCTTCGACGGTCATTTTCTTCACGGCGTCGACGAGGATCGGCTGGGCCTGCACCACGGCGGTCTCGGCGGCCTTGTTCATGCTGGTCTCCAGTTGGTCGACCTGGTCGCCCATGCCGAACGCCTTCATTTTGCTGGCGACCTTGCCGAGCTTGCCCGGCAGTTCGATCCTCACGTCCGGGTTGTCGCTGAAGCCGCCCGGCGTGCCCAGCTGTTTGACGGCCAGTTGCGCACCCTGGGTCAGGGCGTCCTTGAGGCCGCCGGTGGCGTCGGACTGCGACAGGTCGCTCAAGGACAGCGCGGACGCGCCGGCGGAGATCATCAGGCCTGCGCACAGGCCGGCGAAGCGAAGGGTAGGGCGGAGCATGGCGGCTTCCTTGTTCCTGAAAGTGAATTAGCGGACGGCGTCGACGCGGACTTTGAACGGCTGCGGATCGTTGCCGTCGAGCTGCACGGCGTGGTGTTCGGTGGTGATGAACATCAGTTCACCATTGACCTCGATGCGCGCGCTGACCGAATAGCGGTGGCCGGGTTTGACCTGGGCCGGATCGTAGCTCAAACGGAACGGCAGCGGCACCTGGCCTTTGACCGGGCCGGTCTGTTCGTCGAGCACCACGGCCGGGGCGTCGGCCAGGGATACGTCCTGCAGGCTCACGCTGAGGGTGGCGCTCGGCGGCAGGGCGATGCGTTGCAGGTAGAACACTTCGCCGTCGAGGCTGGCCTTGCCGGCCGGCGTGGTGGATTGGCAGGCGCTCAGCAGCGTGGCGGCGGCGAGCAGGGACAGTCTTTTCATGGAAACCTCTGGGACAGGGGCGCCGGAAGAATCCCGACGCCCCGGAAAATCTAGCGGAATTTGGCGGCTGCGTCAGTGAACAAACGTAATGGCGCCGCGAGCCGGCGGATGATCGACGGCCATTCGGCTGAACGTGCCGCACGCGCCGCCGGCACCAGTTCCGCCCGCCCGGGATAGACCGCGATGCGTTGGTGATAGCGGTTTTCGATGCCGCTCAACGCATACTGCCTGCCGGGGATCAGTTGCCGCGGATCGTAGCGAAGGTAGAACGAGCGGGCGCTCTGTTCATCCTGGGTGATACGGAGCAGTTCGACGTCCGGGCTGTCGGGTTCGTGCAGGCTGATGGTCACGGCTTCTTCCGGCGCGACAGTCTCGGGCTCCTGGACGTTGACATACAGGTAGCCGACCGGGCTCAGGTGCACGGTCTGGCGATGCGGGGCGCGATTGACGATGACCAGGTGATCCTGTTTCACCAGCAAGGGCTGCCGGTCGTGGAACAACTGGACACTGATCCGGTATCTGACGCCGATGCCGCTCAGGCGGTGTTCAAAGGCGAAGTCCCATTGGCCATCGGCGATGGAAGGGGTTCTCCATGCTTTGATTTTCATCGGTGCAGTGCCGTTGTCCGCATGGACTTCGACGACGGTTTCGTTCTCTCCGTCGGCAGGTGCCTTGAAGGTTTCGGGAAGACTGAAGGTCAGCCTGATGAGGGGTGCAACTTCGTTCAATGGGTTCATTTCGATGTCCTTATCGATCAAAAGAACCCATTAGTCCACGAATCAACCGACCGGAAAATGCTGGCACCTTCCGGTTAGTTGTCCGCACGTTTCAGCTTTCAGTGGTCGGCTGCACGGGGGCGGCCGCTTCGGCGGCATCTTCGCTGCGGTGCAGCGCCACCTGACGGATCGACAGGCGGATCTCCGCCGGCAGCACGCGCTTGGCCGCGCCTTCGGCCAGTTCGCCGAGCAGTTCGTGGTAGCTCAACTTGCCGGCCTCGTCGCGGCGCAGCACATCCAGGTCGAGCATCGTCTGGATGAAGTGGCGGAACAGGCTCTTGTCGAAGAACTCCGGGGCATTGAGCCCGTGCAGGATCGACAGGCGCTGGGCCATGACCGTGCACAGGTCTTCCAGCTCTTCGGCGCTGAGGCTGTTCTGGCCGCTGTTGAGCAGCAGTGAGACGGTCATGTAGAAGCGCTGCAGGGTCTGGGCGATGCTGCGCGACAGCAGGGTCAGCAGCACGAAATGCCGTGAGCTCGGGGCCGGGCGCAGGTACACGTCCTTCTCGAAGCGCAGCAGGCCTTGTTCGACGAACGCTTCCAGCCACTGGTCGATCACCGCATCGAGCTCGTCCAGCGTCCAGCGGATGAACAGCTCTGCCTGCAAGTACGGATACAGCGCCCGGGTGTAGCGCAGGATCTGCTCGCGGCTCATGCGCGAGCTGCTCTGGAAGAAGCTCGCCAGCAGCGCCGGCAGGGCGAAGATGTGCAGCACGTTGTTGCGGTAGTAGGTCATCAGGACGGCGTTCTGCTCGTCCAGGTAGAGGATCTTGCCCAGCGCGTCGTTCTGCTCGGACAACAGGTCCATGTCCTTCACATGCTTGATCAGCGCCTGGCCGTCGCCTTGCGGCAAGGTGGTGTGCGGCGAGTACGGCACCTTGCGCAGCAGCGCCAGGTACAGATCCAGCACCCGCGCCATGGCGCGGTCGTCCAGGGCCAGGCGGCCGGTGGACAGCAGCGCCAGCGCCACCAGGTTCACCGGGTTGACCGCCGCCGCTTCGTTCAGGTGCTGCGCGACCTTCTCGCCCAGGCGGTTGGTGGTTTCGTTGAGCCATGCCGGCTTGAACTGCGGGCCGAGGTCTTGCTGGCGCCAGCCCGGCTGTTCGTGGTCGAGGAACTCCGCCAGCTTGATCGGCTCGCCGAAGTTCACCGCCACCTGGCCGAAGCGCTGCTTGAGCGCGCCGATGACCTTGAAGATGTCGAAGATCGATTCTTTCTTCTTGCTCGCCCCGCGCAGTTCGCCGAGGTAGGTCCGGCCTTCCAGCACGCGCTCGTAGCCAATGTACACCGGCACGAACACGATCGGCGTGCGCGAGGAACGCAGGAAGCTGCGCATCGTGATCGCCAGCATGCCGGTCTTCGGTTGCAGCATGCGCCCGGTGCGCGAACGGCCGCCCTCGACGAAGTACTCCACCGGGAAGCCCTTGGTGAACAGCGTATGCAGGTATTCGTTGAACACCGAGGTGTACAGCGGGTTGCCCTTGAACGTACGGCGCATGAAGAACGCGCCGCCGCGGCGCAGCAGGCCGCCGATCACCGGCATGTTCAGGTTGATCCCGGCGGCGATGTGCGGCGGGGTCAGGCCGTTGCGAAACAGCAGGTAGGACAGCAGCAGGTAATCGATGTGGCTGCGGTGGCAGGGCACGTAGATCACTTCATGGCCCGGCGCGATCTTCTGCACGCCTTCGATGTGGTTGACCTTGATCCCGTCGTAGATCTTGTTCCAGAACCAGCTCAGCACCACTTCCAGGAAACGGATGGCGGTGTAGGTGTAGTCCGAGGCGATCTCGTTGCCGTAGCGCAGGGCCTGGGCCTTGGCCTTTTCCGCCGAGATGTTTTCCCGCTCGGCCTCGTCGAGGATCGCCTGGCGCACCAGCGGCTGGTTGATCAGGCCCTTGACCAGGTTGCGCCGGTGGGAGATGTCCGGGCCGATCACCGCCGCCTTGAGGTTGCGAAAATGCACCCGCAGGATCCGCTGGGCCATGCGCACGGTGCGTTCGTGGCCCTTGTTGTGGTCGATCAGTTCGCGCAGGTGGATCGGCGCTGAGAACTGCACGCGGGTCTTGCGTCCCAGGATCATGATGCTCAGCAGGCGGCGCAGACGGCCGGTGACCGCCCAGCTGTCGGCGAACAGCAGTTTCCACGGGCTCGACTCGCTGTCCGGCGACTGGCCCCAGAACACGCTCACCGGAATGACCTGCGCGTCTTCGGCGGCGTTCTGGCTCAGGGCGCTGACCAGCCGGGTCAGGGTCGGCGGCGCGCCGCGCTTGTCGTGGCGGCCGAGCCAGTCCGGATCCGGCGTCAGGTAGAAGAACGCCGCCGGCTCGATCAGCGACCCGACGGACACCGGCAGCACCGGGCGCGGCAGGCCGGCCTTGGTGCACTCGGTGTCGAGCACGGCCAGGTCGGTCAGCGAAGGGGTCTGCAGGACGTAGAACACCGGACGGCTGCGGTCGAGGTCGAGGGTGAACGACGACTGGTTGATCGTCTCCGAGCGGACCCAGAGGTACAACAGCCGGCGCAAGGTGCCGAACACAAGACGGCGGAACGGGGAACGGGTCATACGGATTCTTCGTCATTGAATAAAACCGAGCGTTTGCTCGGGAAGGGCGACAGTGTGCCGGATTCGCTGAAAATCGGCAAAAAAGCGGCCAAGTAAACTCTTGTTGAGACTATCGGCACCTGACATATACTCGGCGGTCTGTCGCCGGGGCCCTTGTATGGACGTCGGGCGCAGGCTGACGTTCCTCAAAGGCTTTCCTGCGAAAAGCCCGTTCAATAATAAAAAGGGAGTATGAACAGATGGCAACACGTGAAACCGGCAACGTGAAGTGGTTCAACGACGCCAAGGGTTACGGCTTCATCCAGCGCGAAGACGGGGTGGACGTGTTCGTGCACTACCGCGCGATCCGCGGCGAAGGGCACCGTTCGCTGACCGAAGGCCAGCAGGTGGAGTATGCGGTGGTGCAGGGGCAGAAGGGCCTGCAGGCTGAGGATGTGGTAGGCCTGTAACGCCACGCTCCGAAACCCCAAAACGCATGTGGGAGCGAGCCTGCTCGCGATTGCGGTGTTTCAGCCGGCATTGATGTCGACTGACATTGCGCAATCGCGAGCAGGTTCGCTCCCACATTTTTGGGGCTGAAACGCAGGTCAGCTCGTGCGCCAGGTGATCTCTTCCTCGCCGTCGGCGCTGATGCGGATCCAGCGGTCCGCCGTTTCCTCGCCTTCTTCCTCGACCCAGCTGCCCGGTGCGCAGCGCACTTCGACGTTCAGCGCGGCGAAGGCGGCGCGGGCGCAGGCGATGTCGTCGTCCCATGGGGTCTGGTCGCTTTCCAGGTACAGGCTGTTCCATTTGCCCACGGCCTTGGGCAGCCAGGTCACGGGGATGCTGCCGGCCAGGCATTTGAAGGTCTGGCCCTTCTGCTTCCATTCGCTGCACGGGCCCAGGGCGGCGCCGAGCCATTCGGCGATCTGCTTGTGGTCGACGTCGGCGTCTTTCAGGTAAATCTCGATGTCCGGTTGGCGCATGGATGTCCTCACTGCGGGTCTGAAAAATCCATTCGCGGATTTAGCCGGCCCCGGGCGGTGCCCGAGTCCAAAGGGTTATTGAAGAACGAAATAATCGTAGCGCATCGACACGGTGGTCACGAAGGGCTCGGCCTGGCCGATCACCGCGGCGCGGCGCTCGGCGCTGGCGCGCCAGCCGTGGGGCGTCATGGCCAGCAGGTTGGCGCGGTCTTCGGGCTTGTCCAGCGTCAGCTTGAACTCCAGCGTTTCGCTGTGGGCCAGCGCCATGCCTTGCGGCACCAGGGCCAGGTGCTTGTCGTCGGTGTATTCGCGCACTTCGTCGTACAGGCGTTCGCGCAGTTCCATCAGGTGGCCGCGGGTCGGCCCGACCTTCATCAGGCCGCCGCCGACGCTGAGCAGGCGCTTGGCCTCGTCCCAGTCCAGCGGGCTGAACACGCTGGCCAGGAACTGGCAACTGCCCGGCGCCAGCGGCACGCGGGCCATGCTGGCGATCAACCAGGTCACGGCGGGGTTGCGCTTGCAGGCGCGCTTGACCGCTTCCTTGGAGATGTCCAGCGCATAACCGTCGGCACCCGGCAGGGCCTCGGCGATCTGCGCGGTGTAGTAGCCCTCGCCGCAGCCGATGTCGACCCAGCGCTGCGGCGCATAGCCGGCCGCCAGCTCCGCCAGGCGCCTGGCCACCGGCGCATAGTGCCCGGCGTTGAGGAAGTCGCGGCGGGCCTCGACCATCGCCTGGTTGTCGCCGGGGTCGCGGCTGTTCTTGTGCTGCACCGGCAGCAAGTTCAGGTAACCCTGGCGTGCGCGGTCGAAGCGGTGCCCGGCGGGGCAGGCCACGCCGTTGTCCACGGCGTTGAGCGGTTCGTTGCAGATCGGACAGGCGAGCATCAGGCGAGCAACTTGATCAGGGTCTGGTAGTAGATTTCGGTCAGGACGTCGAGATCGGCCGCCAGCACGCGTTCGTTGACCTGGTGGATGGTCGCGTTGACCGGGCCCAGCTCGACCACCTGGGTGCCCATGGTCGCGATGAAGCGGCCGTCGGAGGTGCCGCCGCTGGTGGACGCCTGGGTTTCGCGGCCGGTGATCTGCTTGATGCTCGACGACACCGCGTCGAGCAGCGCGCCCGGCTCGGTGAGGAACGGCAGGCCGGACAGCGCCCAGTCGATGTGCCAGTCCAGGTTGTGCTTGTCGAGGATGTCGGCGACGCGCTTCTGCAGGCCTTCGACGGTGGACTCGGTGGAGAAGCGGAAGTTGAACAGCGCCACCAGGTCGCCGGGGATCACGTTGGTCGCGCCGGTGCCGGAGTTGACGTTGGAGATCTGGAAACTGGTCGGCGGGAAGAAATCGTTGCCGTGGTCCCAGTGCTCGGCGGCCAGTTCGGCCAGGGCCGGGGCGGCGAGGTGGATCGGGTTCTTCGCCAGGTGCGGGTAGGCCACGTGGCCCTGCACGCCGCGCACGGTGAGCTTGGCGCCGAGGGAGCCGCGACGGCCGTTCTTCACCACATCGCCGACCAGGGCGGTGCTCGACGGTTCGCCGACGATGCACCAGTCGAGGCGCTCCTTGCGCGCCGCCAGACGCTCGACCACGGCCTTGGTGCCATGGTGCGCCGGGCCTTCTTCGTCACTGGTGATCAGGAACGCGACCTTGCCCTTGTGGTCCGGGTAGTCGGCGACGAAGCGCTCGGCGGCCACGGTCATCGACGCCAGGCTGCCTTTCATGTCCGCCGCGCCGCGGCCGCAGAGCATGCCGTGTTCGTCGATCACTGCGTTGAACGGATCGATCTGCCAGGCGGTCACGGGACCGGTCGGCACCACGTCGGTGTGGCCGGCGAAGCACAGCACCGGGCCGTCGTCCTTGCCGTGGGTGGCCCAGAAGTTGTCCACGTCCTCGATGCGCATCGGCTCCAGGGTGAAACCGGCGGCGCCCAGGCGCTGCATCATCTGTTTCTGGCAATCGGCGTCGACCGGCGTCACGGACGGACGGCGGATCAGGTCGATGGCCAGCTGGAGGGTCGGCGAAAGGTCGGCGTGGGCCGTCATGGGAAACTCCGGGATCATGAATGTGGGCGCGGACTGTTGATGTGGGAGCGGGCTTGCCCGCGAGTGCGGTGCGTCAGCCAACATAACGGTTGAATGTTACAACGCCTTCGCGGGCAAGCCCGCTCCCACAGGGGACTGAAGTCTGTCGGTCAGACCTTGCTGCACGCCAAGCCCTGCAAAATGGCGGTCATCTTAAAGCAAAACGGCGGCCATAGGCCGCCGTTTAGTGCATCGTCGAACAATTAGACCGCCGGTGCCGGTTCAGGCGCCGGAGCGGGCCTTGGCAGCGACGACAGGAACGCCATGATCAGCGCCGCCACGTACGGCAGCGACTGCACCAGCAGCATGGCCACCCAGAAGCGCATGTCGCTGCTCGGCAGGCCCTGCACCAGGAAAATCCCCAGCGCCGCGCCCCACAGCAGCAACATGATGAACAGCTCTTCCCGGGCCTCGGAAATGGCCACCCAGAAGCCGTGGCTGTCGGCGTTCTTCGGGGTGCGGAAGAACGGGATGCTGCTGGTGAAGAACCCGTACAGCACCGCCTTGGCGATGGTGTGCGACAGCGCAAGCCCCGCCAGCGCCGCGCAGAACGCGTCCTTGAGGTTCACCCCCACCGCGCGGCGGTACAGGAAGATGATCTTGCCGACCTTGAAGGCGAACAGCGCCAGCGGCGGGATCGCGAAGATCAGCAGCGGCGGGTCGACCCGTTGCGGCACGATGATCATCGCCGCCGACCACAGCAGCGCGCCGACGGTGAAGAAGATGTTCATGCCGTCCGCCACCCACGGCAGCCAGCCCGCGAGGAAGTGGTAGCGCTGGCCGCGGGTCAGTTCGGTGTCCTTGCCGCGCAGCAGGCTGCGGGTGTGGCGCTTGATGATCTGGATCGCGCCGTAGGCCCAGCGGAAACGCTGCTTCTTGAAGTCGATGAAGGTGTCCGGCATCAGGCCCTTGCCGTAGCTGTCGTGGTAGTACGCCGCCGACAGGCCTTTCTCGAACACCCGCAGGCCCAGCTCGGCGTCTTCGCAGATGCACCAGTCGGCCCAGCCCAGCTCTTCCAGGACCGAACGGCGGGTCATGGTCATGGTGCCGTGCTGGATGATCGCGTCGCGGTCGTTGCGGGTGACCATGCCGATGTGGAAGAAGCCCTTGTACTCGGCGTAGCACAGCTTCTTGAAGGTGCTTTCGTTCTGGTCGCGGTAGTCCTGCGGCGACTGCACCACGGCGATCTTCGGGTCGGCGAAGTGCGGCACCATGTGCTTGAGCCAATTGGGGTGCACGCAGTAGTCGGAATCGATCACCGCGATCACTTCGGCGTCCTTGGCGGTGTGCGGGATCAGGTAGTTCAGCGCGCCGCCCTTGAAGCCGGCCAGCGGCGAGACGTGGAAGAACCGGAAGCGGGGGCCGAGGGTCTCGCAGTAGTCGCGCACCGGCTCCCAGACCGCCGGATCCTTGGTGTTGTTGTCGATGATCAGGACTTCGAAGTCCGGATAGTCGAGGTTGGCCAGGGCGTCGAGGGTCTGTTTGACCATCTCCGGCGGCTCGTTGTAGCAAGGCACGTGGATCGACACCTTGGGCCGGTAGTCCGAATCGCCCACCACCGGCAGGAATTCACGCCGGCGCTTGTGCACCCACACGGCCTCGGCCAACTCATGGGCCTCGGTGAGCAGCACGATGAACACCCCGAGCGCGCCGAGCGCCAACAAGAAGCCCACCGTCAGGCTGAACCAGGTGCTGTACTGCTGGCTGTAGTCGTAGCCGATCCACACCAGCACCGAACCGCACAGGAACGCGATGAAGGTCAGGAAGGTGCGGCCGCGCTGGCGCAGGGCCGAACCGTCGATCATCAGCAGGGTCAGCGACAGCAGCGCCAGCACCCCGGAGCCCACTGCCAGCACCCGCCACTGCGGGATCGCCACGACCGGGCCTTCGAAGTTGAATTTCTGCTGGCGCGCGGCGTTGAACACGCCCCAGTAGGCGCCGACCGACCCTTCGTCGCTGGCCTTCCACGGCTGGTCGAAGGCTTCGATCACGAAGTAGTTGAAGCCCTGGCGGTTGAGCTTGTTGACCAGGGTACGCAGGTAGATCGCCTGATCCGCTGGCGACGCATCGGCGCCGCCGCGCATGCGGCCGTTGCTCGGCCAGCCGACTTCGGACAGCAGCAGCGGCTTTTTCGGGAACATCTTCTTCAGGTCGCGGGCGCGGTCGAAGACGAACTGCCCGGCCTTGTCCATCGGGATGAATTCCCAGTAGGGCAGGATGTGCGCGGCGATCAGGTCGACGTGCTTGGCCAGTTCCGGGTGCTCTTCCCAGACGTGCCACTGCTCGGACGTGGTGACCGGTACCTTCACCGCCGCGCGCACGCGGTCGAGCAGCACGCTCAACTCTTGGGCGGTGATTTCCTTGCGAAACAGCGCTTCGTTGCCGACCACCACGCGTACCACGCTGCGCGAGGTGTTGGCCAGTTCAATGGCCCGGGTGATTTCCCGTTCGTTGCGCTCCTTGTCCGGGCTGATCCAGATCCCGAGCGTCACCCGCAGGCCGAACTCTTCGGCCAGTTTCGGGATGTCCTGCAGACTGCCGTCGACCGAGTAGATACGGATGTTGTCCGTCAGCTTGCTCATGATTTCCAGGTCACGGCGCATTTCGTCGTCGGACGGATACTGCTCTTTCTGCGGGAATTGTCCCTGTTGGAACGGTGAGTAGGAGAAGCCGGAGATCTGCTCCGGCCAGTTCGGCGCGGAGACCGGGCGGTTGATCAGCGCCCAGAAACCGGTGAACAGGGCGGCGATTGCCAGAACCACCACCAGGTTGAGTCCAAATTTACGCGATGACATAGCTGTTTCGGGTTCCAAAGGCTGTGGAACGAAGGTTCGGCGAGGTCGTGCCAAAGGGCGCGAATCCTACACCGGCAGTTCACCAGTCGCACATCGGACGGGGAAATGCCCGACATTGGGCAACCCGCTTTGACTTAAGTTCTTACACTTGTAGCTGGAAGCTTAAAAGTTGTCGCGCGGTCGTCCATAATGCGCGCCGGTTTTTGGGGTAACGGTCATGAGCACAGAAGATCCGCGGTTTGCAGGCATCGCCCGTTTGTACGGCATTGAAGGTTTGGCGCGTCTGCGGGCGGCCCATGTGGCGGTCGTCGGCATCGGCGGCGTCGGTTCCTGGGCGGCGGAAGCCATCGCCCGCTGCGGGGTGGGCGAGATCTCGCTGTTCGACCTGGACGACGTCTGCGTGAGCAACGCCAACCGTCAGTTGCATGCGCTGGACAGCACCGTCGGCAAGCCCAAGGTCGAGGTGATGGCCGAGCGCGTGCGCGGCATCAACCCGGCCTGCACGGTGCACCCGGTGGCCGACTTCGTCACCCGCGACACCATGGCCGACTACATCACGCCGGACATCGACTGCGTGATCGACTGCATCGACAGCGTCAACGCCAAGGCCGCGCTGATCGCCTGGTGCAAGCGCCGCAAGATCCAGATCATCACCACCGGCGGCGCGGGCGGGCAGATCGACCCGACCCAGATCCAGGTCGTGGATCTCAACCGCACCTACAACGACCCGCTGGCCTCGAAGGTGCGCTCCACGTTGCGCCGCGACTACGGCTTTTCCCGCACGCCGAACCGCCATTACAGCGTACCGTGCGTGTATTCCACCGAGCAGCTGCGCTATCCGAAGCCGGACGGCAGCATTTGCCTGCAGAAGCGCTTTGTCGGCGACGGCGTGAAGCTGGACTGCGCCGGCGGGTTCGGGGCGGTGATGATGGTGACGGCGACGTTCGGCATGGTCGCGGCGACCAAGGCGGTGGACAAGATCGTCGCGGGCGTGCGGCGGCCTTCGGACCGGGCCAAGCCTCAGGCTTGACCGGGGCAAGCCCGCTCCCGCAGTGATCCGGGGCGACAGCAGGCGCTGCATCCAACCGAGATCCCGGTGGGAGCCAGCCTGCTGGCGATGGCGCTCAGCCGGCCAGCGCGTTCATCCGCTGGAGCACCGCGTTCAGGCCATTGCTGCGCGACGGTGACAGTTGGCGCGACAGCCCCAGCTGATCGAACCAGTCCGGCAGATCCACCTGGCGCAGTTCGGCCGCCGTCAGCCCGTTCACCCGCACCAGCAGCAGCGCCACCAGCCCGCGGATCAACCGCGCATCGCTGGCGGCCGCGAATTGCCAGCGCCCGTCGTGAAGTTCTCCCACCAGCCACATTTGGCTTTCGCAGCCGTGCACCCGGTTGGCGTCGCACTTGTCGGCGTCATCCAGAGGGGCGAGACGGTCGCCGAACTGCATCAGCAGGCGCGCCCGCTGCTCCCAGCCGGCGGCGCCCTGAAAGATCCGCAGGGCTTCGGCGGCTTCGCTCGGCAGGCTCACCGCAACAGCTCCAGCGCCTGGTCCAGCGCTTCGAAGAAGCGTTCCAGATCCTCTGAATCGTTGTACAGCGCCAGCGACACGCGGATCGCCCCGGCCAGTTCGAAGCGCTTGAGCAGCGGCATGGCGCAGTGATGACCGGCGCGCACGGCAATGCCTTGCTCGGTCAGCAGATGCGCCAGATCGGCGTTGTGCACGCCGTCCACCACAAAACTCGCCAGCGCCAGTTGCGGCCGGCCCAGCAGGCGGATGCCGTTGCGCGCCGCCAGGCCTTTGAGCAGGTAGTCGTGCAGCGCCGCCTCGTGGGCGGACACGGCGTCCTGATCCAGGCCGGCCAGGTAGTCGAGGGTCGCGCCCAGGCCGATCACGCTGGCGATCGGCGGCGTGCCGGCCTCGAAGCCCAGTGGTGCCGGGCGAAAGCGCGAGTCGTGGTAATGGGCTTCGAGCACCATTTCGCCGCCGAACTGCCACGGCCGCAAGCGCTCAAGCGCCGCGTTGCGCCCGAACAGCGCGCCGAGGCCGTCGGGCCCGTACAGCTTGTGGCTGGAAAACACATAGAAGTCGCAGCCCAGCGCCTGCACGTCGTGGCGACCGTGCACCACGCCTTGGGCGCCGTCGACCACGGTCAGGGCGTCGTGCACTTTGGCCATGGCGAGCAGGGCGGGCAACGGTTGCCAGGCACCGAGCACGTTGGACAACTGACTGACCGCCAGCAGACGGGTGCGCGGGCCGATCAGGTGCACCGCTTGCGCAAGATCGATCAGGCCGTCGGCGTCCAGCGGCAGGATCACCAGCTTCAGGTCGCGGCGGCGGGCCAGTTGCTGCCACGGCAGCAGGTTGGCGTGATGCTCCAGGGCGCTGACGACGATTTCGTCTCCCGCAGAGAAAAGGTGTTCCAGGCCATAGGCCAGGAGATTCAGCGCGCTGGTGGCGCCGTGGGTGAAGATGATCTGCCCGCTGTCGCCGGCGTTGAGCCATTGCGCCACCTTCAGGCGGGTGTCTTCGAACGCCTGTGTGGCATGGGCGCCGGGCAGGTGTTGCGCGCGGTGCACGTTGGCGGCGCCGTTGGCGTAGTAATGCGCCAGCGCGTCGAGCAGGGCCTGGGGCTTTTGCGTGGTGGCGGCGTTGTCCAGGTAGGTCTGGCCTTGCCGTTGCAGGGCGGCGATGGCCGGGAAGTCGGCACGCCAGGGGGAGGGAATCATCATGTCGTTCGGCCTATGCACAAGACCTGTGGGGGCGGGCAAGCCCGCTCCCACAGGTTGGACGATGTGCCGCTTAGTTGTGGGCGTGCAGCGCTTCGTTCAGTTCGATGGCCGATTTGTGGGTCTTGCACTCCACGGCACCGGTTTCCGAATTGCGGCGGAACAGCAGGTCGGTCTGGCCGGCCAGGTCACGGGCCTTGACCACCTTGACCAACTGGTTGTTCTCGTCCAGCAGCGCGACCTTGGTGCCGGCGGTCACGTACAGGCCCGACTCGACGGTGTTGCGGTCGCCCAGCGGGATGCCGATGCCGGCGTTGGCGCCGATCAGGCAGCCTTCGCCGACCTTGATCACAATGTTGCCGCCGCCCGACAGGGTGCCCATGGTCGAGCAGCCGCCGCCCAGGTCCGAACCCTTGCCGACGAACACGCCGGCGGACACGCGGCCTTCGATCATGCCCGGGCCTTCGGTGCCGGCGTTGAAGTTGACGAAGCCTTCGTGCATCACGGTGGTGCCTTCGCCCACGTAGGCGCCCAGGCGCAGGCGGGCGGCGTCAGCGATGCGCACGCCGGCCGGCACGACGTAGTCGGTCATTTTCGGGAACTTGTCCACCGAGAACACTTCCAGCAGCTCGCCGCGCAGGCGGGCTTCGAGCTGCAGTTCGGCCAGTTCGCTCAGGTCGATGGCGCCCTGGCTGGTCCAGGCCACGTTCGGCAGCAGCGGGAAGATGCCGGCCAGGCTCACGCCGTGCGGCTTCACCAGGCGGTGGGACAGCAGGTGCAGCTTCAGGTAGGCCTCAGGGGTGGAGGTCAGCTGGGTGTCTTCGGCCAGCAGGGTGGCGACCAGCGGCTTGTGGCTTTCGGCCAGGCGGGTCAGCAGCTTGGCCTGCGCGGCGTCGACGCCCTTCACGGCTTCGGCCAGTTGCGCGGCCTGGGCGGTGGTGAAGGCGATGGCCTGGTTGCCTTCGGTGTAGCCCAGGATCGGCGCGACGGCGGCGACCAGCTCGGCCGACGGCTTGAGCAGCGGCTGGGCGTAGAACACTTCCAGCCAGGCGCCGTCACGGTTTTGGGTGCCGACGCCGAAGGCCAGGCTGAACAGGGAGTTGGACATGTGAATACCTCTATCGAATGGGGACGGGCCGCTTACTTGAGCGCTGCCGCGTAGGTATCTGGCTTGAAGCCAATCAGGGTTCGGTCACCGAGATCGAGCACCGGGCGCTTGATCATCGAGGGTTGGGCGAGCATCAGTTCGATGGCCTTCGGCTGGTCGAGATCGGCTTTCTGTTCGTCGTCGAGCTTGCGGAAGGTCGTGCCCGCGCGGTTCAGCACGGTTTGCCAGCCATGTTCGTCGCACCATTGGGTCAGGTGCTCACGGTCGATGCCGGCGGTCTTGTAGTCGTGGAAGTCGTAGCTGACAGCGTGTTCATCGAGCCAGGTGCGCGCCTTTTTCATGGTGTCGCAGGCTTTGATGCCGAAAAGGTGCAACGTTTTGCTTGAAACGGTCAAGGAATCGCCCCCTTTACAGGTGCTGGAGAAAAATGGTGTCGGATTATGCCATGACCGGACGGCATCGCGGCGGCCGTGGTCGATTTACTCGCCGGAATCTTGATCGGGCCTGTGGGGCCGCTGTCTGGTTTGGCCGGGTGAGGCCATCACCAGCAGGCTGGCGCCCGCAGAAGGGCCGATCGAGGCTGTGCGACATAGGTGCAACGGTCATCCGGAGCCTATGCGGCTAATATGGCAGTTCATCGCTGTCGATCGCCTGAGACATCCGCTTTATGCAAACCGCCTACACCGTCCTGATCCTGTTGATGCTGGTCAGCGTCTCGCGCCTGGTCGGACGGGTCGTCCCCTTGCCGCTGCCGCTGGTGCAGATCGCCGCCGGGGCCTTGCTGGCCTGGCCGACGCTGGGGCTGCATGTCGCCCTCGATCCTGAACTGTTCCTGTTCCTGTTTTTGCCGCCGCTGCTGTTTTCCGATGGCTGGCGCATGCCCAAGCGGGCGTTCTGGCACTTGCGCGGCCCGATCCTGACGCTGGCGGTGGGGCTGGTGCTGTTCACCGTCGTCGGGGCGGGCTACTTCATCCATTGGCTGCTGCCGGACATCCCGTTGCCGGTGGCCTTCGCCCTGGCGGCCGTGCTGTCGCCCACCGATGCGGTGGCGGTGTCCGCCATCTCCCAGAACCGCCTGCCGACTCCGTTGATGCACGTCCTGCAGGGCGAGGCGCTGATGAACGACGCCTCGGGCCTGGTGACGTTCAAGTTCGCCCTGGTGGCGGCGGTCACCGGCGCGTTTTCGCTGGCCGGCGCGAGCCTGACATTCGTGCTGGTGGCGGCGGGAGGCCTGCTGGTCGGCGTGGCGCTGAGCTGGCTGGTCGGCCGGCTGCGGGCGTGGATGATCGCCCGCGGCTGGGACGATCCGGCGACCCATGTGGTGTTCATGCTGCTGTTGCCGTTCGCCGCTTACGTGCTTGCCGAACGCCTGGGCGCTTCGGGCATCCTCTCGGCCGTCGCGGCCGGCATGATGCAGAGCTGGCTCGACTTGCTGCCGCGCCAGACCAGCACCCGGCTGCTCAACCGCAGCGTCTGGTCGCTGTTGGAGTTCGCCTTCAACGGCCTGATTTTCCTGCTGCTGGGCCTGCAGTTGCCGGACATCGTCAAGGCGGTGGTCAGTCATGAGCCGACGTTGTGGCCCGCGTTGTTCTACCGTGGCCTCGAAGTGCTGGCGATCTTCCTGACGCTGGTGCTGCTGCGCTTCGTCTGGGTGCAGAGCATCTGGCGCCTGTCTGTGCTGTTGCGCCGTCTGCGCGGCAAGGGCGACCTGACGCAGGTGCCGACGGCGCGTTCCTGCTGGCTGCTGACGGTGGGCGGGGTGCGCGGGGCGGTGACGTTGGCGGGTGTGATGTCGGTGCCGATGCTGATGGGCGCGCAAGCGTTTCCGGAGCGGGACTTGCTGATCTTCATCGCCGCTGGGGTGATCCTGCTGTCGCTGATTGCGGCCTGCATCGCGCTGCCGCTGCTGCTTCGGGGCGTCGAGAAGAGCCCGGACGACAAGCGCCGCCAGGAAGTCCGCGAGGCCTGGCGCAAGACCGCCGAGGCGGCGATCCATGCGCTGGAGACCGAAGAGGCCAACCCGCAGGACGCCGCCGAGGCCGCCCTGGCGGTGGAGCTCAAGGCACGGATCATGTCCGAGTACCGCCATCAGCTGGAGGTGTTCAACGATTCGGCCGAAGCCCAGGCGCTGGCTTTCCAGATGGATCTGCTGGAGCGTCGCCTGCGCCTGAAGGCGCTGCGGGCGCAGCGTCTGACGCTTTACAGCCTGAGCCGTCACCACCAGATCGGTGATGACGTGCTGCGAGAAGTGCTGGCGGACCTTGATCTGAGCGAGGCGAACCTAGGGCAGGTCAAGTGAGCGGAGGCCCCGGAAAGGGCCGGGTGCTCAGCGGGTTTGCCGGGGCTGCTTCGGGTACATCAGCCGCATCATCTTCTTGTCCTTTTTGCTGATCTTGCGGTTGATCGGGTTTTCCCAGTCCCCCAGCGTCAGTTCGTTCGAGACCGGGTGATGCATGATTGACCGGCGGTCGTAGTCAGTGTGGATCGCCACCGGCGTGCTGAAGGTTTTGAACAGGTTCAGGTCGACCTGCTTGCGGGTCAGCGGGTTCATCTCGCGGTTCTGGTAAAACGCGTACACCTTGGGTTTGTCCCAGGGGATTTTGGCCTGCGGATGCAGGTGTTCGTGCATCGCGCCCAGGGCATGGCCGAACTCATGGGTGACGATCACGTCGAAGTCCGGATGGTCGGGCGTCACGCCCAGGTTCATGGTGGGCCAGTCGGGATGGACGAGCAGCGCGTCGGTGCCGAGCATCGAGCTGTTGTTGTTGTTCTTCGTCGCGATGCGGATATCGCCCTGCACGCCTTCGACGAAATCGAACGTCAGGTTGATGTACGGCAGCCAGCGGCTGGCGGCGCTGATGATTCTCTGTTTGCGCTCGGGGTCGGGCGCGTCGATGAAGGCGATCGTCAGGGTTCGGCCGTTGGCCCAGAGTTTCGAATAGTCGATCAGCGAACGCTTGCGGCGTCCGCCGCTGGCGGTGCCGGCGTTGGCGGGGTTTTCGTTGATGGCGGTGTCATGGGCGGCCTGGTCGTCCGGCCATTGCACGAGCCTGCAATCCTGCAATTGATTCATGGGGGCTTCATCCTTGAAGTGGAGGGGGCGATGCGCAAGTCGATGCGCGGGGCAAGAGTAACCTGCCTTCCTGCACTAAAAGGTGTCCGCGCCGTGCGCAGGTGTTTCCCGATATGAAAAGTCACCGTGCCAGCATGGCTGGCACGGTGTCGGGCTCACTGTCGACGGGTGATGAACGCGCGGATCCGTTCGGCGGCCTCGACGCACTCCGCCAGCGGTGCCACCAGCGCCATGCGCACACGGCCGGCCCCAGGGTTGACGCCGTCGGCGTCGCGGGACAGGTACGAACCCGGCACCACGGTCACGTGCTCCTGTTCGAACAGGTCGCGGCAGAACGCCGCGTCGTCGCCGTTCACGTTCGGCCACAGGTAGAAGCTGCCGTCGGGGCGCTGCACGTCCATCACCGGGCTGAGGATCGCCAGCACGGCGTCGAACTTCTCGCGGTACAGCGCACGGTTGGCGCGCACGTGCACTTCGTCGTTCCAGGCGGCGACGCTGGCCAGTTGGGTCTGCACCGGCATCGCGCAGCCGTGGTAGGTGCGGTACAGCAGGAAGCCCTTGAGGACGTCGGCGTCCCCGGCGACGAAGCCCGAGCGCAGCCCCGGCAGGTTCGAGCGCTTGGACAGGCTGTGGAACACCACGCAGCGCTTGAAGTCCTTGCGGCCCAGCTCGGCGCAGGCGGTCAGCAGGCCCGGCGGCGGGGTCTGTTCGTCGAAGTACAGTTCGCTGTAGCACTCGTCGGCGGCGATCACGAAATCATGCTCGTCAGCCAGGGCGATCAGTTTTTTGAGGGTGTCGAGGGGGATCAGCGCGCCGGTCGGGTTGCCCGGCGAGCACAGGAACAGAATCTGGCAGCGTTTCCAGATGTCCGGCGACACCGCGTCGAAGTCCGGGTTGAAGCCGTTTTCGTCCAGGCACGGCAGGTAGTGCGGCTTGGCCCCGGCCAGGAACGCCGCGCCTTCGTAGATCTGGTAGAACGGGTTCGGGCTGACCACCAGCGCGTCGTCACCGCGGTTGACCACGGTCTGGGTGAAGGCGAACAGCGCCTCGCGGGTGCCGTTGACCGGCAGCACGTTGCGCGCCGGGTCGATCCAGCCGCCCGGCACGTTGAAGCGGCGTTCGCACCAGGCGGCGATGGCTTCGCGCAGGGCCGGGATGCCGAGGGTGGTCGGGTACACCGCCATCTGCTCCAGGTTGCTGGCCAGCGCCTCGGCGACAAAGCTCGGCGAGCGGTGTTTCGGCTCGCCGATCGACAGGGCGATCGGGCGCTTGTCCGGGTTCGGCGTGACGCTGCCGAGCAAGGCGCGGAGCTTTTCGAACGGGTAGGGCTGCAACTGGTTCAGGGCGTTGTTCATGAAGGGTCTCGTGCTGTGCGGGAGCGGGCGAGCCCGCTCCCGCAAGGGGAAAATAGTCGGGTCAGATGCTGATGCGCGACAGCTTGATGTCGGGCTCCTGGTTGACGCTCAGTTGCTCGACGATCGCATCCTGCAATCGGCTGCACAGCAGCGGGTCGGACAACGGCTGGTTGTGCGCGTCGGTGATGAAGAACACGTCTTCCACCCGCTCGCCCAGGGTGGCGATCTTGGCGTTCTGCAGCGACAGGTCGAACTCCAGGAAAATCCCGCCGACCCGCGCCAGCAGGCCCGGCCGGTCCGGTGCCGTGAGCTCCAGCACCGTCACCGGACGCTGGGCGTCGTTGTGGATCGTCACCTGCGGCGCAAACGCGAAATGCTTGAGCTGGCGCGGCACCCGGCGCTGGATGATCGTCGGGTAGTCGTCAGGGTTGCGCAGGGCCTCCGTCAGCCCGTCGCGGATCTGCTTGACCCGCAGCGGGTTGTCGCCGATCGAGTCGCCGTCGGTGTCGAGCACGATGTAGGTGTCGAGGGTGAACTGGCTGCTGGAGGTGATGATCCGGGCGTCGTGGATGTTCAGGTTGAGCTGATCCATCGCCGCCACCGTCACGGCGAAGAAGTCGTGCTGGTCCGGCGCATAGATGAAGATCTGCGTGCCGCCTTCGAACTCGCGCTGGGTGGTCTCCTTGATCAGCACCAGCGGGCCGCCGTCGGCCGGTTGCTGGAGGATCGCGTCGCTGTGCCAGGCCACGTCGCCGGCGGTGTGGCGCAGGAAGTAGTCGTCGCCCAGCTGCGCCCACAATTGCTCGACGTCGTCCGGGTCGGTGCCGCCGCGCACCAGGATGTCCAGCGCGGCGCTCTGGGTCTGGCGGATCTGCTCCTCGCGATCCACCGGGTTTTCCAGGCCGCGGCGCAGCGCACGCTTGGTTTCGGTGTAGAGCTGGCGCAGCAGGCTGGCGCGCCAGGAGTTCCACAGGGTCGGGTTGGTGGCGTTGATGTCGGCCACGGTCAGCACGTAGAGATAATCCAGGCGGGTCTCGTCGCCGACGGTCTGGGCGAAGTCGTGGATCACCTGCGGGTCGGACAGGTCCTTGCGCTGGGCGGTGGTGGACATCACCAGGTGGTTCTGCACCAGCCACACGATCAGGCGGGTGTCCCAGACCGGCAACTGGTGGCGCTGGCAGAAGGCCTCGGCGTCCACGGCGCCGATCTCGGAGTGGTCGCCGTGGCGGCCCTTGCCGATGTCGTGGTACAGGCCGGCCAGGTAGATCAGTTCGGGCTTGGGCAGCTTGCCCATGAGCTTGCTGGCCAGCGGGAATTTTTCCGACACCTGGGTGTACTGCAGTTTGCGCAGGTGCTTGATCAGGTTCAGCGTGTGGGCGTCCACGGTGTAGATGTGGAACAGGTCGTGCTGCATCTGCCCGACGATGAAGCCGAACTCCGGCAGGTAGCGCCCGAGGATGCCGTAGCGGTTCATCCGGCGCAGGTTGCGGTGGATGCCGATCTTGCACTTGAACAGCTCGATGAACAGGCTGGTGTTGCGGATGTCGTTGCGGAAATTGTCGTCGATCAGGTGCCGGTGTTCGCGCAGCAGGCGGATGGTGTCGGCCCGCACGCCCTTGATTTCCGGCTGCTGGGCCATCAGCACGAAGATCTCGAGCATGGCGAACGGCGTGCGGCGGAACACGTTTTCGCTGCGGGCCTCGATGTAGCCGTCGTGCAGCTGGAACCGTGCGTTGATCGGCTGCGGCGGGGCTTCGTCCTCCGGCGCGAGGATGACTTCCTCGAAGTGCTGGATGATCAGGTCGCTGAGCTGGGCGATGCTCATCACCACGCGGAAATACTGCTGCATGAAGTTTTCGACGGCTTGCTTGGCGTCGTCGCCTTCAAAACCCAGCAGCGTGGCGATCGAGCGCTGATGGTCGAACAGCAGGCGATCCTCGGCGCGGCCGGCCAGCATGTGCAGGGCATAGCGCACCTTCCAGAGGAACTCCTGGGACGAGGCGAGCAAGGCGTTTTCGCTCTCCACCAGAAAGCCTTCGCCGGCCAGCGCCCGCAGGTTCAGGGTGCCGTACTGGCGCCGGGCGACCCAGAGGATCGTCTGGATGTCCCGCAGCCCGCCGGGCGAGCCTTTGACGTTGGGCTCCAGGTTGTACTCGGTGTCGTTGTACTTGTGGTGGCGGGCCTTCTGCTCGGCGCGCTTGGCCAGGAAGAAGTCCTTGCTCGGCCACATGTGGGCGGTGCTGGTGACGTCCAGCATCCGCTGGCGCAGGCGCTCGGGGCCGCAGATGGTGCGGCTTTCCATCAGGTTGGTGACGACCGTGAGGTCGGCGCGGGCCTCTTCGGCGCATTCGTCCACCGAGCGCACGCTCTGGCCGACCTCCAGGCCGATGTCCCAGAGCAGGGTCAGGAAGCGCTCGATGGAGTCGCGGAAGATCTCATGGTCGGCGCTGTCCAGCAGGATCAGCAGATCGATGTCGGAATAGGGGTGCAGCTCGCCTCGGCCGTAGCCGCCGACCGCCACCAGCGCGATGTCGGCGTCGTCGCTCCAGTTGAACTGCTCCCAGGCCTTTTGCAGGATGTTGTCGACGAACCAGGCGCGGTCTTCGATCAGCCGGCGGATGTCGCGGCCGTTGCGAAAACGCGTGTCGAGCACCTCGTGGGCCTGGCGGATGGCCTTCTTGAATGCCGCGATGGGACTCGCTTTCAGGGCCAGTTCAGCCTGGAACTGGCCGCGGTCGAAGAGTTCGGGATCCACCTGCGGCATCGGTTGGCTTTCCTTCTATAGGCTGGGAGCGGTGTCTGGGTCAGGCCGATACGCGCGGGATCGTGTCGTCGCTGCGCAGGGTGAAGATCTCGTAGCCGGTTTCAGTGACCAGCAGGGTGTGTTCCCACTGCGCCGAGAGCTTGCGGTCCTTGGTGATGGCGGTCCAGCCGTCGCCCAGCACCTTGGTATCGGCCTTGCCCTGGTTGATCATCGGCTCGATGGTAAAGGTCATGCCGGCCTGCAGCTCCATGCCGGTGCCGGCGCGGCCGTAGTGCAGGATCTGCGGCTCTTCATGGAACACCTTGCCGATGCCGTGGCCGCAGAACTCGCGCACCACCGAGAAGCCGTTCTTCTCGGCGTGCTTCTGGATGATTTCGCCGATGTCGCCGAGGCGGCAGCCGGGCTTGACGATCTCGATCGCCTTGTACATGCATTCCTGGGTGACCTGGGACAGGCGTTCGGCCCAGACCGGCACGGTGCCGACGTGGAACATGCGGCTGGTGTCGCCGTGGTAGCCGTCCTTGATCACCGTGACGTCGATGTTCAGGGTGTCGCCGTTCTTCAGCGGCTTGTCGTTGGGGATGCCGTGGCAGACCACGTGGTTGATCGAGGTGCAGATCGACTTCGGGTAGCCCTTGTAGTTGAGCGGGGCGGGGATGGCCTGCTGCACGTTGACGATGTAGTCGTGGCAGATCTGGTTCAGCTCATCGGTGGTGATGCCCGGCTTTACGTGCTCGGCGATCATTTCCAGCACGTCGGCGGCCAGTTTGCCGGCGACACGCATGCCAGCGATGTCCTCGGGGGTTTTGAGGTTGACGGTCATACAGGCTCTCTCTGCGCCCGGCGGCGCTTGCAGATACGGATAGGACGGCAGGCGTTCAGGCTGCGGCCCTGAAAAACGCGATTCTAACAGACGAAAGGCGCAAATCCGCGTCTGTGTGCATCGCGTCCGTCCGTACAATGCCGTGCCAGGGCGGATCCGCGGCGCGCTTCCCTCATGTCCCTGATGCGAATGCAGATTCCGGGTTCCGTTTGCGCCCTCCTTGTGATATAAAATGCGCCGCTTTCCGGGGATAGCCCCGAAAGCATTAACCCACACACGTGTCGACACGATGACCTGGGTGCCCTTGATCCTCGGATCGGCGGTTGGTCATTGGGATGCGTGGAGGCCCAACCCGACTTATCAAGGAACTATCATGTCCCAAGTCAACATGCGCGATATGCTGAAGGCCGGTGTGCACTTCGGTCACCAAACCCGTTACTGGAACCCGAAAATGGGCAAGTACATTTTCGGCGCGCGCAACAAGATCCACATCATCAACCTTGAAAAAACCCTGCCGATGTTCAACGAAGCACTGACCTTCGTAGAGCGCCTGGCCCAGGGCAAAAACAAGATTCTGTTCGTCGGCACCAAGCGTTCCGCCGGCAAGATCGTCGCCGAGCAAGCAGCACGCTGCGGTTCGCCGTACGTCGATCACCGCTGGTTGGGCGGCATGCTGACCAACTTCAAGACCATCCGTGCTTCCATCAAGCGTCTGCGTGACCTCGAAGTTCAAGCCGAAGACGGCACCTTCGCCAAGCTGACCAAGAAAGAAGCGCTGATGCGCACCCGTGACCTCGAGAAGCTGGACCGCTCCCTGGGCGGCATCAAGGACATGGGCGGCCTGCCGGACGCTCTGTTCGTGATCGACGTCGACCACGAGCGCATCGCGATCACCGAAGCCAACAAGCTGGGCATCCCGGTCATCGGCGTAGTCGATACCAACAGCAGCCCGGAAGGCGTTGACTACATCATCCCAGGCAACGACGACGCCATCCGCGCGATCGAGCTGTACATGGGTTCGATGGCTGACGCCGTTATCCGTGGCCGCAACAACGTTGCTGGCGGCACCGAAGTCTTCGCTGAAGAAGCTCCGGCGGCTGCAGCTGAGTAATTGACGCCCTGGCGTTGACTCAGTAAGCAAAAAGGGGGCTTGGCCCCCTTTTTGCCACCTCGAAAACCATTTGTCGGCGCCCGCTTGTGGCAGCGCCCGCCCTGCATCTGTAACGTGCAGCGGCTATACAAGGTGGTTCGGGAAGAATTGAACGCCCGTTCAGTCGGGTGGAATGGTTGAAAACCTATCCAAGAGGAATTTGAAAATGGCAGCAATTACTGCAGCGTTGGTCAAAGAACTGCGCGAGCGCACCGGCGAAGGCATGATGGATTGCAAGAAAGCCCTGGAAAAGGCTGGCGGCGACATCGAGAAAGCCATTGATGACATGCGTGCTTCGGGCGCCATCAAGGCTGCCAAGAAAGCAGGCAACATCGCTGCCGAAGGCGCCATCGCCGTGAAGACCGACGGTAAATCCGCCGTTCTGCTGGAAGTGAACTCGCAGACCGACTTCCTGGCCCTGCAGGACGACTTCAAGAACTTCGTCGCCGAAAGCCTGGAAGAAGCCTTCGCCCAGAAGCTGACCGACGCCGCTCCGCTGATCGCATCCCGTGAAGCCGCCCGTGAAGCCCTGGTCGCCAAGTGCGGCGAAAACGTCAACATCCGTCGCCTGGCGCGCGTTGAGGGTGACGTTGTCGGTGCTTACCTGCACGGCAACAAGATCGGCGCTACCGTCGTTCTGAAAGGCGGCGACATCGAGCTGGCCAAGAACATCGCCATGCACGTTGCCGCTTCGAACCCAGAGTTCCTGCTGCCGTCGGAAGTGTCGGCCGAAGCCATCGAGCGCGAAAAAGGCGTTTTCCTGCAGCTGAACGCCGACAAGATCGCGGGCAAGCCGGAAAACATCGTCGAGAACATGATCAAAGGTCGTATCTCGAAGTTCCTGGCCGAAGCCTCGCTGGTCGAGCAAGCGTTCGTCATGAACCCGGAAGTCAAGGTCGGCGAACTGGCCAAGAAAGCCGGCGCTGAAATCGTTTCCTTCACCTACTTCAAAGTGGGCGAAGGCATCGAGAAGCCAGTCGACAACTTCGCTGAAGAAGTTGCCGCACAAGTGGCTGCCGCCAAGCAGTAAGACGGTTTTTCAACTGTCGCCCGAAAGAGGCTGCCCGCTCACGCGCGCAGCCTCTTTTCAGATACGGTGACCGATTTTTTAATTGGTTTCCGCTTGGAACTGACTTACAAAGCCATGTTCCGATGGCGCTGAAGCAGCGCCAAGCTAGAGTGAAGCGCCAGCTGCAAACAGCTCGCAAAGAATTTTTAAATACGCCGCAGGAGAGATTCGCAATGGCTCAGCAGGGCAGTGGTTATCAGGCTCGCTATAAACGCATTCTACTCAAGCTCAGCGGCGAGGCCCTGATGGGCTCGGAAGAGTTCGGGATCGACCCGAAGGTGCTGGACCGCATGGCGCTGGAAGTCGGCCAGCTGGTCGGCATCGGTGTTCAGGTCGGTCTGGTGATCGGCGGCGGCAACCTGTTTCGCGGCGAAGCCCTGAGCAAGGCCGGCATGGACCGCGTCACGGGCGACCACATGGGCATGCTGGCCACTGTGATGAACGCCCTGGCCATGCGCGATGCGCTGGAACGTGCCAATATCTCGGCCATCGTGATGTCCGCCATTTCCATGGTCGGCGTGACCGATCACTATGATCGCCGCAAGGCCATGCGCCACCTGAACTCCAAGGACGTCGTGATTTTCGCCGCCGGCACCGGCAATCCGTTCTTCACCACGGATTCGGCAGCCTGCCTGCGAGCCATCGAAATCGACGCCGACGTCGTGCTCAAGGCGACCAAGGTCGATGGCGTCTACACCGCAGACCCGTTCAAAGACCCGCATGCCGAGAAGTTCGATCATCTGACCTACGATGAAGTGCTGGATCGCAAGCTGGGTGTGATGGATCTGACGGCCATTTGCCTGTGCCGCGACCACAAGATGCCGCTGCGTGTATTCAACATGAACAAGCCCGGCGCCCTGCTGAACATCGTGCATGGCGGCGCCGAAGGAACCCTGATCGAGGAAGTTCAACAATGATCAACGAAATCAAGAAAGACGCCCAGGCGCGCATGCAGAAGTCCCTGGAGTCCCTGGCGCACGCGTTCGGCCAGATCCGCACCGGCAAGGCCCACCCGAGCATCCTGGGCAGCGTGATGGTGCCTTACTACGGCGCCGACACCCCGCTGAGCGGTGTGGCCAACGTGACCGTGAAGGACAGCCAGACCCTGCAGGTGGTGCCGTTCGAGCGCAACATGCTCGGCGCCATCGACAAGGCCATCGGCAGCGCCGGCCTCAACCTCAACCCGACCAACCTTGGCGAGTTGCTGCTGATCAAGATGGCGCCGCTGACCGAAGAGACCCGCAAGGGCTTCACCAAGCAGGCGCGCGCCGCGGCCGAAGATGCCCGCGTCGCCGTGCGCAACATCCGTCGTGACGCCCTGGGCGAGCTGAAGAAGCTGTCCAAGGACAAGGAAATCAGCGAAGACGAAGAGCGTCGCGCCGGTGCCGACATCGACAAGCTGATCAAGGACTTCGAAGGTCAGATCGCCAAGGCGACCGAAGAAAAAGAAAAGGATCTGATGGCCGTATAAAGGGTCAGGACGCCTTCATGGAAAAGACCAAGCAGACTGCGCCGTCCGCGGTGCCGCGCCATGTCGCGATCATCATGGATGGCAACAACCGCTGGGCGAAGAAACGCTTCATGCCCGGCGTCGCCGGGCACAAGGCGGGCGTGGATGCCGTGCGTGCGGTGATAGAAGTGTGCGCCGAGGCCAAGGTCGAGGTGCTGACGCTGTTTGCCTTCTCCAGCGAGAACTGGCAGCGCCCGGCCGATGAGGTCAGCGCCTTGATGGATCTGTTCTTCAAGGCGTTGCGTCGTGAGGCCAAGCGCCTCAACGACAACAACATCAGCCTGCGCATCATCGGCGACCGTTCGCGCTTCCACCCTGAGCTTCAGGCGGCGATGCGCGAAGCCGAGGCGATGACCGCCGGCGCCAACCGCTTTGTCCTGCAGATCGCCGCCAACTACGGCGGCCAGTGGGACATCGCGCAGGCTGCGCAGCGTCTTGCCCGTGAGGTGCAGGCCGGTCACCTGCGGCCGGACGACATCACGCCGGACCTGTTGCAGGCGTGCCTGGCCACCGGCGACCTGCCGTTGCCGGACCTGTGCATCCGCACCGGCGGCGAACACCGCATCAGCAACTTCCTGCTCTGGCAGCTCGCTTACGCCGAGCTGTATTTCTCCGACCTGTTCTGGCCGGACTTCAAACACGATGCCATGCGCAACGCGCTGGCCGATTTCGCTTCGCGCCAGCGCCGCTTCGGTAAAACGAGCGAGCAGGTCGAAGCCGGAGCCCGGGTTTAATGCTTAAACAACGAATCATCACCGCACTGATCTTGCTGCCGATCGCGTTGGGCGGTTTCTTTCTGCTCGAAGGATCCGGTTTTGCGTTGTTCATCGGGCTGGTCGTGAGTCTCGGCGCGTGGGAATGGGCGCGTCTGGCGGGCTTCGGCGCGCAGTCGTTCCGCGTAGGCTACGCCGCCGTGGTGGCGTTGATGCTGTTCGTCATGTACATCCTGCCCGGCCTTGCGCCCTGGGTGCTCGGCGCTTCGGTGCTGTGGTGGGCGGTGGCCACGTATCTGGTGCTGACCTACCCGCAATCCAGCGGGCATTGGGCCAGCGCGGCGTGCAAGCTGGTCATCGGCTTCCTGATCCTGCTGCCCGCCTGGCAAGGGCTGGTGCAGATCAAGCAGTACCCGCTGGGCAACTGGCTGATCATGGCGGTGATGGTGCTGGTGTGGGGCGCCGACATCGGCGCCTACTTCTCCGGCCGGGCCTTCGGCAAGCGCAAGCTGGCGCCGCAGGTCAGCCCGGGCAAGAGCTGGGAGGGCGTCTACGGCGGCCTCGCCTTGAGCCTGGCGATCACCGTGCTGGTCGGCTTCGTGCGCGACTGGACCGTGGCGCAGCTGTTCAAGGGCTTGATCGGGGCGGCCGTGATCGTGTTCGTTTCGGTGGTGGGCGACCTCACCGAAAGCATGTTCAAGCGCCAGTCCGGCATCAAGGACAGCAGTAACCTGCTGCCGGGGCACGGCGGTGTCCTGGACCGCATCGACAGCCTGACCGCAGCGATCCCGCTGTTCGCCGTGATGCTGTGGATGGCCGCACCGTGAGCCGGCCGCAGCAGATCACCGTACTGGGGGCGACCGGTTCCATCGGTCTGAGCACCCTGGATGTCATCGCGCGCCATCCTGACCGTTACCGGGCGTTCGCCCTGAGTGGGTTCAGCCGCCTGAGCGAGCTGCTCGCCCTGTGCGTGCGTCATGTACCGCAATTCGCGGTCGTGCCTGAGGCTCAGGCTGCGCGCCACCTGCAGGACGACCTGCGCGCCGCCGGCCTGCCGACCCGCGTGCTGGTGGGGGAGGAGGGGCTGTGCCAGGTGGCTGCAGCTCCCGAAGTGGACGCCGTGATGGCGGCGATCGTCGGCGCGGCCGGGCTGCGCCCGACCCTGGCGGCCGTCGAGGCGGGCAAGAAAATCCTGCTGGCAAACAAGGAGGCGCTGGTGATGTCCGGCGCCTTGTTCATGCAGGCGGTGCGCAAGAGCGGTTCGGCGCTGCTGCCGATCGACAGCGAGCACAATGCGATTTTCCAATGCATGCCGCAGGACTTCTCCCGCGGATTGAGCCATGTCGGTGTCCGTCGGATTCTTCTGACGGCCTCCGGCGGCCCTTTCCGGCAGACGCCGATGGCTGACTTGGCGCATGTTTCACCTGAGCAGGCGTGTGCCCACCCGAACTGGTCCATGGGGCGCAAGATTTCGGTGGATTCGGCCAGCATGATGAACAAGGGCCTAGAGCTGATCGAAGCCTGCTGGCTGTTCGATGCCAAGCCCTCCCAGGTCGAGGTGGTCATCCATCCGCAGAGCGTGATCCATTCGCTGGTCGATTATGTGGACGGTTCCGTGTTGGCGCAGTTGGGCAACCCGGACATGCGCACGCCGATCGCCAACGCACTGGCCTGGCCCGAGCGGATCGATTCGGGCGTGGCGCCGCTGGACCTGTTCGCGGTGGCGCGCCTGGACTTCGAGGCACCGGACGAGCAGCGCTTCCCTTGCCTGCGCCTGGCGCGCCAGGCGGCGGAAGCCGGCGACAGCGCCCCGGCGATGCTGAATGCGGCCAACGAAGTGGCGGTCGCGGCGTTTCTCGACGGACGGGTTCGCTACCTGGAAATCGCGAGTATCATCGAAGAAGTCTTGAATCTTCAGCCCGTGGTGGCGCTGGATGACCTGGACGCGGTATTCACGGCGGACGCGAAGGCACGGGCACTGGCCGGCCAATGGCTGAGCCGCCACGGCCGTTAGGCTGCGCCGTACTTGGCTTCACGCGGCACTGGACAGGAATGCGGAGAAAGTAGATGAGCGCGCTCTATATGATTGCCGGCACCCTGATCGCCCTCGGTGTGCTGGTCACCTTCCACGAGTTCGGCCACTTCTGGGTCGCGCGCCGCTGCGGCGTCAAGGTGCTGCGTTTTTCCGTCGGCTTCGGCATGCCCCTGCTGCGCTGGCACGACCGGCACGGCACGGAGTTCGTGGTGGCGGCCATTCCGCTGGGCGGTTACGTCAAGATGCTCGACGAGCGTGAAGGCGAGGTGCCGGCCGATCAGCTGCATCAGTCGTTCAACCGCAAGACCGTCCGTCAGCGCATCGCCATCGTCGCCGCCGGCCCGGTCGCCAACTTTCTCCTCGCTCTGGTGTTCTTCTGGGTCTTGGCCATGCTCGGCAGCGAGCAGGTGCGCCCGGTCATCGGCGCGGTCGAGTCCGGCAGCATGGCGGCCAAGGCCGGCCTGAGCCCCGGCCAGGAAATCATCGCCATCGACGGCGAACCGACGTCCGGCTGGGCGGCGGTCAATCTGCAGCTGGTGCGTCGTCTGGGCGAGAGCGGTTCCCTGCAGGTGATGGTGCGTGATCAGGGCTCCACGGCGGACTCGCCTCGCGAGCTGGCCTTGGACCACTGGCTCAAGGGCGCGGACGAACCTGACCCGATCCGTTCGCTGGGCATCCGCCCATGGCGCCCGGCGTTGCCGCCGGTGCTCGCCGAACTCGATCCGAAAGGCCCGGCCCAGGCGGCGGGGCTGAAGACCGGCGACCGCCTGTTGGCGCTCGACGGCCAGGCGCTGGACGACTGGCAGCAAGTGGTCGACACCGTCCGTACCCGCCCTGACGCTAAAGTCCTGCTGCGCATCGAGCGCGACGGTGCCCGGATCGACGTTCCGGTCACGCTGGCGGCCCGGGGCGAAAGCAAGTCGCCGAGCGGCTATCTGGGGGCAGGGGTGAAGGCGGTCGACTGGCCGCCGGAAATGATCCGTGAGGTCAGTTTCGGGCCGTTGGCGGCGATCGGCGAGGGTGCCCGCCGCACTTGGGCGATGAGTGTCCTGACGCTGGATTCCCTGAAGAAAATGCTCTTCGGCGAGCTCTCGGTAAAAAACTTGAGCGGACCGATAACCATTGCTAAAGTGGCGGGCGCTTCTGCCCAGTCGGGCGTTGCCGATTTCCTGAATTTCCTTGCTTATCTGAGTATTAGCCTGGGTGTTCTGAATTTGCTGCCCATTCCTGTACTGGATGGGGGGCATCTGTTGTTTTATCTGATCGAGTGGGCGCGTGGTCGCCCCTTGTCGGAGCGGGTACAAGGTTGGGGGATACAGATCGGTATCAGTTTGGTGGTTGGAGTGATGCTTCTCGCTCTGGTCAACGATCTGGGTCGTCTGTAACGCTTCGTTGAATTGCGAATCTGCCGCATTTTGCGGCAGTTTCTTTATTGCCAGTTGGAATAAGAAAGGACTTCATGAAACGTCTGCTGCTAACTGCGGTTCTCACCGTATTGATGATCGCCGAAGTTCACGCCGAGTCCTTCACTATCTCTGATATTCGTGTCAACGGCCTCCAGCGGGTTTCCGCAGGTAGCGTCTTTGGCGCGTTGCCGTTGAACGTCGGCGATCAGGCGGACGACCGTCGTCTGGTTGAGTCCACTCGTGCGCTGTTCAAAACCGGTTTCTTTCAAGATATCCAGCTGGGCCGCGAAGGCAACGTACTGGTGATCACGGTCGTCGAGCGTCCGTCCGTCGCCAGCATCGAGATCGAAGGCAACAAGGCGATCTCCACCGAAGACCTGATGAAAGGCCTCAAGCAGTCCGGCCTGGCCGAAGGCGAGATCTTCCAGCGCGCCACCCTCGAAGGCGTGCGCAACGAGCTGCAGCGTCAGTACGTCGCCCAGGGCCGCTACTCGGCGACCGTCGACACCGAAGTGGTGTCGCAGCCGCGCAACCGCGTCGGCCTGAAGGTGAAGATCAACGAAGGCACCGTGGCTGCCATCCAGCACATCAACGTGGTCGGCAACACCGTTTTCCCCGAGGAAGACCTGGTCGACCTGTTCGAGCTGAAAACCACCAACTGGCTGTCCTTCTTCAAGAACGACGACAAGTACGCCCGCGAAAAGCTCTCCGGTGACCTGGAGCGTCTGCGTTCCTACTACCTGGACCGCGGCTACATCAACATGGACATCGCTTCGACCCAGGTGTCCATCACCCCGGACAAGAAGCACGTCTACATCACCGTCAACGTGACCGAAGGCGAGAAGTACACCGTTCGCGACGTCAAGCTGAGCGGCGACCTGAAAGTACCTGAAGACCAGGTCAAGTCCCTGCTGCTGGTGCAGAAGGGCCAGGTGTTCTCGCGCAAGCTGATGACCACCACTTCCGAGCTGATCACCCGCCGTCTGGGCAACGAAGGCTACACCTTCGCCAACGTCAACGGCGTGCCTCAGCCCCATGACGACGATCACACCGTCGACATTCTGTTCGCCGTCGATCCGGGCAAGCGCGCCTACGTCAACCGCATCAACTTCCGTGGCAACACCAAGTCCGAGGACGAAGTGCTGCGTCGCGAAATGCGCCAGATGGAAGGCGGCTGGGCTTCGACCTACCTGATCGACCAGTCCAAGACCCGTCTGGAGCGCCTGGGCTTCTTCAAGGAAGTCAACGTCGAGACGCCGGCCGTGCCGGGCGTCGACGACCAGGTCGACGTGAACTACAGCGTCGAGGAGCAGGCTTCCGGTTCGATCACCGCCAGCGTGGGCTTCGCCCAGAGCGCCGGTCTGATCCTGGGCGGCTCCATCACCCAGAACAACTTCCTCGGTACCGGTAACCGCGTCAGCGTGGGCCTGACCCGCAGCGAATACCAGAGCCGCTACAACTTCGGCTACGTCGATCCCTACTGGACCGCCGACGGCGTGAGCCTGGGCTACAACGCCTTCTACCGTACCACCGACTACAAAGACCTCGACGTCGATGTGGCGAGCTATGCGGTGGACAGCCTGGGCGCCGGTGTGAACGTCGGCTACCCGATCAGCGAAACCTCGCGCTTGACCTTCGGCCTGTCGGCCCAGCAGGACAAGATCAAGACCGGTCAGTACACCGTCGACGAAATCTTCGACTTCGTGAACCGTGAAGGCGACAACTACCTGAACTTCAAGGCTTCGGCCGGCTGGTCCGAGTCGACCCTGAACAAGGGCGTGCTGCCGACCCGTGGCCGTTCCCAGAGCCTGACCCTGGAAACCACCATTCCGGGCAGCGACCTGTCGTTCTACAAGCTCGACTACCGCGGCCAGCTGTTCGCGCCGATCAGCGAAAACTACACGCTGCGCCTGCACACCGAACTGGGCTACGGCGACGGCTACGGCTCCACCGACGGCTTGCCGTTCTATGAAAACTACTATGCTGGTGGTTTCAACTCGGTTCGTGGCTTCAAGGACAGCACGCTGGGCCCGCGCAGTACGCCTAGCCGCGGTCAGGCCAAGACCGGCAACGTCGGCACGATCAACGACCCGGACCAGGATCCGCTGCCGTTCGGCGGCAACGTCCTGATCCAGGGCGGTGTGGAAGTCCTGTTCCCGCTGCCGTTCGTCAAGGATCAACGCTCCCTGCGCACCTCCGTGTTCTGGGACGTGGGTAACGTGTTTGACTCCAAGTGCGAGCAGACTCTCAACACCAACGGTGTCACGAAGTCCAACACGCAGTGCAACGACGTGAGCCTGAGCAACATGGCCAGTTCCGTCGGTGTCGGCGTGACCTGGGTGACCGCACTGGGCCCATTGAGCTTCGCGTTGGCCACGCCGGTGAAGAAACCGGATAACGCTGAAACCCAAGTGTTCCAATTCTCCCTCGGTCAGACGTTCTAAGCGTCTGACCCAAGATAACGACAATGGATTTTGTAGGAGTGCATCGTGCGTAAGTTGACTCAATTGGTTCTCCTGGCCTCCGTACTGGTGGCAGGCCCGGCATTTGCCGACATGAAGATCGCCGTCCTGAACTATCAGATGGCCCTGCTGGAATCCGACGCGGCCAAGAAGTACGCCGTGGACGCCGAGAAGAAGTTCGGCCCGCAGTTGACCAAGCTCAAGACCCTGGAAAGCAGCGCCAAGGGCATCCAGGACCGCCTGATGGCTGGCGGCGACAAGATGCAGCAAGGCGAGCGCGAGCGTCTGGAGCTGGAATTCAAGCAAAAGGCCCGTGACTTCCAGTTCCAGTCCAAGGAACTGAACGAAGCCAAGGCCGTCGCCGACCGCGAGATGCTCAAGCAGCTGAAGCCGAAGCTGGACAGCGCCGTGGAAGAAGTCATCAAGAAAGGTGGTTTTGACCTGGTGTTCGAGCGTGGCGCGGTCATCGACGTCAAACCTCAGTACGACATCACGCGCCAGGTCATCGAGCGCATGAACCAGCTGAAGTAACCCATGACCGTGACCATCAAGCTCGGCCAGCTGGCCGAGTTCCTCGGCGCCACCCTGCGTGGCGACCCGGAGAAGCAAATCACTGGGCTGGCCACCTTGCAGGAGGCCGGCCCAGCTCAATTGAGCTTCCTGGCCAATCCCCAATACCGCAAGTACCTCGCCGGCTCGCAGGCCGCAGCGCTGCTGCTCAAGGCCGCGGACGCCGAAGCGTTCGCCGGCGATGCGCTGGTGGTGCCGGATCCGTACCTGGCCTATGCCCGCCTGTCCCACCTGTTCGACCCGAAACCGAAAGCCGCCGCCGGGATCCATCCGACGGCCGTGATCGCGGCGGACGCGGTGGTCGATCCGAGCGCCAGCATCGGCCCCTTCGCGGTCGTCGAGTCGGGTGCCCGGATCGGTGCCGGCGTGACCCTCGGCGCGCATTGCGTGGTCGGCGCGCGCAGCGAGATCGGTGAAGGCGGCTGGCTCGCCCCGCGCGTGACGCTGTACCACGACGTGCGCATCGGCAAACGGGTGGTCATCCAGTCCGGTGCGGTGCTCGGCGGCGAGGGCTTCGGCTTCGCCAACGAGAAAGGCGTCTGGCAAAAGATCGCCCAGATCGGCGGCGTCACCGTCGGCGACGATGTGGAGATCGGCGTGAACACGGCCATCGACCGCGGCGCCCTGGCCGATACCGTGATCGGCAACGGCGTCAAGCTCGACAACCAGATCCAGATCGCCCACAACGTCCAGGTCGGCGACCACACCGCCATGGCGGCTTGCGTCGGCATCTCCGGCAGCACCAAGATCGGCAAGCATTGCATGCTGGCCGGCGGCGTCGGCTTGGTCGGGCACATCGACATCTGCGACAACGTTTTCCTGACCGGCATGACCATGGTCACCCACTCGATCACCGAGCCGGGTGCCTATTCGTCCGGTACAGCCATGCAACCGGCGGCCGAATGGCGCAAGAGCGCGGCCCGCATCCGGCAGCTCGATGACCTCGCGCGCCGCTTGAAACAGCTGGAAAAGCGCGTGGGGGAAGTGACCCCCGACGGTAATGCTTCATCAGATGGCTGATACCGCTTCCATATCAATCGCAGGCAGCCACCCGGCTGTCTGCTTGATCTGCTAGAGGCGTGCGCCACGTCGCACTCCCAATCTTTACATAGGCTTCCCCCCGAAATGATGGACATCAACGAGATTCGCGAATACCTGCCTCACCGTTACCCGTTCCTGCTGGTGGACCGGGTGGTGGATCTGGACACTGAAGGCAAGCGCATTCGCGCCTACAAGAATGTCAGCATCAACGAGCCGTTCTTCAATGGCCACTTCCCGGCGCATCCGATCATGCCGGGCGTGCTGATCATCGAAGCGATGGCCCAGGCTGCCGGGATCCTCGGTTTCAAAATGCTGGACGTCAAACCGGCCGACGGCACCCTCTACTACTTCGTCGGTTCCGACAAGCTGCGCTTCCGTCAGCCTGTGCTGCCGGGCGATCAGTTGATCCTCGAAGCCAAGTTCATCAGCTGCAAGCGCCAGATCTGGAAGTTCGACTGCCAAGCCTCTGTCGACGGCAAGCCGGTCTGCTCGGCGGAAATCATCTGCGCGGAACGCAAGCTATGAGTTTGATCGACCCTCGCGCAATCATCGACCCGACAGCCGTCCTGGCTGAAGGGGTCGAGGTCGGCCCGTGGTCGATCGTCGGCGCAGGTGTGGAAATCGGCGAGGGTACGGTGATCGGGCCTCATGTGGTCCTCAAGGGCCCGACCCGCATCGGCAAGCACAACCGGATCTACCAGTTTTCCTCGGTCGGCGAGGATACGCCGGACCTCAAGTACAAGGGTGAAGAGACCCGCCTCGTGATCGGTGACCACAACGTCATCCGCGAAGGCGTGACGATTCACCGCGGCACGGTGCAGGACCGCTCGGAAACCACGCTGGGCGACCACAACCTGATCATGGCCTATGCCCACATCGGCCATGACAGCGTGATCGGCAACCACTGCATCCTGGTCAACAACACCGCGCTGGCCGGCCATGTGCACGTCGACGACTGGGCGATCCTGTCCGGCTTCACGCTGGTGCACCAGTATTGCCACATCGGCGCGCACAGCTTCTCCGGCATGGGCACCGCGATCGGCAAGGACGTCCCGGCGTTCGTCACCGTGTTCGGCAACCCGGCCGAAGCGCGCAGCATGAACTTCGAAGGCATGCGTCGCCGCGGCTTCAGCGAGGATGCCATCCACGCTCTGCGCCGTGCCTACAAAACGGTGTACCGCCAGGGGCTGACCGTCGAGCAGGCACTGGCCGAACTGGCCGAACCTGCGGCCCAGTTCCCTGAAGTCGCCTTGTTCCGCGACTCCATCCAGTCTTCGAACCGCGGCATCACCCGCTGACCATGGCCAATCTGCGTATTGCGCTGGTGGCGGGCGAGGCTTCCGGCGACATTCTGGGCGCCGGCCTGATGCGCGCCCTCAAGGCCCGGCATCCGACGGCGGAGTTCATCGGCGTCGGCGGGCCGCTGATGCAGGCCGAAGGGCTGACCTCCGACTTTCCCATGGAGCGTCTGTCGGTCATGGGGCTGGTGGAGGTGCTCGGTCGGCTGCGCGAGCTGCTCAAGCGGCGCAAGCACCTGATCGAGACCCTGATCGAGCGCAAGCCGGACGTGTTCATCGGCATCGACGCCCCGGACTTCAACCTCAACATCGAACTCAAGCTGCGTCAGGCCGGGATCAAGACCGTGCACTACGTCAGCCCGTCGGTGTGGGCGTGGCGGCAGAAGCGCGTGCTGAAGATCCGCGAAGGCTGCGACCTGATGCTCACGCTGTTCCCGTTCGAAGCGAAATTCTACGAAGAAAAGGGCGTGCCGGTGCGGTTCGTCGGCCACTCGCTGGCCGACGCCATTCCGTTGCAGGCCGATCGTGGGGCGGCGCGGGCCGAGCTGGGCTTGCCCGACGGGCCGCTGGTCGCCCTGATGCCGGGCAGCCGCGGCGGCGAGGTCGGGCGCCTCGGCGCGCTGTTCCTCGACACCGCCCAGCGGCTGCGGGCCTTGCGCCCTGGCGTGCGTTTCGTGTTGCCCTGCGCCAGCCCCGAGCGGCGGGTGCAGATCGAAGCGCTGCTGGCCGGCCGCGACCTGCCGGTGACCCTGCTCGACGGCAAGTCCCACCTGGCCCTCGCCGCCTGCGACGCGGTGCTGATCGCTTCCGGCACGGCGACGCTGGAGGCGCTGCTGTACAAGCGGCCGATGGTGGTGGCCTACCGGTTGGCGCCGCTGACGTTCTGGATCCTCAAGCGCATGGTCAAGAGCCCTTACGTGTCCCTGCCGAACCTGCTGGCCCAGCGCCTTCTGGTGCCTGAGCTGCTGCAGGACGACGCAACGGTCGAGGCCCTGGCCCAGACGCTTTCCCCGCTGATCGACGGCGGCGAGGAACAGACCCGCGGCTTCGACGAGATCCACCGCACCCTGCGGCTGGACGCCTCCAACCAGGCCGCCGACGCGGTGCTGAACCTGATCGGTCAATCACGATGAGCAAGACAAGCATGCAGATGGGCCTGGATTTCACCCTGGTCGCCGAAGTCGAAGAACTGGTGGCCGGTGTCGACGAGGTCGGCCGTGGCCCGTTGTGCGGCGCGGTGGTGACGGCGGCGGTGATCCTCGATCCTAACCGGCCGATCCAGGGCCTGAACGACTCGAAGAAGCTCACCGAAGCCAGGCGCGAGAAACTGTTCGACGAAATCAAGGAAAAGGCCCTGAGCTGGTGCATCGCCCGGGCCGAGGTCGAAGAGATCGACGAACTGAACATCCTCCATGCCACCATGCTGGCCATGCAGCGGGCCGTCGCCGGCCTGCACATCCAGCCGAAGCTGGCGATGATCGACGGCAACCGTTGCCCGAAACTGCCGATGCGTTCCGAAGCGGTGGTCAAGGGCGACAGCAAGGTGCCGGCCATCGCGGCGGCCTCGATCCTGGCCAAGGTCAGCCGCGACCGCGAGATGGCGGCGTTCGAGCTGACCTACCCGGGCTACGGCATCGGCGGCCATAAGGGCTATCCGACGCCCGTTCATCTGGAAGCGTTGGTGCGCCTGGGGCCGACGCCGATCCACCGGCGTTCGTTCGCGCCGGTGCGTCAGGCCTACGAGGCGCTGGAAGGCCTGGCGCCGGTTTAGGCCCATGGCTGATGTTTTGTTCGAGGCCCGGTACAATCCGGGCCTTGTTGTTTCCATGTAACTGGACAGGATCACTATGCCGGCTTCATTCGTTCACCTACGCCTGCACACTGAATACTCCCTGGTCGACGGGCTGGTGCGGATCAAGCCGCTGGTCAAGGCGCTCACCGGCATGAACATGCCGGCCGTTGCGGTCACCGACCAGAACAACATGTGTTCCCTGGTCAAGTTCTACAAGGCCGCCATGGGCGCCGGGATCAAGCCGATCTGCGGGGCCGACCTGTGGCTGTCGAACAAGGATCCGGACGGCCCCCTGAGCCGGATCAGCCTGCTGGCGATGGACGCCCTGGGCTACCGCAACCTCACCGAGCTGATTTCCCGCGGGTTCATCGACGGCCAGCGCAACGGGATGATCATCATCGAGCGCCAGTGGGTGGTCGAGGCCAGCGCCGGCCTGATCATGCTGTCGGCGGCGAAGGAGGGCGAGATCGGCATGGCCCTGATCGCCGGCAACCCGGCCGAGGCCGAGGCATTGACCCGCGAATGGATGGCGGTGTTTCCCGACCGCTTCTACCTGGAGATCCAGCGCACCAACCGCGTCAACGACGAAGAGCAGCTGCACGGCGCCGTGGCTCTGGCCGACAAGCTCGGCGCGCCGCTGGTGGCGACCAACGATGTGCGCTTCATCAAGCCGGAAGACTTCGAGGCCCACGAGACCCGCGTCTGCATCGGTGAAGGCCGCGCCCTCGACGACCCGCGCCGCTCGAAGAACTACAGCGATCAGCAATACCTCAAAAGCGCCGAGGAAATGGCCGAGCTGTTCAGCGACCTGCCCGACGCGCTGGAAAACACCGTCGAGATCGCCAAACGCTGCAACATCGACGTGAAGCTGGGCAAGCACTTCCTGCCCGACTATCCGATCCCCGACGGCATGACCATCGACGAGTATTTCCGCAAGGTCTCGTTCGACGGCCTGGAGGAGCGCCTGTCGGTGCTGCTGCCCAAGGACACCACCGAAGACTACGACGCCAAGCGTCAGGTGTATGTCGACCGGCTGAATTTCGAGCTGGACATCATCATCCAGATGGGATTCCCCGGTTACTTCCTGATCGTGATGGACTTCATCCAGTGGGCCAAGAACAACGGCGTGCCGGTGGGCCCCGGACGGGGTTCGGGCGCCGGTTCGCTGGTGGCCTACGTGCAGAAGATCACCGACCTCGACCCGCTGGAATACGACCTGCTGTTCGAACGTTTCCTCAACCCGGAGCGGGTCTCCATGCCCGACTTCGACGTCGACTTCTGCATGGACGGCCGTGACCGGGTGATCGACTATGTGGCCGACAAGTACGGCCGCAACGCGGTGAGCCAGATCATCACCTTCGGCTCCATGGCCGCCAAGGCGGTGGTGCGCGACGTGGCCCGGGCCCAGGGCAAGTCGTTCGGCCTGGCGGACCGCCTGTCGAAGATGATTCCGTTCGAGGTCGGCATGACCCTCGAAAAGGCCTACGAGCAGGAAGAGATCCTGCGCGACTTCCTCAAGGTCGACGAAGAGGCCCAGGAAATCTGGGACATGGCCCTCAAGCTCGAAGGCGTGACCCGCGGCACCGGCAAGCACGCCGGCGGCGTGGTGATCGCGCCCACCAAGCTCACCGACTTCTCGCCGATCGCCTGCGATGAAGAGGGCGGCGGCCTGGTCACCCAGTTCGACAAGGACGACGTGGAGGCGGCCGGCCTGGTGAAGTTCGACTTCCTCGGCCTGCGGACCCTGACGATCATCGACTGGGCGCTCAAGACCATCAACCGCGACCGCGCCAAGACCAACGAGGCGCCGCTGGACATCGCGTTCATCCCGCTCGACGACAAGCCGACCTACAGCCTGCTGCAGAAGGCCGAAACCACGGCGGTGTTCCAGCTCGAATCCCGCGGCATGAAGGAGCTGATCAAGAAACTCAAGCCCGACTGCCTCGAAGACCTCATCGCACTGGTGGCCCTGTTCCGTCCGGGCCCTCTGCAATCGGGCATGGTGGACGACTTCATCAACCGCAAGCACGGCCGCGCCGAGCTGGCGTACCCGCATCCGGACTACCAGTACGAAGGCCTGCAGCCGGTGCTGGCGCCGACCTACGGCATCATCCTGTACCAGGAACAGGTGATGCAGATCGCCCAGGTCATGGCCGGCTACACCCTCGGCGGCGCGGACATGCTGCGACGGGCGATGGGTAAAAAGAAGCCCGAGGAGATGGCCAAGCAGCGCGGCGGCTTCATCGAAGGTTGCGCGTCCAACAACATTGATGCGGACCTGGCGGGCAACATCTTCGACCTGGTGGAGAAATTCGCCGGTTACGGCTTCAACAAATCCCACTCCGCCGCCTACGGCCTGGTGTCGTACCAGACCGCGTGGCTGAAGGCCCACTACCCGGCGCCGTTCATGGCGGCGGTGCTGTCGGCGGACATGCACAACACCGACAAGGTCGTGACCTTGATCGAAGAAGTGCGCACGATGAAGCTGCGCCTCGACGCGCCGGACGTGAACACCTCGGAGTTCAAGTTCACGGTGAACGACGACGGGCGCATCGTCTACGGCCTCGGCGCGATCAAGGGCGTCGGCGAAGGCCCGGTGGAGGCGATCACCGAAGCGCGCCAGGACGGCCCGTTCAAGGACCTGTTCGACTTCTGCGCCCGCGTCGACCTCAAACGCATCAACAAGCGCACCCTGGACGGCCTGATCCGCAGCGGCGCGCTGGACCGCCTGGGTCCGTACTTCCATGACGAGCAGAAGGCCTACCAGGCCAACATCGACCGCAACCGCGCGGTGCTGCTGGCATCTATGGAAGAGGCGATCAAGGCCGCCGAACAGACCGCGCGCACCCACGACAGCGGCCACGCCGACCTGTTCGGCGGGCTGTTCGTCGAAGAGGACGCGGATGTCTACGCCAGCCACCGCAAGGCCCGGGAGCTGACCCTCAAGGAACGCCTCAAGGGCGAGAAGGACACCTTGGGCCTGTACCTCACCGGCCACCCGATCGACGAATACGAAAGCGAGATCCGCCGCTTCGCCCGTCAGCGCATCATCGACCTGAAGCCTGCGCGGGATACCCAGACCATCGCCGGCATGATCATCGCCCTGCGGGTCATGAAGAACAAAAAGGGCGACAAGATGGGCTTCATCACCCTCGACGACCGCTCCGGGCGGATCGAGGCGTCGCTGTTCGCCGATGCGTTCCACTCCGCCCAGTCGCTACTGCAGACCGACGCGATGGTGGTGGTCGAAGGCGAAGTCAGCAACGACGACTTCTCCGGCGGCCTGCGCCTGCGGGTCAAGCGGGTGATGAGCATGGAAGAGGCGCGCACCAGCCTGGCCGAGAGCCTGCGCCTGAAACTGCAGACCCAGGACCTGAAGGGCGATCAGCTACGCTGGTTGGGCGAGTTGCTCAAGCGCCACCGCGGGGCTTGCCCGATCACCATGGAATACACCAGCCCCGATGCGAAGACCTTGCTGCAGTTCGGCGAGAGCTGGCGGATCGATCCGGCGGACGCCCTGATTCAAGCCCTGCGTGACCAGTTCGGACGAGACAACGTCTTCCTCCAATACCGTTGACCGGCAGGTGATATCAGATCGCCTGTCCGCAACCTGAACTTTTAATCTCGACCTCGACGCGCCTGTCCCTTAAGGTAGGGCGCGAACAGACAACCGGCCGGCCCAAGCTTGCTTGGACGCGACCCTAGACGGACGCCTATGAACCCGAATTTTCTAGATTTCGAACAGCCGATCGCCGACCTGCAAGCCAAGATCGAAGAATTGCGCTTGGTCGGTAACGACAATTCGCTGAATATCGGCGATGAGATCTCCCGCCTGCAGGACAAGAGCAAGACGCTGACCGAAGACATTTTCGGCAAGCTGACCAGCTGGCAGATCGCACGTCTGGCGCGTCACCCGCGCCGTCCGTACACCCTCGACTACATCGACCACATCTTCACCGAGTTCGACGAACTGCACGGTGACCGTCACTTCTCCGACGACGCGGCCATCGTGGGCGGCGTGGCACGTCTGGACGACCAGCCGGTGATGGTGATCGGTCACCAGAAGGGCCGCGAAGTGCGCGAGAAGGTGCGCCGCAACTTCGGCATGCCGCGTCCGGAAGGCTACCGCAAGGCCTGCCGCCTGATGGAAATGGCCGAACGCTTCAAGATGCCGATCCTGACCTTCATCGACACCCCGGGCGCCTACCCGGGCATCGACGCCGAAGAGCGCAACCAGAGCGAAGCGATCGCCTGGAACCTGCGCGTCATGGCGCGCCTGAAGACCCCGATCATCGCCACCGTGATCGGTGAGGGCGGTTCCGGCGGCGCACTGGCCATCGGCGTGTGCGACCAACTGAATATGCTGCAGTACTCGACCTACTCGGTGATCTCGCCGGAAGGCTGCGCCTCGATCCTGTGGAAAACCGCCGAGAAGGCGCCGGACGCCGCCGAAGCCATGGGCATCACCGCCGAGCGCCTGAAGGGCCTGGGCATCGTCGACAAGGTGATCAACGAGCCGCTGGGCGGCGCCCACCGCGACTTCGCTGCCGCTTCCGCCTCGATCCGCGCCGAGCTGATCTCGCAACTGGCGATGCTGAAGAAGTTCGACAACGACGCGCTGCTGGCCCGCCGTTACGAGCGTCTGATGAGCTACGGTCTCTGATCGAACAGGCCGTATCCATGTGGGAGCGAGCCTGCTCGCGATAAGGGTTAACATTCAACGCACCTGTTGTTTGTTCAATCGCTTTCGCGAGCAGGCCCGCTCCCACATTTCATTTGTGCGATGTGTCCTCCATGACCCGGATCGATCTGTCTGACCGACTTCTGCGCACCCTGACGCCCTGGCGAACGGCTGCCGCCTGGCGCATCGCCTTCTCCGGCGGACTCGACTCCACCGTCCTGCTGCACCTGCTCGCCCGTCTGGCGAAGACCGAAACCCTGCCGCCCTTGAGCGCCCTCCATGTCCATCACGGCCTTCAGGCCGCCGCAGAGGCGTGGCCGGAGCATTGCCGAGCCTTCTGCGATGCGCTGGGCGTGCCGTTGCGGGTGGTGCGCGTGCAGGTTCGGCCCGGTGCGAGCCTGGAGCGCGCGGCGCGTGATGCGCGTTACGCAGCGTTCGACGCAGCGATCGGCCGCAACGAAGCCCTGCTGACCGGGCAGCACCGTGACGATCAGGCGGAGACCTTGCTGTTTCGTCTGCTGCGGGGGGCGGGGGTGAGAGGGTTATCCGCGATGCCGGTGCACAGGCCGCTGGGGCAGGGCAGCCTGGTACGTCCGTTGCTCGATGCGGGAAGGGGCGAACTGGAAGCCTACGCACGGGCCCATCAGCTGACCTGGATCGAGGATCCGTCGAATCAGGACACGCAGTTCTCCCGCAACTATCTGCGTCATCAAGTGATGCCTTTGCTCGCCGCCCGCTGGCCGCAGGCGACGGCCAGCCTGGTGCGCAGCGCTGCACATGCGCGGGAGGCGCAAGGCTTGCTGGATGAGCTGGCGCAGCTCGACCTGAACGATGCGCGCACCCCGGACGCCTTCGACTGGCTGGGCGTGCCCTCGTTGGCGCTGGCCCCGTTGGCCGGTTTGTCCGCCGCCCGCCAGCGCAATGCCCTCAGCCATTGGCTGGCGCCGCTGACCCGCTTGCCGGATACCGACCATTGGTCGGGTTGGTCGGACCTGTGCGAGGCCGCCGTCGATGCGGCGCCGGTCTGGCGTCTGGCCGACGGTGAACTGCATCGCAGCGCCGGCCGCCTCTGGTGGCTCAGCGGGCAATGGCTGCTCACGCCGGTGGCCGCAGACGCTTGGCCTGATCCTGCGAGGCCGCTGCGCCTGGCCGATAACGGGCGTGTCATGTTGCTGGGGCAGACTCCTGCCGGGCCGCTCAGGATCGCTTACCGGCAGGGCGGCGAGACGATGCGCCTGCCCGGACGCGGCGGGCGCGACCTCAAGCGCCTGCTCAACGAGCGCGGCGTTCCGGCCTTCGTGCGTGGCAGATTGCCGCTGCTGTTCCGCGGCGAGGAACTGCTCGCCGTGGCGGACCTGCCGGGGCTCGACGGCAGTGCGCAGGACGGCTGGCGACTGCATTGGCAGCCTTCGGATGAAGATCAAGGTTTGAGATGAAAGGGGCATTCCGGTAGACTACGCTCCCTTCTTGATACAACTTCTGTGGATTCGCCTGAATTGCAGGAGTTGCCGATTACCAAGCAGTCTTTGCTGGGCGATTCCAAAAAATGTGTAGCGAGCTACGTACCGGTGTTTTCACTTCCGGTCTGTCCCAACGCGGCGGTTTTTTTGAAAGGTGCACTGTGATTAATGCAGGTGATCGGGGGCTTCGGCCTTCCTTCGCTTTCCCCGGCGGCTCGGACCGCTTTAACGCAGACTTCTAGGGTTTTTCATGACGCGCTACATATTCGTCACGGGCGGTGTTGTTTCTTCATTGGGGAAAGGCATTGCCTCGGCTTCATTGGCGGCCATCCTGGAGGCGCGGGGGCTCAAGGTCACCATGCTCAAGCTGGATCCGTACATCAACGTCGATCCGGGCACCATGAGCCCGTTCCAGCACGGTGAAGTGTTCGTCACCCACGACGGCGCCGAGACCGACCTCGACCTGGGCCACTACGAGCGGTTCATCCGCACGACCATGACCCAGAACAACAACTTCACCACCGGTCGCGTCTACGAGCACGTGCTGCGCAAAGAGCGCCGCGGCGACTACCTGGGCGCCACCATCCAGGTGATCCCGCACATCACCGACGAGATCAAGCGTCGCATCATCAAGGGCGCCGGCGATGCCGACGTGGCCCTGGTGGAGATCGGCGGCACCGTCGGCGACATCGAGTCGCAACCGTTCCTCGAAGCCATCCGTCAACTGCGGGTGGAAGTTGGTTCCAAGCGCGCGATGCTGATGCACCTGACGCTGGTTCCTTACATCGCCACCGCCGGCGAGACCAAGACCAAGCCGACCCAGCACTCCGTGAAGGAACTGCGCTCCATCGGCCTGCAGCCTGACGTGCTGATCTGCCGCTCCGACCATCCGGTGGATGTGTCCTCGCGCCGCAAGATCGCCCTGTTCACCAACGTTGAAGAGCGTGCGGTGATCTCCCTGGAAGACGTCGACACCATCTACAAAATCCCGGCCGTGCTGCACGCCCAGGGCCTGGACGACTTCGTCGTCGAGCGCTTCGGCCTGCAGTGCAACGGCGCCGACCTGTCCGAGTGGGAAAAGGTCGTCGACGCCAAGCTCAACCCTGAGCACGAAGTCACCATCGCCATGGTCGGCAAGTACATGGAGCTGCTGGACGCCTACAAGTCGCTGATCGAAGCGATGAGTCACGCCGGCATCACCAACCGCACCAAGGTCAACCTGCGCTACATCGATTCCGAAGACATCGAGAACCAGGGCACCGCGCTGCTGGAAGGCGTCGACGCGATCCTGGTGCCGGGCGGCTTCGGCTTGCGTGGCGTGGAAGGCAAGATCACCGCCGTCCAGTACGCCCGTGAGAACAAGGTGCCGTACCTGGGCATCTGCCTGGGCATGCAAGTGGCGGTCATCGAGTTCGCCCGCAACGTGCTGGGCTGGAAAGACGCCAACTCCACCGAGTTCGACCGCGCCAGCGGCCACCCGGTCGTGGGCCTGATCACCGAGTGGGCCGATGCCACCGGTGCGGTCGAGACCCGCAGCGAAGCCTCCGACCTGGGCGGCACCATGCGTCTGGGCGCGCAGGAATGCCTGCTGGAGTCCGGCTCCAAGGTGCACGACTGCTACGGCAAGGACGTGATCGTCGAGCGTCACCGCCACCGCTACGAAGTGAACAACAACCTGCTGCCGCAGATCATGGAAGCCGGCCTGAAGATCTCCGGCCGCTCCGGTGACGGCGCGCTGGTCGAAGTGGTCGAGGCACCGGATCATCCGTGGTTCGTCGCCTGCCAGTTCCACCCTGAGTTCACCTCGACCCCGCGTGACGGCCATCCGCTGTTCAGCGGTTTCGTCAAGGCCGCGTTGGCTCAACACCAGAAGAAGGCGTAACCCGATGGCACAGAAGATCATCCGCGTCGGCGACATCGAGATTGCCAACGACAAGCCCATGGTGCTGTTCGGCGGCATGAACGTGCTGGAAAGTCGCGACATGGCCATGCAGGTTTGCGAGGAATACGTGAAGGTCACCGAAAAGCTCGGCATCCCTTACGTGTTCAAGGCCAGCTTCGACAAGGCCAACCGGTCTTCTGTGACCTCGTACCGCGGTCCTGGCCTGGAAGAGGGCTTGCGCATCTTCCAGGACATCAAACAGGCCTTCGGCGTGCCGATCATCACCGACGTCCATGAGCCCGACCAGGCCCTGCCCGTCGCCGAGGTCTGCGACATCATCCAGCTGCCGGCCTTCCTGTCGCGCCAGACCGACCTCGTGGTCGCCATGGCCAAGACCGGCGCGGTGATCAACATCAAGAAAGCCCAGTTCCTCGCGCCCCAGGAGATGAAACACATCCTGAACAAGTGCGTGGAGGCGGGCAACGATCAGTTGATCCTCTGCGAGCGCGGTTCGAGCTTCGGCTACAACAACCTCGTGGTCGACATGCTCGGCTTCGGGATCATGAAGCAGTTCGAATACCCGGTGTTCTTCGACGTGACCCACTCGCTGCAGATGCCGGGAGGTCGTTCCGACTCCGCCGGCGGGCGCCGCGCCCAGGTCACCGACCTGGCCAAGGCGGGCATGAGCCAGTCGCTGGCCGGGCTGTTCCTCGAAGCGCATCCGGATCCGGACAACGCCAAATGCGACGGCCCTTGCGCCTTGCGCCTGGACAAGCTGGAGCCGTTCCTGGCCCAGCTCAAGGCCCTGGACGAACTGGTGAAGAGTTTTCCGACGGTAGAGACCGCGTAAGCCTCATTTCTCCGGTAAAGTACCGCACGATTCCTGGCTCAGACCTTCGGGTTTGAGCCTTGTCGTCTGCAAGACTGCCTGCTGCACACCCCTTGCCGACGGTCAAAGATTTCCTCTAGCTGCGTCGTTTTCGTCAACTTTGGAGTGTTTACAACAATGGCAAAAATCGTCGACATCAAAGGTCGTGAAGTTCTCGACTCCCGTGGCAACCCCACCGTGGAAGCGGACGTGCTTCTCGATAACGGCATCATCGGCAGCGCCTGCGCGCCGTCCGGTGCTTCCACTGGCTCGCGTGAAGCGCTCGAGCTGCGTGATGGCGACAAGAGCCGTTACCTGGGCAAGGGTGTGCTCAAGGCGGTAGCCAACATCAACGGTCCGATCCGCGAACTGCTGCTGGGCAAAGACCCAAGCGACCAGAAAGCCCTGGACCTGGCGATGATCAAGCTGGACGGCACCGAAAACAAGGCGACCCTGGGCGCCAACGCCATCCTCGCCGTGTCCCTGGCCGCCGCCAAGGCTGCCGCCCAGGACCAGGACCTGCCGCTGTACGCGCACATCGCCAACCTGAACGGCACTCCGGGCGTCTACTCGATGCCGGTTCCGATGATGAACATCATCAACGGCGGCGAACACGCCGACAACAACGTCGACATCCAGGAATTCATGGTGCAGCCGGTCGGCGCCAAGTCCTTCTCCGAAGGCCTGCGCATGGGCACCGAGATCTTCCACCACCTCAAAGCCGTGCTGAAGGCCCGTGGCCTGAACACCGCCGTGGGTGACGAAGGCGGTTTCGCGCCTAACCTGGCCTCCAACGAAGACGCGCTGTCGGCCATCGCCGAAGCGGTCGCCAACGCCGGCTACAAGCTGGGCACCGATGTGACCCTGGCCCTGGACTGCGCGGCCAGCGAGTTCTTCGAAGACGGCAAGTACAACCTGTCCGGCGAAGGCAAGTCCTTCGACGCCGCCGGTTTCGCCGACTACCTCAAAGGCCTGACCGAGCGCTTCCCGATCATCTCGATCGAAGACGGCCTGGACGAGTCCGACTGGGCTGGCTGGAAGATCCTGACCGACAAGATCGGCGACAAGGTGCAACTGGTCGGCGACGACCTGTTCGTGACCAACACCAAGATCCTGAAGGAAGGCATCGAGAAGAACATCGCCAACTCGATCCTGATCAAGTTCAACCAGATCGGCACCCTGACCGAAACCCTGGAAGCCATCCAGATGGCCAAGGCCGCCGGCTACACCGCCGTGATCTCGCACCGTTCCGGCGAAACCGAAGATTCGACCATCGCCGACCTGGCCGTGGGTACCTCGGCCGGCCAGATCAAGACCGGTTCCCTGTGCCGTTCCGACCGCGTCTCCAAGTACAACCAACTGCTGCGTATCGAAGAGCAGTTGAACGGCAAGGCCAAGTACAACGGTCGCGGCGAGTTCCGCGGCTGAGCCTTGAACGTAAAAGGACACCGGATTGTGTCGGAAAAGTCGTGACAGCGATGGATTTGCCACTAATCTGATGCCTTATCAGCACAAGCCTGGATCTTCCAGGCTTCGTGCTATCAGATGCTTCAACGTTTTGCGTGGCTGTCTTTTTTCACTGGATACCTGATATTCGATGCGCAGTCCCTATTGGTTGTTTCTCGTCCTGCTTCTGCTGCTGGCCGGTCTGCAATACCGCCTGTGGGTGGGTAACGGCAGCCTGGCGCAAGTGGCCGAGCTGACTCAGCAAATCGACGACCAGCGCGCCGAGAACGAAGCCTTGCTGGAGCGCAACCGGGTGATGGACGCCGAGGTCAGCGAGTTGAAGAAAGGCATGGAGACCGTTGAAGAGCGGGCTCGCCATGAGCTGGGCATGGTCAAGGACGGCGAAACCCTTTACCAGTTGGCCCAATGAGCGATTTTCTGCCGGCCTTCTGGGCCGTGATTCCTGCTGCGGGCATCGGTGCCCGTATGGCCGCGGACCGTCCCAAGCAATACCTGCAACTGGGCGGACGCACCATTCTCGAACACAGCCTCGGCTGTTTCCTCGATCACCCGAGCCTCAAGGGCCTGGTGGTCAGTCTTGCTGTCGATGATCCTTACTGGCCGGGCCTGGCCTGTGCCGGCGACGCGCGCATTCAGCGGGTCGACGGCGGCGCCGAGCGTTCAGGTTCGGTGCTCAATGCCTTGCTGCACCTGCATGCCCAGGGCGCCAACGATGAGGATTGGGTGCTGGTGCACGATGCGGCGCGCCCCAACCTGAGCCGCAATGACCTGGACAAGCTGCTCGCCGAGCTGGCGCATGACCCGGTCGGCGGGTTGCTGGCGGTCCCGGCGCGGGACACGCTCAAGCGCGTCGACAAACAGGGGCGCGTGGTCGAAACCGTCGACCGCAGCGTGATCTGGCAAGCCTACACGCCGCAGATGTTTCGCCTGGGTGCGTTGCACCGGGCGTTGGCCGACAGTCTGGTGGCGGATGCGGTGATCACCGACGAAGCCTCGGCGATGGAGTGGGCCGGCCTTGCTCCGCGCCTGATCGAAGGGCGGGCGGACAACCTCAAGGTGACCCGGCCGGAAGACCTGGAGTGGTTGCGTCAGCGTTGGGCGAACCGGCGCTGAGTGCAGGTGGTGTCCGTTAGATAGCCATCGCGGGCAAGCCCGCTCCCACAGGTCTTGGGCACTTCACGGTCACTGTGGGAGCGGGCTTGCCCGCGATGGCGTCGGTGGGGGCACCGCAGAATCTCGGATGATCCACCCGTGTTCAGTTGCGGTACTCCGGCCGTTGCGCCAACCCTTCCTTGAGAAAATCCACCAGCTTGCGCACCTTCGGCGACAGGTGCCGCTGCTGCGGGTACAGCGCCCACACCGCGGTGTTCGGCGGCTGATGGGCCTCCAGCAGCGAAATCAGCGCGCCGCTGTGCAGATGCTCCAGCACGTAGTAGTCCGGCAACTGACACAGCCCCACCCCTTGCAAAGCCGCATCCAGCACCGCTTGCCCGCTGTTGCAGCGCCAGTTGCCCTGCACCCGCTGGGCGAATTCCCGCCCGTTCTGCTCCAGTTGCCAGATGTCCGAACTGCCGATCAGGCAATTGTGCCGGCTCAGCTCCGACAGGCTGTGGGGGCGGCCGTACCGTTCAAGGTAGGAGGGCGATGCGCACAGGTACATGCGCCGCGGCGCCAGCCGGGTGGCGACCAGCCGCGAATCCTGCAGGCGGCCCAGGCGGATCGCCAGGTCCAGGCCTTCGTGAACCAGGTCGAGCTGGCGGTTGGTCAGCTCGATGTCGACCCGCAGTTGCGGGTAGTGACCCATGAACCGGGTCACCAGCGGCACGATGAAGCGTTCGCCGTAGGCCACGGCGCAGGTCATGCGCAGCATGCCTTTGGGCTCGCTGGCCAGGTCGCCGACGGCCCGCAGCGCTTCTTCGCGGCCGTCCTGCAGACGCTGGCAATGCTGCAGGAATGTCTGCCCGGCTTCGGTCAGCGTCACCCGCCGTGTACTGCGGTAGAGCAAGCGGGTCTGCAGGCGTTCTTCCAGCCGCGCGATCTGGCGGCTGATGTGCGAAGAGGAAACGCCCAAGCGTTCGGCGGCGGCGGTGAATTGGCTGCATTCGGCCACGGCGACGAACTCGTCGATGCCTTCCCAGCGGTTTTCGGACATCGGATTATCCCTGTGCGGCAATAATGTTTTGCTTTTGTCCGGATTATTCACTCTCAGGTCGTGGATTACACTCCTTGTCTCGTTTTAATTCACTGGGAGAGTCAGGATGATCAAGTCGCGCGCCGCCGTAGCCTTCGGGGCCAAGAAGCCGCTGGAAATCGTTGAAGTCGATGTCGCCATGCCGAAGGCCGGCGAGGTGCTGCTTCGCGTGGTGGCCACCGGGGTGTGCCACACCGACGCCTACACCCTGTCCGGCGCTGATCCGGAAGGGATCTTCCCGTCGATCCTCGGCCATGAAGGCGGTGCGATCGTCGAGGCCATCGGTGAAGGCGTGACGTCGGTGGCGGTGGGCGACCACGTGATTCCGCTGTACACCCCGGAATGCGGCCAGTGCAAATTCTGCAAGTCGGGCAAGACCAACCTGTGCCAGGCCATTCGCGCCACCCAGGGCAAAGGCCTGATGCCGGACGGCACTTCGCGCTTTTCCTACAAGGGCGAAACGATTTTCCACTACATGGGAACCTCGACGTTCTCCGAGTACACCGTGCTGCCGGAAATCTCCGTGGCCAAGATTTCCAAGGACGCGCCGCTGGAGAAGGTCTGCCTGCTCGGTTGCGGCGTCACCACCGGTATCGGTGCGGTGATCAACACCGCCAAGGTCCAGCCGGGCGATACCGTGGCCATCTTCGGCCTGGGCGGCATCGGCCTGTCGGCGGTGATCGGCGCAGTGAAGGCCAAGGCTTCGCGCATCATCGCCATCGACATCAACCCGGCCAAGTTCGAGATCGCCAAGCAACTGGGCGCCACCGATTGCGTGAACCCGAAAGACTTCGATCGTCCGATCCAGGAAGTGATCGTCGACATGACCGACGGCGGCGTCGACTTCTCCTTCGAGTGCATCGGCAACGTGCAACTGATGCGCGCCGCGCTGGAATGCTGCCACAAGGGCTGGGGCGAGTCGGTGATCATCGGCGTGGCCGGTGCCGGCCAGGAAATCGCCACCCGTCCGTTCCAGCTGGTGACCGGCCGCGTCTGGCGCGGTTCGGCGTTCGGCGGCGTGCGCGGTCGCAGCGAGCTGCCGAGCTACGTCGACATGGCCCAGAGCGGCGAGATCCCGCTCGACACCTTCATCACCCACACCATGGGCCTGGAAGACATCAACAAGGCTTTCGACCTGATGCACGAAGGCAAGAGCATCCGTACCGTCATCCATTTCTGATCAATCGCGGCAAGGCGCGGCTGCGGAGGTGTTCGCCGGCAGCCGCGTCCGCGTAGGAGCCTTACATGAGTCTGGAAAACATCTCCTGTCAGAAAAGTTTCGGCGGCTGGCACAAGCGCTACCGGCACCGCTCCGACGTGCTGGGCTGCGACATGGTGTTCGCCGTGTACCTGCCGCCGCAGGCGGAGCAGGGCGGCAAGCTGCCGGTGCTGTATTGGCTGTCGGGGCTGACCTGCACCGACGAGAACTTCATGCACAAGGCCGGCGCCCTGCGCATGGCCGCCGAGCTCGGCCTGATCATCGTGGCGCCGGACACCAGCCCGCGCGGCGCCGAGGTGCCGGGCGACCCGGACGGGGCATGGGATTTCGGCCTCGGCGCCGGGTTCTATCTCAATGCCACCCAGGAGCCTTGGTCCCGGCACTATCGGATGCATGACTACGTCGTGCAGGAATTGCCTTCGCTGGTCGAGGCGCATTTCCCGGCGTCTGACAAGCGCAGCCTCAGCGGCCACTCCATGGGCGGCCACGGTGCGCTGGTGTGTGCCTTGCGCAATCCGGGGCGTTACCGCTCGGTGTCGGCGTTTTCGCCGATCAGCAATCCGATGGACTGCCCATGGGGCCAGAAGGCGTTCTCCCGCTACCTCGGCGAAGACCGCTCGAAGTGGCGCGAGTGGGATGCCTGTGCGCTGATCGCCGAGGCCGAAGAAAAGCTGCCGTTGCTGGTCGATCAAGGCGACCGCGATGATTTCCTGGCCAACCAGCTCAAGCCGGAGGCCCTGCAGCAAGCGGCAAGACAAGCGGGACATCCGCTGACGTTGCGCCTGCAGCCGGGTTACGACCACAGTTATTTCTTCATCTCAAGCTTCATCGACGACCACTTGCGACATCACGCACGCGCGCTAGGCGCCTAATGCCCGTCAAAGCAGGTAGAATCACGCCCTGACCAAAATCGGGGCGTTTTTTTATGCGTATTGGCCACGGCTACGATGTTCACCGTTTCGCTGAAGGCGATTTCATTACTCTGGGCGGCGTGCGGATCGCACACGGCTTCGGGCTGCTCGCCCACTCCGACGGTGACGTCCTGCTGCACGCCTTGAGCGACGCCCTGCTCGGCGCCGCGGCGCTGGGCGACATCGGCAAGCATTTCCCGGACACCGATCCGCAGTTCAAGGGCGCCGACAGCCGTGCGCTGCTGCGCCACGTGGTCGGCCTGATCCATGCCAAGGGCTGGAAGGTCGGCAACGTCGACAACACCATCGTGGCCCAGGCCCCGAAAATGGCGCCCCACATCGAAACGATGCGCGCCCTGATCGCCGCCGACCTCCAGGTGGAGCTCGACCAGGTCAACGTGAAGGCCACCACCACCGAGAAGCTGGGCTTCGTCGGTCGTGAGGAAGGCATCGCCGTCCATTCCGTCGCGTTGTTGCTGCGCGCATGAACGAACTGCAATTGCTCGGCCCTCGGGCCCACGGCGACGTGCTCGGCACGGCGGTGCTCAAGGCCGTCGCCGAAGACTTCCAGGTCGATGAAGTGCTCGACATCCCGTTCACCGGCGACGGCGAGCACCTGTGGATCTGGGTGGAAAAGCGCGGTTTGAACACCGAAGAGGCGGCGCGCCGGATCGCCAAGGCCGCCGGCGTGCCGTTGCGCACAGTGAGCTATGCCGGGCTCAAGGATCGTCAGGCCCTGACCCGTCAGTGGTTCAGCGTGCAGCTGCCGGGCAAGGCCGATCCGGATCTGTCGGCGGCGGAAAACGATACGCTCAAGATCCTCAAGACCACCCGCCACAAGCGCAAGCTGCAGCGCGGCGCGCACTCGGCCAACGGCTTCACCCTGCGCCTGACGCAGCTCGCCGGCGACAAGGCGGCCCTTGAGGAGCGCCTGCAACGCATCGCCCGGCAGGGCATCCCGAACTACTTCGGCGCCCAGCGCTTCGGCCATGACGGCGGCAATGTGGTCGATGCCCGCTCCTGGGCTGCGCGCAAGGCATTGCCGGAGCAGCGCAACGTGCGCTCGCGGCTGCTGTCGGCGGCGCGCAGCTTCCTGTTCAACCAGGTGCTGGCGGCGCGGGTCGCCGACGGCTCCTGGCAGCGCGCCCAGGTCGGCGACTTGCTGGCGTTCACCGACAGCCGCAGCTTTTTCCCGGCTGGCGAAGCCGAATGCAGCGATCCGCGCCTGGCGATTCTCGACCTGCATCCGACCGGTCCCCAGTGGGGCGAAGGTGACTCGCCGGCGGCCGGCGCAGTCCATGATCTGGAGCAGGGGATCGCCGCGCGCGAAGCGGACCTGCGCGATTGGTTGATTCACGCCGGCATGAGCCACGAACGTCGCATCCTGCGACTGCCCATTGGCGGGTTGACGTGGCATTATCCCGAGCCTGACATTCTGCAACTGGAATTCGTCCTCCCGGCCGGATGCTTCGCCACCGCATTGGTGCGCGAACTCGTTGATCTGGTGCCGGTGGGGCAGACGGACAGCCCATGCGTATTCTGATTTCTAACGACGATGGGGTAACCGCACCCGGACTCGCCGCGCTGTATGGTGCGCTGGCGGATTACACCGAATGCGTGGTTATCGCCCCGGAGCAGGACAAGAGCGGCGCCAGCAGTTCGCTGACGCTCGACCGTCCGCTGCATCCGCAATACCTGGCCAACGGTTTCATCGGCCTCAACGGCACGCCGACCGATTGCGTGCACCTGGGGCTCAACGGCTTGCTGGAGCGCGAGCCGGACATGGTGGTCTCGGGCATCAACCTGGGCGCCAACCTGGGCGATGACGTGCTGTATTCCGGAACGGTGGCGGCGGCCCTCGAGGGGCGTTTCCTCGACCGCCCTTCGTTTGCCTTCTCGCTGGTGTCGCGGCAGGCGGAAAACCTGCCCACGGCCGCCCATTTCGCGCGCAAACTGGTGGAGGCCCATGCCGGGCTCGACCTGCCGCCGCGCACGGTGCTGAACGTGAACATCCCTAACCTGCCGATCGAGCGCATCCGCGGCGTTCAGTTGACCCGCCTGGGCCATCGCGCCCGTGCGGCGGCGCCGATGAAGGTGGTGGATCCGCGCGGCAGGGCCGGCTACTGGATCGCCGCCGCCGGCGACGCCGAGGACGGCGGCCCGGGCACCGACTTCCACGCGGTGATGCAAGGTTATGTGTCCATCACGCCGTTGCAGCTCGATCGCACGTTCAACGATGCATTCAGAAGCCTGGACGGCTGGCTGGAGGGGCTGAACTGATGGCTCGCGAACAAGACGACAGGCTGCGCAGCGGCATCGGCATGACCTCCCAGCGCACCCGTGAGCGCCTGATCCAGCGCCTGTACGAAGAAGGGGTGTCCAACGCCAGCGTGCTGGAGGTGATCCGCCGCACGCCGCGCCACCTGTTCGTCGATGAGGCGCTGGCCCACCGCGCCTACGAAGACACCGCGCTGCCGATCGGCAACAACCAGACCATTTCCCAGCCTTATATGGTGGCGCGCATGAGCGAGCTGCTGCTGGAGGCGGGGCCGCTGGACAAGGTGCTGGAGATCGGCACCGGTTCCGGCTACCAGACGGCGGTGCTGTCGCAGCTGGTGGAGCGGGTGTTCTCGGTCGAGCGGATCAAGGTCCTGCAGGATCGGGCCAAGGAGCGCCTGGTCGAGCTGAACCTGCGCAACGTGGTGTTCCGTTGGGGCGACGGCTGGGAAGGCTGGCCGGCGCTGGCGCCGTACAACGGCATCATCGTCACGGCGGTGGCCACGGATGTGCCCCAGGCCTTGCTCGACCAATTGGCGCCGGGCGGTCGGATGGTGATACCGGTCGGTTCGGGGGAAGTGCAGCAACTGATGCTGATCGTGCGTGAAGAGCACGGCTTTTCCCGGCACGTCCTGGGGGCGGTCCGCTTCGTGCCTTTGCTCAACGGACCGCTGGCCTGAGTCTCTTTTTCGAGGCGCTGAATTCCTGTCGTCCGGCCCGGTCTTACACCGGCGGCGATTGCGTAAACACTGCCGATCGTCATCAGGCAAACGTGTGCGCGACGGCAGTTCGCTTCATTAAAGGTAAAGCGGCTGCGGCCCGTTATACTTGCGACACTTCACGCCGGAGTCCGGCATTTCATTTTTTCAGCCACCAAGAAGGGAGCGGCGGGTGAGTCTCACAGTCATTGCGCAGCGTATGGGTAACACGAGCTTTCAGCGCCTGGTGACTGGCCTTGTCTTGAGCACCTTGCTGGTCGGTTGCTCCAGCACCAAATCGAACAATGTGCGGGTCGTCGACCGCAATGGCGCCGCGCCCCAACGTCCTGTCGTCACGACCGGGCAGTATGTGGTCCGTCCGGGTGATACCCTGTTTTCGATCGCTTTCCGCTACGGCTGGGACTACAAAGCCCTCGCCGCCCGGAACAACATTCCTACGCCTTACACGATCCATCCGGGTCAGACGATTCGCTTCGACGGCCGCACCGGTTCAACGCCGGCCGCCGTCGTCGCCGGCAGCGGTTCAACGCCTTCCTCGTCGAGCAAAACCACGGTAATCCGGCGCCAGGCGAATGGCACGACGACCACCACAACCACGGGCTCCGGGGCCGCTTCCACGGCGGTCGTACCGTCCGTCGCCAGCAAATCCGCACCCGCTCCACTGCCTCCTCCGGGCCCGGCCCCGACCGGCTGGGGATGGCCATCTAATGGCATTCTCATTGGCAAATTCTCTTCAAACGGTAGTTTGAATAAAGGAATTGATATCGCCGGAGATTTGGGACAGCCTGTTTTAGCTGCGTCTGATGGGACGGTGGTTTACGCCGGGAGTGGCTTAAGGGGCTACGGCGAATTGGTCATCATCAAACACAGCGAAACCTACGTCAGCGCCTACGGCCACAACCGCAGGCTTTTGGTACGGGAGGGGCAGCAGGTCAAGGTCGGACAGACAATTGCCGAAATGGGGTCAACGGGTACAGACCGGGTGAAACTGCATTTTGAGATTCGCCGACAAGGTAAACCTGTGGATCCGCTGCAGTTCCTGCCACGACGTTGATTTGAAGCCAGCCTGTTCCGTCGCGTAGAGGGGACAGGCTCCAGCGCTGCCAAGGATAGAGGCGTCGCTTGAGCTTGGGGTCGAACTCACCAAAGGACTATAACAATGGCTCTCAGTAAAGAAGTGCCGGAGTTTGACATCGACGATGAGGTTCTCCTGATGGAGGCCGCCATCGATACGGATTCGATGTCGAATGATGAAGGGGCAGCTCCACCTTCCGTTCGTGCCAAATCCAAACACTCCGCTTCACTTAAGCAACACAAGTACATCGACTACACGCGGGCGCTCGATGCCACGCAGCTGTATCTCAACGAAATCGGCTTTTCCCCCTTGCTCTCCCCGGAAGAAGAAGTTCATTTTGCGCGCCTGTCGCAAAGTGGCGATCCCGCCGGGCGCAAGCGCATGATTGAAAGCAACCTGCGGCTGGTGGTGAAGATCGCCCGGCGTTACGTCAATCGGGGGCTGTCGCTGCTGGATCTGATCGAAGAGGGCAACCTCGGGCTGATCCGGGCGGTGGAAAAGTTCGATCCCGAGCGCGGCTTCCGCTTCTCGACCTACGCGACCTGGTGGATCCGCCAGACCATCGAACGCGCGATCATGAACCAGACCCGGACCATCCGGCTGCCGATTCATGTGGTCAAGGAGCTCAACGTGTACCTGCGGGCCGCACGGGAGCTGACGCAAAAGCTCGACCACGAACCCTCACCCGAAGAAATCGCCAACCTGCTGGAAAAACCGGTGGGCGAGGTCAAGCGCATGCTGGGCCTGAACGAGCGGGTTTCTTCGGTCGACGTCTCGCTGGGGCCGGATTCGGACAAAACCCTGCTGGACACCCTGACGGACGACCGTCCGACCGATCCGTGCGAACTGCTGCAGGACGATGACCTGTCGCAGAGCATTGATCAATGGCTCTCGGAACTGACCGACAAGCAGCGCGAGGTGGTGGTGCGCCGCTTCGGTCTGCGCGGCCACGAGAGCAGCACGCTGGAGGATGTGGGCCTGGAGATCGGCCTGACCCGGGAACGGGTGAGGCAGATCCAAGTGGAAGGCCTCAAGCGCCTTCGGGAGATCCTCGAGAAGAACGGCTTGTCGAGCGAGTCGCTGTTTCAATAAGCGCCTCACCTGACCGCCCGCAAGAAGCCCCGACTGGAGCGGGGCTTTTTGTTGTCTGCCGCCGGGCAAGGGAGCCCGCGTGTGGCCAGGGGGCGCCACCAGGCGCTTCGCTCCGAAGTTTGTAGTCTCGCGTTGTAAGCCTTGGCTGACAGTTTCGTAAGTGTTCACTATGTTTACACTTCCGTAGACGTCCATTAGGCGTAATGCAGGTTTATAACTATTTGATTTTGTTGGTTATTTATAAAAATGAAGGCCTTATGACAAGCCGTTCCGCAGCCGAGTGCCGATTGCTCTCGGCGGGGAACTCTTTAGTATCTGGGTTGTGTCGACGGATAGACACGCCCTTCAAGGAAGAGGGGAATGGACATCGCAGGACGCGATTCATCAGGACGATGAAAAGGATCACAGGGAATAGGGAAAAAATGTGGGCGGGTCAAACCGCCCCTTTTTTTCGCCTGCAGAAAAGCAAAAAGGCCCGCAAGGGGCCTTTTCTGTCGAGCGCAGGACGGATCAGCGTTCGAGGTCTTTGATCTTGCCTTTGACGCCATCCCACTCTTCGGCGTCCGGCAGCGAATCCTTCTTCTCGGTGATGTTCGGCCAGATCTCGGCCAGCTCGACGTTCAGCTGAATGAACTCTTGCATCTCTTCCGGCACTTCGTCCTCGGAGAAAATGGCCACGGCCGGGCATTCCGGTTCGCACAGGGCGCAGTCGATGCACTCGTCCGGGTGGATCACCAGGAAGTTCGGGCCTTCGTAGAAGCAGTCCACCGGACAGACTTCTACGCAGTCGGTGTACTTGCACTTGATGCAGTTGTCGGTGACGACGAAGGTCATTTCTAATTTTCTCCTCAGGCGGCGGCAGCGTTGCCCCTTCACGGTTGGGGTCGCCAGGTTCGGGAGCGATGTCTGCCGGCCAGGCTATTAGCCAGCAGCATCCCGAACCGCGCGAGATTCTACCAGCTTGAAGCCGTTTGCGTTATATCCGCTTCTTCAGTGCTTATATCCGGTTCTTTAAGGTATAGAGCATTTCGAGCGCACGGCGCGGGGTCAGGTCGTCCAGGTCCAGTTTGGCCAATTCGTCCAGCACCGGGTGCGGCAGGCTGGCGAACAGGTCGCTCTGCATCGGAGCGGCCGGCTTGCCCTTGACCGGTGCCGGTTGCTCGTGGGGCAGGCTGGTGGTCTCCAGGCGGCCCAGGTGTTCGCGGGCGCGGGCGATCACTTCGCTCGGCACCCCGGCCAGTTGCGCAACGGCCAGGCCGTAGCTCTGGCTCGCCGGCCCCGGCAGCACATGGTGCAGGAACACGATGCGCTCGTTGTGCTCGGTGGCGTTGAGGTGCACGTTGGCCACCAGCGGCTGGGCCTCCGGCAGCACGGTCAGTTCGAAGTAGTGGGTGGCGAACAGCGTGTAGGCGCGCAGGTGCGCCAGGCGCTCGGCTGCCGCCCAGGCCAGGGACAGGCCGTCGAAGGTGCTGGTGCCGCGGCCGACTTCGTCCATCAGCACCAGGCTGCGGTCGGTGGCGTTGTGCAGGATGTTGGCGGTCTCGCTCATTTCCACCATGAAGGTCGAGCGCCCGCCGGCCAGGTCGTCGCTGGAGCCGATCCGGGTGAAGATCCGGTCCACCAGCGACAGTTCGCAACTGGCCGCCGGTACGAAGCTGCCGATGTGCGCCAGCAGTACGATCAGCGCCGTTTGCCGCATGTAGGTGGATTTACCGCCCATGTTCGGGCCGGTGATCACCAGCATTCTTGTGTTGTCGTCCAGGCTCAGGTCGTTGGCCACGAACGGCGTGGTCAGCACCTGCTCGACCACCGGGTGACGGCCCTGGACGATGCGCATGCAGGGTTCGCTGACGAACGTCGGGCAGTTGAGGTCGAGGTTCAGCGCGCGTTCGGCGAGGTTGCTCAGCACGTCGAGTTCGGCCAGCGCCGAGGCGGTGTCCTGCAGCGGCGGCAGCCGGCCGATCAGGTCTTCCAGCAGTGCCTCGTAGAGCATTTTTTCCCGGGCCAGCGCCCGGCTTTTGGCCGACAGCGCCTTGTCTTCGAACGCTTTGAGCTCGGGCGTGATGAAACGCTCGGCGCCCTTGAGGGTCTGGCGCCGGATGTAGTCGGCCGGCGCGGATTCGGCCTGCTTGCTCGGCAGCTCGATGAAGTAGCCGTGGATGCGGTTGTAGCCGACCTTCAGGTTGGCAAGGCCGGTGCGGGCCTTTTCCCGGGCTTCCAGGTCGATGAGGAACTGGCCGGCGTTTTCGCTCAGCGATTGCAGTTCGTCCAGTTCGCTGTCGTAGCCAGTCTTGAGCACGCCGCCGTCGCGGATCACCGCCGGCGGGTTGTCGATGATGGCTTTCTCCAGCAGCGCCGCCAGTTCCGGGTAGGTGCCGGCGGTGGCGGCCAGGCGCGCCAGGTGCGGGGCTTCCAGATCCGCCATCGCCGTCTGCAGTTCCGGCAGGGCACCCAAGGCGTCGCGCAGGCGGGCGAGGTCACGGGGCCGCGCGTTGCGCAGGCCGATCCGCGCCAGGATCCGTTCGATGTCGCCGATTTCCTTGAGTTGCGGTTGCAGGCGTTCGAAGCGGTAGCGGTCGAGCAGGCAACTGATGGAGGTCTGGCGCGCCAGCAGGACGGTGAGGTCGCGCAGCGGGCGGTTCAGCCAGCGGGTCAGCAGGCGGCTGCCCATGGCGGTCTGGCAGCGGTCGACCACCGATTGCAAGGTGTTGTCGCGACCGCCGGCCAGGTTGGTGTCCAGCTCCAGGTTGCGCCGGCTCGCGCCGTCCAGTACCACGGTGTCGTCCAGGCGTTCATGACGCAGGCTGCGCAGGTGGGGCAGGGCAGTGCGCTGGGTTTCCTTGGCGTAGGCCAGCAGGCAGCCGGCGGCGCCGATGGCCAGGGTCAGGTTCTCGCAGCCGAAGCCTTTCAGATCCTGGGTGGAGAATTGCTGGCACAGGCTCTTGAGCGCCGAATCACGCTCGAAATCCCACGGGGCGCGACGGCGCACGCCACGGCGCTTTTCCGCCGGCAGGTCTTTCGGCCAGTCGTCCGGGATCAACAGCTCCACGGGGTTGACCCGCTCCAGCTCCGCCAGCAGGTTTTCCCAGCCCTTGATCTCCAGCACGCTGAAGTTGCCGCTGGTGATGTCCAGCACCGCCAGGCCGAACAGACGCTCGTCGCCCAGCACGGCCGCGATCAGGTTGTCGCGGCGCTCGTCCAGCAGCGCTTCGTCGCTGACCGTGCCCGGGGTGATGATCCGCACCACCTGACGCTCCACCGGGCCCTTGCTGGTGGCCGGGTCGCCGATCTGCTCGCAGATCACCACCGATTCGCCCAGTTTCACCAGCTTCGCCAGGTAGCCTTCCGCCGCGTGGAACGGGATCCCGCACATCGGAATCGCCTGTCCCGCCGACTGCCCGCGGGCGGTCAGGGTGATGTCCAGCAGCTTGGCCGCCTTCTTCGCGTCCTCGTAGAAGATCTCGTAGAAGTCGCCCATGCGGTAGAACATCAGCTGATCCGGGTGCTGGTTCTTCAGGCGCCAGTACTGCTGCATCATCGGGGTATGGGAGGACAGGTCGGAGACGGCTTTATTCATCGGATTGTCAGGCAACTCGTTCAAAGGAGTGGGGCAAAAGCGGGGCGTCGGCCAGGCTTTTCCGCGATGGGCGCAAGATTACCATGGGCGGTCTGTCGGGCGCAGGGATGGCGGTCGAGTGACGGGTTCATGCCGTAAAAAACGTGATTATGCAGAAAATATGCAAATCAGCATTTGTCTTCGCCGAATTCTTCAAGCACTATGCGCGTTATGCAAAAACGCAACGTATCTACCGTATTAAGAGCACTGCTCGACCGGCACGGGATCTCCCCCACGGAGCTTCACCGTCGCACCGGCGTGCCTCAATCCACTCTCTCGCGGATCCTCAGCGGGAAGATCGTCGATCCTTCGGACAAGCACATCTCGAAGATCGCCGAGTACTTCGCCGTGAGCACCGATCAGTTGCGCGGGCGCGCCGACATTGCGCCGGCGGCTGCCGGCGCGCGCCATGACGTGCATGCGGAACTCAAGGACATAAGCCTGTGGGACGACGACACCCCTGTCGATGACGACGAGGTGTCGGTGCCCTTTCTTCGTGAGGTTGAATTGGCTGCAGGATCAGGAAGATTCGTCGTGGAAGAGAGCGAACGCTCAAGCCTGCGCTTCGGCAAGCGCAGCCTGCGTCACAACGGTGTGCAGTTCGACCAGGCCAAATGCGTGACGGTACGCGGCAACAGCATGTTGCCGGTGCTGCGCGACGGCGCCACGGTCGGCGTCAACGCCGGCAAGAGCGGCATCGGCGACATCGTCGACGGCGATCTCTACGCCATCAACCACAATGGCCAACTGCGGGTGAAGCAGCTCTATCGCCTGCCCACCGGCATCCGCCTGCGCAGCTTCAACCGTGACGAACATCCGGACGAGGACTACAGCTTCCAGGAGATCCAGGAAGAGCAGATCGTCATCATCGGTCACGTCTTCTGGTGGGGCATGTACGCCCGATAGCACCACCCCTGCCTGACAGAACCCGCCCCTCGGCGGGTTTTTTTTCGCCTGTCGAAAACGGCCGAAGCCAAGAGCGGCGGGGCTTTCATGCGTCCGTGCATTTGCTGCGCATAAATAAATGCATTTTTGCATTGACTGCATATGCATGAGTGCATATTCTTGCCACCAAGCCGCTCGACAAAGCGGCTGGCAAGACCGCTCTTTAGTTCCACAAGAACAGGCAGCGATGAACCGGCCTCAACGGTTCAGAGGGTTGGCAACTGACCCGGGTGTGCAGCGTAAAGCACCAAGAGCAGTTATCCGGCGGGCAGGGACCGCGGCCGGAGGAACAATTTGAACGGACTCGTACCGCGCCAGCAGCGCCGAAAAGTCAGCTTCCTTTCGGTTTTAGGGAATGAAAGGAAGGCAAAGGAGTGCATTGCTGAAAAGCCCGGCCTGGCGCCGGGCTTTTTGGAATGCCTGCCTTGTGCAAACAGAAACACGAACGCCGACATGTCGGCAATCCATCAAGGAAGTGAACAATGAGCCTGAAAAAGTATGCCCGTGTGGTAGACGGCAAGGTCGACAACATTTTTGAAACCGTCAACCCGATCACCGAAGAGTTTCCGGCCAGCCAGCTCTGGGTCGACATCACCGGCACCGTGAACTCGCAGGTCGATTACGGCTACAACGCCGTCAACACCGACGGGGTCTGGACCTTCAATTCGGGGTTCCCGTGGCCGCAATCGGTGCTGGGCGAGCAAATGCGCAACGAGAAAGTCCGCCGGCTCGACAACGTCATGGCCAGCGTCGCCTCGTCGGGCTTGCAGTTCAAGGTCGACCTGGGCGTAGCCACCTCGGCCGAACAGGCCTACCTGACGGCCTTCAAGGAATACTGCGTCGCGTTCGGCCAGGTCAACAAGCAGCCGGGTTTCCCGGTGACCATCGCTTGGCCGCAACTGCCGTAAGGCGTTGCGCCGCACCGGCGAAAAGGAAGGATCCCGCCCATGAAGAAGGCCCGTTGCAGATGTTGAAAGACTGCAGATGCGGACACTGCAACAGGCTGCTTGCCCGCGTGGGCCAGTGTGCCGAGCTCCAGATCAAATGTTCCCGATGCGGGACGCTGAATCATGTGAGGGCCGCGAGCCCCGAGCCATCGCCCGTGAGCGACATGAAGGCTGCCCAGGCAGCTCAACCCCCTCATTCCACTCGACAGGTGAACACATGAACGTTCTGAAAAAATACATCGCACCGCTTCTCGCCACCGCCGCGCTGTTGGGCGCCGCAGGCAATGTGAAGGCGGCCAACCTGCTGGTCAACGGCAGCTTCGAACAGCCGGGCTGCAGCGGCAGCTGCATCCTGGACACCCCGGCCAAGGCCAACTTCATCACCGGCTGGACCACGTTCCTGTCCGGTGCCGAGTACTTCAACATGCCGGCCTCTATCGGCGGTTCCGCTGCGGCGGACGGCGTGGTGATCGTTGACCTGGCCAACTATGTCTACGGCAACGGCGGCGGCATTCAGCAGAACTTCGCCACCACCCCCGGCGCCAAGTATCGCCTGACCTTCAGCGCCGGCAACTCTCGCTTCGCCAGCCGTTCCGGCAGCGGCGTCGTGCAGGTCAAGGTGGCCGGGCAGACCGTCAGCTTCGACACGCCGGTCGCCAAAGGCGTCGCGGTCGAATGGAGCACCGTCACCTACGACTTCACCGCCACCACCGCGCAAACGACGCTGGCCTTTTTCAACGAGCAGAATCCGTACGCCAACTATGCCTTCATCGACAACGTCATCGTTGAACGCCTGTAATCCCGGATCGGCGCATCCACCCGAGGCGGTGCCCGGCACCGGCGGTTTCCCCCCCATCCATCAACGCACCCTGGAGGCGTGACATGACGAACGAGCAACAAGCGTTGGCGGACATGCCGATCTGGCTGGTCATCCTCCTGGCCGTCGTCGGCGGGGTGTCCGGCGAGATGTGGCGCGCCGACAAGGAAGGCGCCCGGGGCTGGGCGCTGCTGCGCCGGCTGGCCTTGCGCTCCGGCGCCTGCATGATCTGCGGGGTCTCCGCGATCATGCTGCTGTACGCCGCCGGCCTGTCGATCTGGGCCGCCGGCGCCTTCGGCTGCCTGACGGCCATGGCCGGCGCGGACGTCGCCATCGGCCTCTACGAGCGCTGGGCCGCCAAGCGCATGGGCTTGAGCGAACCGCCGCCGCACGATCCGCAGTAACCCCTTCACATCCAGTCCTCGCTGCCGTCCGGCGGCGGGGTTTCGTGTGGACATTCGAAAAGGAGGTCATGCATGCCTGCACCGATCCAGCAGCCTTCGCAGCTGTTCACGGCGATGGCGACAACCTTGCGCAACGCCGCCGGCCTCGATGTGCAGGTCGGCGCCCACCCTGAATTCACCGCCCCGGGCGACAAGGCCTGGGTGCTGATCGACATCGAACGCAACGGCCCGGGCGAGCGGGCGGCCGACGGGCGCATCGCCCATGTGCTGACGCTGTCGCTGCAGGTCGTCCCGGCGCTTGCCGCCAGTGCGTTTGCCGCTTGCGACTTGATCGCCGCACTGAAGAACCTGGCCACCGACAACCGCTGGGGCTTGCCCGGCGACCAATGCGACCGGCCGTTGAACCTCGACGGCGTGCCGTCGCTGCTGGTGCGGGACGGGCAGTCCCACAAGGCCTGGACGCTATCGTTCATCCAGACCCTCTACCTCGGCCCGACCTTGCTCGACGACCCGCTCGGCACCCCGAAATTCGCCCGCACCTGGGAAGTCAGCGACATCGACGACCCCGACCAATACACCTCGCTGGAGGCCTGAGCCGTGTTCGATGCGCTGATACGCATGCAACTGGGGCCGATCATCGAGCGGCTGGCCGAGATGGAAGCGGAAGTCGAAGACCTGCACCGCCGCGCCGAGAGTTTCTGCCGCATCGGCGTGTGCCAGGACGTGGATGCCGCCGGCAATACCTGCCGGGTCAGTCACGGCGGATTGCTGACGCCGTCCATCAAGTTCTTCAACCCCAGCGCCGGGGCGCAGAGCGAATCGCGGATCCCCACGCCGGGCGAGCAGTGCCTGCTGCTGAACTACGGCAGCGGCGAAAGCGGCGCGCAGAGCGTGGCGCTGTTCGGCTTGAACAGCGACCGGTTTCCGCCGGCCTCCACGGTGCCGACGCTGACCCGTCGGGTACACGGGGACGGCAGCGAAAGCGGCTATGACGACGCCACCCACACCCTGCATTGGCAGAACGGCCCGGCCGCGTTCAAAGGCTCCCGCGAATCGCTGGAGCTGAGCATCGGCCCGGCGCGCCTGGCGATGACCGCGCAGGCGATCAACCTGCAACTGGGCGGCGCCGGCCTGACGATCGATGCGGCGGGCGTGCACTTCAGCGGCCCGCTGGTGGATCACCAGGGCCGCGTCATCAGCCCCTGACCCGAGAGCCTTCCATGATCGGAATCGATAGAGACACCGGGGCCACGGTCGACGACTGGCTGCAGTTCGTGCAGCGCGCGACCCGGGCCCTGACCACGCCGCTGGGCACCCGGCAGAAACGGCCCTTGTACGGCTCCCTGATCCCCACCTTGCTGGGCCGCAACCTGGGCGACGACGTCCTGCTCCTGGCCCAGAGCCATGCGGCCCAGGCCTTCTACAACCCGCAGAACGGCATCGGCGACTTCCAGCCGCAGGTGATCGTCGCCACACGGCAGGGCGCCGGTCTGCTGCTGCGTTTCGCCGGCACCTGGAAAAACCGCCAACAGACTTTCGAGGTCGTGACATGAGCATGCTGATCCCCGGCCAGAACCAGTTGGCTGAACCTGCGCTGATCGCCATCGACGCGTTCGAGGACTTGCTCGCCGAGTTCAAGGCCTTCGTCGTCGACTACGTCGGCACCCGCGCCCCGCAGAGCGCCGAGAAGCTCAAGGCCAGCCTGGAGAACGAAAGCGAACTTTTGACCCTGGCCCTCGAAGCGTTCTGCGTGCGCCTGCAGACCCATGAGCGCAAGTACAACGCCCGCATCAAGCAGATGCTGGCGTGGTGGGCCACCGGCAGCAACCTGGACGCGCGGCTGGCCGACATGGGCCTGGAGCGGCAGTTGCTCGATCCGGGCGATCCGGCCGCTTTCCCGCCGGTGCCGCCGGTGTACGAAAGCGACGACGACGCCCGCCTGCGCTACTACCTGGCGCCCCATGCGCCGGCGGCGGGGTCGCGGATGCAGTACCGCCGCGAGGTCTTCACCCTCGGCGAACGGCCGACGGTGAAGGTGGCATCCACCGACGCCGGCGTGGTGAACGTCACCTACACCTTCGACCCGGACGGCCTCGCCGCCCAGGTCAAGGACGGCAACGGCCGGCGCACCGCGCCCGGCGAAGTGCAGGTCACCGTGCTGGCGCGGGAGGGCGACGGCACGCCGTCCGCCGCGTTGCTCGACGGCGTGCGCAAACATTTCGCCCGGCCTGACGTCTGCCCGGAGACCGACAAGGTCACCGTGCGCGGCGCCGACATCCAGCGCTACAAGATCCGCGTGGTGGCCAAGATCAACTCAGGCCCCGATTCGGGCCTGACCCAGGTCGCCGCCGAGCAGCACCTGCAAGCCTACGCCGACAGTTGCCACCGCCTGGAAGGGCGGGTCGACCCGAGCTGGATCGACTACACGCTGCACAGCGCCGGCGCCGTGCAGCTGCAGATCCTCGAACCGCTGGCGCCCATCGTCACCACCGCGTTCCAGGCACCGTACTGCACCGCGGTCGAGGTCGAGGTGCAGACGCTATGAGCGATCAAACGCAGCGCCCGACGCTGCTGCCGGCCAACAGCTCACCGCTTGAGCGCGCGCTGGACATTGGCTTCGGCGCTTTGCTCGACCGCATCGCGCCGCCGTTTCCCGAGCTGATGGATCCCAAGCAGACGCCGGTGGCGTTTCTGCCGTATCTGGCGGCGGATCGTGGGGTCGCCGAATGGAGCACCGACGCGCCGGAGACGGAGAAGCGCTTGACCGTCGAACTGGCCTGGCCCACCGCGCGCCGGGCCGGCACCCGCACGGCGTTGGAAAACGCCGCCAAGGGCCTGCAACTGCGTCCCGAGGTGCGCGCCTGGTACGAGCAGACCCCGCCCGGCACGCCCTACAGCTTTTCGGTGCGGGCGTTTTCCGAGCAGCCCTACAGCGAAGAGATCGACGCCCGGCTCGACCGGCGCCTGGCTGACGCCAAGAGCGAACGGGATGTGCTGTCGGTGTCGGTGGGCTTGAGCGCCTTCGGCAGCCATTCGGTCGGCGCCGCGACGTTCTGCGGCGAACTGACCACGGTCTATCCGGTGTTCATCGAAGGGCTCGAAGCGACGGGCCAAGCCTTCAAGGTGGCCGGCCTGTACGCCGTCGAAACATTCACTATTTATCCTCAGGGGGCCTGAATGGCTGACTATTACACCCTGCTCACCAACGCAGGGATTGCCTACGAGACCGCCTGCAAGGCGGCGGGCGTGCCGATCAAGCTGACGCAGGTTTCCGTCGGCGACGGCGGCGGCACGGTCTACAACCCGGCGGCCACCGCCACCGCGCTCAAGCGCGAAGTCTGGCGCGGGCCGCTCAACGCGCTGTTCCAGGACGAGAAGAACCCGAGCTGGCTGCTCGCCGAAGTCACCATCCCGCCGGACGTCGGCGGCTGGTACGTGCGTGAGGCGGGGCTGTGGACCGACACCGGCATCCTCTACGCCATCGTCAAGTATCCGGAGTCGTTCAAGCCGGTGCTGGCCTCGTCCGGTTCGGGCAAAGAGTTCTACATCCGCTCGATCTTCGAGACCAGCAACGCGTCGCTGGTGACGCTGCTGATCGACGACACGGTGGTCAAGGCCACCCGCGCCTGGGTCATGAGCTACCTGGCCGAAGAGCTCGGCAAACTCGACGGCAAGCAATCGGTGCGCGTGGCCGCGACCGGCAACGTCGTGCCGAACGGCGCGCAGCAGATCGACGGTGTGGCGGCGGTCGCCGGCGACCGCGTGCTGCTGGCGAACCAGACCCTGGCCAAGGACAACGGCCTGTGGGTCGTGGCCAACGGCGACTGGGCGCGGGCCAACGATGCCAATGTCAGCGCCAAGGTCACGCCGGGCCTGACCGTGATGGTCGAGGAGGGCACCGCCAACGGCGATTCGCTGTGGCACCTGACCACCAATGCGCCGATCACCCTGGGGACGACCGCGCTGACCTTCAAGATGCTGGCCGGGCGCACGGGCGTTGCCGCCGGCAGCTACAAGAGCCTGACCGTTGACGAATACGGTCGGGCCACGGCGGGTTCGAACCCGGACACTCTGGCCGGGTTCGGCATCAAGGATTCCTACACCAAGGCCGAAGTCGAAGCACTGATCGCCAAGGCCTCGGCGTTGCCGGTGGGCTCGATTGTTGCCTTCCCTGTTGATACCCCACCGCCAGGCTTTCTGGAGCTGGACAACAGCGTCAAGAGCAGCGCGACCTACCCGGACCTGAGCGCCTATCTGGGCGGCAAGTTCAACAAGGGCGACGAGGGCGCGGGCAATTTCCGCTTGCCTGAAGCGCGTGGGGAATTTTTGCGCGGCTGGGATCATGGGAGGGGAGTGGATGCTGGTCGACAGTTGGGAAGTGTTCAGCTGGACGCCATGCAGCGTCTCACTGGCGCAATAGCCGCCGCAGATGCGACAGGTCTTGCTCAAGCACTCAACGGCGTGTATGCCGGGAGCAAGTCGGGCGTATCAAAGGGTGTAACGGCTGCCGTAGACGCCTACACCAACGTCAATTTCGACAATGCTCGACAAGCCCGGACAGCTGATGAAAACCGTCCACGCAACATCGCCGTCATGTGGTGCATCAAGGCCTGGAATGCGCCGGTCAACCAGGGAAACATCGATGTTGCCGCACTGGTCAAGGAAGTCCAACGGCTCGGTTCCGCCGTGCCGGTCGGCGCCGTCATGGCGTTCCCGACCGGCATCGTTCCTCCAGGGTTCCTGGAGCTCAACGGCAGCGTGCAGAGCATCGCGACCTACCCGGATCTGGCGAGCTACCTGAGCACCGCCTACAACAAGGGTGACGAAGGCGCCGGCAACTTCCGCCTGCCGGATTCGCGCGGCGAATTCCTGCGCGGTTGGGATCATGGGCGGGGCGTGGATTCGGGGCGAGCGGTAGGAAGCTGGCAAAAAGGAAGCTTACAGACTTACGACTACAGCAATGCCAATCCGGCCGTTTCCGGTCTTTGGCATAACGTCGCATCGGATACAGGTCTTGCCGAGTTTCACGGCCTGGATGCCTACACGGCACCTAGCTATATCGTCAGCAACGCAATCTTCACCGCAGGCGCGACCCCCGTTAGCGCTGGCGCATTGGGCGTCACACGTCCGCGAAACCTCGCCGTCATGTGGTGCATCAAGGCCTGGAACGCGCCGCTCAACCAGGGAAACATCGATGTCTCCGCGTTGGCCGTTCTGGCGCAGCAAGCCACCGAGCTCAATCAGGGCACGGCGAAGACCGCCACTCAGGCCCAGACAGACGCCGGCAGCGACGATCAAACGATCGTCACGCCGAAGAAACTGCGGTGGGGATTCTCGGCGCTCAAGGCTTCCAATGGATATCTGATGCTGCCGAGCTGGCTGGGCGGTCTGGTCATCCAATGGGGAACCACCGGTGCCATTGCCGCCGGTGCCCAAATGACAGTGACCTATCCGATTGCGTTCCCGAACGTTTCTGTCATGACATTGATCGGCAACAGTTCCTCGATAGGGTCTACCGGTGCCACTTCCACGCTTTGTGTCATGTACGGTGACAAGACAAATTTCACGGTTTCCGCGCTCGGCAGCACGGGCCAACCGAATGGTCCATGGATTTCGATTGGCTGGTAATCAGGAGAACAGGTTATGTCACTTTTTTATGCCGCCTCCACTGGCGGTTTCTACGACGACACCGTTCACGGTGTCATGCCGGATGACGCAGTGAAGATCACTGCGCAGTTGCGTTCGCAACTGCTCGCCGGCCAGTCACAGTCACTGGCGATCGTTGCGGATGCCGACGGAAACCCTGTGCTCAAACGGCCGGAGATGGATGCCGAAGCGCAAGCCAATCGTGAGCGCATGTGGCGCGACGGCGAAATCGACAGCGTGAAATGGCTGCGTGAGCGTCATCGCGATGAACTCGAAATGTCCAGCCAGACGACATTGACCGTCGATCAGTACCAGACGCTGCTGGCTTATCTGAAGCGCCTGCGCGACTGGCCGCAGTCGGAGCACTTTCCCGACGAACAGGCTCGCCCTGGACAACCTGACTGGATTGCGCTGCAGATCCGTTGAACGCCCCGCACCCCGGGGCGTTTTTCTTCCCCCAATAAGCAATCAACACCCGCCAAGCCCCTCCCCGCAGGGGCTTTCCCGTTTATGGAGAAACGAAAAATGGCAACCCGCCAAACCTACACCGTGCTCGTCCCGTTCCCCACCGGGGGCGGTCACTGGTCGAGCGTCGGCCAAGAGCTCGACCTGCTCGACGTCGAGGCCAGCGCGCTGCACACCGCCGGCCGGCTTGAGCTGAAAACCCCAACCACCCAGGCCAAAAAGGCCGCTGCCAAGAAGGCTGACTGAACATGGCTGAAGTCCTGAACTTCGAGCACAACGGCATCACCGTCAATGCCACCGAATCCCCCGAGGCCATGGGCGGCCTGGGCGACAACGTCATCGGCCTGGTCGGCACCGCGCCGAAGGCCGATCCGCTGATTCCGCGCAATGCGCCGTTTCGCATCAACAGCTTCACCACCCACGCGTTGCTGGACCCGACCGGCGCCGAAGAGGGCACCCTGTACCACGCGGTCTACCAGATCCTCAAAGTGGTCAAGGTGCCGGTGTACGTGGTGATCGTCGAGGCGGGCGCGACCCCGGCCGACACCGTCAACAACGTCATCGGCGGCATCGAGCCGGCCACCGGCCGCAAGCTGGGCCTGGCGGCGCTGGGCAGCGTGCCGGAAGACCTGACCATCATCGGCGCGCCGGGCTTCACCGGCACCAAGGCGGTGGCCGGCGAGTTCGCCTCGTTCGGCAAGCGCATCAAGGCCCGTGTGGTGCTGGACGGCAAGGACGCCTCGGTGGCGGACCAAGTGCTGTACAGCCAGGAACTGGGCGGCGCGGACCTGGGCTTCGACCGTTGCCTGGTGGTGCACAACATGCCGGCGGTGTACTCGAAAGCGGCGAAGAAGAACGTCTTCCTCGCGCCATCGAGCCTGGCGATCGCCGCGCTGGCCAAGGTCAAGCAGTGGGAGAGCCCGGGCAACCAGGTGACCTACGCCGAGGACGTGTCCCGCGTCGTGGAATACAACATCCTCGACACCTCCACCGAAGGCGACCTGCTCAACCGCTACGGCGTGAGCTACTACGCCCGCACCATCCTCGGCGGCTTCTCGCTGCTGGGCAACCGCTCGATCACCGGCAAGTTCATCAGCTACGTGGGCCTGGAAGACGCCATCAGCCGCAAGCTGGTGAAGGCCGGCCAGAAGGCCATGGCCAAGAACCTGACCAAGTCCTTCATGGACCAGGAGGTCAAGCGCATCAACGACTGGCTGCAGACCCTGGTCGCCGACGAAACCATCCCCGGCGGCAGCGTGTACCTGCACCCGGAACTCAACAGCGTCGAGAAGTACAAGAACGGCACCTGGTACGTGGTCATCGACTACGGCCGCTACGCGCCGAACGAACACATGGTTTACCAACTCAACGCCCGCGATGAAATCATCGAGCAGTTCCTGGAGGACGTTCTCTAATGTTTACCAACCGCAACCGCCAGGCCATCGCGGCCACCCTGCAAGGCCTGCCGCTGTCGGCGACCGTGGAAGAGTTCACGGCGCCGAAGATCGAGTTCGACATGGAAAACATGACGGGCGGCCGCTTCATCGTCGAGGAAATGGCCAAGAGCGCCAAGGCCCTGGGCGCCAAGCTGATCCTCCAGGGCGCAGGCCCCGAAGTCATGCTGGCCCTGGGCGTGAAGCTGGGCGACGACATCCTGCTGAACGTGCGCGAGGCCGGCCAGGACCAGGACGGCAACACCTGGTTCACCTACCACACCGTCGGCGGCAAGCTGAAATCCCTTGAGGAAGGCACCGTGAAAATGGGCGAGAAGCCCAAGACCACCCTGGAGCTGTCCTGCCGCACCTACAACCGCCTGGAAAACGGCGTGCCGGTGATCGACATCGACGTGCGCACCCAGAAGTTCGTGCTCAACGGCGTGGACATCCTCGGCGACGCCCGCCGCGCGGTGCTGATGCCGTAAGCCGATCCCCGCAGCCAACCGATCCCCTGTGGGAGCCAGCCTGCTGGCGATGAGGCCTGACGCCATCGCAGGCAGGCCCGCTCCCGCAGCGGGGCCGGGTTGGCGGGCATCAAGCAACACCCCTCTCAAGAATCACCAAGGAATTCATTCATGTCGTGGATGCCACCCCAGCATGACCTGCTGTCGCCGATCACCGGCGACGACGGGGCCGAGATCGCGCAGATCCAGCTCAAGCCGTTGTTCTACGCCGCGCAGAAAGAAGCGCTGGAGCGCGCGGGCGACGACGAGGACGATCAGTTCTTCGAGCTGGCGCTGCTGGCCACCGGGCTGTCGGTCAAGGAACTCGACCAGCTCAAGCGCCCGGACTACGTGACCATCGCCCAGTACGTGCACGAGATGTCGACCCAACCGGCGTCGCACTTTCTCGCCCAGGCCGAAGACGCCAGGCGTTCGGACGACCCGGACGAGGTGCAGCTGCTGCTGCCGCTCGCCGTGACCGGCCGCACCGTGACCTCGCTGAGTCTGGAAATGCCCGCGCTGCGCGCCACCAAAGTGATGAAGAAGCTGAAGACGGCCAAGGAACGTGCCGAATTCATCACCGCCCATTGCACCGGCCTGATGATCCCTGATCTGGCCCACCTGAGCGTCCCGGACTGGACGCAGCTGCAGGTGCGCATCGACGATTTTTTAAACCAGCCGGCGGCCTACTTTCGGAGCGCGACATCGAAGTGATCCTCGATGTCGTGCCGCTCATTTACCCGGTAAGTGAGGCGGAGATTCTGGAATGGGACGCCGAAAAGGCGTTGCGCCGCTACGACATAGCGATCACTCGCCTTGGCGTGAAACAGGAGTAGGGCGGCATGGCAGAAAACAGATATGCGCTCACCTACGCCGGTGAGGGCGGCAACAGCGCAGGCGCACTGGTGATGCCCGAGGGTTTGGGCAAGCCGCTGCAGGACTTGAACCTGACGCTGGCCCTGGCGAGCGTGGACATCCGCTTGCTGACCCAGGAGCAGATCAAGCTGCGCGAGCAGCTGGTCAGCCAGCAATCACTGTTCAAGGCGGGGGCCGCAGCCCCGGCGGCGGCTCCTGAGCCGAAGTCGAAGCTCAAGGCCGAGATCGAACAGCGTCCGCCGCCCAAAGGCCTTCAGTCGGCCATGGCCAACGAGACGGCGCTGGTCGAGCTGAACCAGGTGCTGCACCTGAGCAAGGAATCGCTTCAGGCCCTCTCGGAAAAGAACCTGGAAACCGCCAGCGACAAACGGATCGCCCCCAGCGGCGCCACGGGTACGGACTTGCTGCAGGTGCAACTGGCCGCCCTCAGAACCGGCATCAGCGACGGCTTGAAGGGCGAGCAGAAGCGGGACGCGTTGCAGACGTTCTCCGGCGATGCCGCCCTCAATGCGTCGGCGTTCAAGATCGACGTCAAGGCGGCCGGCGAGATGCTGGCCGGCTGGCGCACGACGCTGAAGCTCGACCGGTTGCAGAGCCAGGACCTGGCCGACGCGACCAGCCATCTGGGCAACAGCGGCCTGAACGTCAAGGCCGCCGACATCGGCGCTGTCGTTCAGAGTGCCGGCGAGAGCGCGAAAGCGACGGGCATGACGCCCGAACAAGTGGCCGCATTGGCGGCCGCGTTCCTCAACAGCGGCGCCGGCAAGGCCGACGCCGGGGCAGCGCTGAAGAGCTTCACGGCGACGTTGGGCAAGGGTGAAACCGCGTCCTCGGCGCAACGCGAAGCCTGGGCGCAGATGGGCCTGAACCCTGAGTCGCTGGCCCGCGGCATGAGCAGTGATGCGCCGCAGACGATCAAGCTGGTGCTTGAAGAACTCAGGAAACAGCCTGAAGAGAAACAGGCTGCGCTGACCAAGACGCTGTTCGGCAACAACGATGCGGTGCTCGAACTGCTGAAGAAGCCGGAGGATGTCAGCACTGCCTTCAGGCTGGTGGCCGACAAATCTCAGTACGCGACCTCCAAACGCGGCGAGGGCGCAGGATCGGCGGCCGCGACCGCCGAGGCCTACGGCAATACCTCCCAGGGGCGCTGGAATGCACTGGACGCGAGCCTCAACAGGCTGTCCACGTCCGTCGGCACGGCGCTGGCGCCGGTGACCGATGGCATTGCCGTAGGGCTCACGGCGCTGGTCAACGGGCTGAGCGCAGCAGCCGAGACGTTCCCGTTCGTCACGGCAGCGCTGACGTTGCTGGGGGTGGCCGCCACGCCGTTCGTGGCCGGCGCGCTGAAGACCGGCGTGTCCTCGGTGCTCGATGCGGTCTCCGCGAGGCTGCTGCGCCTGGCGGCGGCGCGTTTGCCGTCCGACATCGGCGACATGATCACCGGTGACGATGAGGGTGACGGCGGGCGCAAAAAGAAACGGTCCGGCCGCAAACCGGGCCAAGGCAAGGGGGCCAAGGCTCCCGCCAAGCCCGCCCAGCCCCGGGCAGGCGCCGTGCGCCAAAGCCCGCTGGCCCGTCTGCGCAGCGCGGCGCTCAAGGTCATGCCGTCGATCAGGGGCGCCGCCGCCCGCGTCATGCCCGCGTTGCGCAGTGCCGGGGCCAAGGTCATGCCGCTGATGGCCAGGGCGGTGCCCTTCGTCAGCAAGGCCGCGACGCCGCTGATGCTTGCCGGCGCCGCCTACAAAGGCCTGAAAGGCTGGCGCGAAGGCGATGACCAAGCGGTGGGCGGAGCCGCCGGCCAATTGGCGGGCACGGCCATCGGCGCCACTATCGGCTCGTTCTTGCTGCCGGGCATCGGCACGGCCATCGGTGGCGTCATCGGCGGAACGGCAGGTGCCTGGCTGGGAGAGAAACTGGCCGCCCCGGCGGTCGACAAACTCGCGCCGCCGGCAGACGTCGCCAAGAACCTCGTCAACGCCCCGAGCCAGACCCAGCAGGTCACCTTTTCGCCGTCGATCCAGGTCACGTGCCCGGCACCGGACACGGCCGAGCAGATCCGCACGATCATCGGGCAGCAACTGAGCGGGCAGTTCCATGGCCAGTTCCTGCCGATGCTCACCCACAACCCGCTCGCCACCCGCCGTGATGCGGCCCTGACCGATGGAGTCGCCGGATGAAACAGCAAATGGCACTGGGCAGTTTCATCTTCGGCCTGTCCCGCGGCTTCGCCTACAGCACGCTGGCGCGCAAGTCCGACGGCGGCTGGAGCGAACTGCCGATCCTCACCAGCAAACCCAAGGCCCATCAGACCGGGCAGAAACCGCAAACCCTGACCGTCACCGGCAAATCGATGCACGCCGTGGCCATGGAGCGGCTCGATGAGCTGCGGGCGTTGCAGGCCCTGCGCATGCCGCTGCCGTTGATCGACGGCATCGGTCGCAACTGGGGCTTGTGGCGGATCAACAACATCCAGGAGAACCAGAGCCAGGTCATCGACGACGGCACGGCGATGGTCGTCGACTGGACCCTCGAACTGGCGGAGTTCAACAATGCGTAAGGTACGGAGCGTGGCCGGCGACTCGGTCAACCTGCTGCTCTACCGCGAGTCGGGCCGCAGCGACGATCAGGCCGAAGAGGCCTTGTGGGCGCTCAATCCGGCGCTGGCCGAGCAGGGCCCGGTCCTGCCGGCGGACGTCTGGGTGACGCTGCCCGAACTCGACACGAAACCCACCGCGATCAAACCGGTCACGGCCTGGGACTAAGGAGGCGGCATGGCACTGGGATTCACGCCGTCGGTCGAGATCTACGGGGCCAACGCGGCCCTGCTCAACCAACGCCTGATCAGTTGGGAACACATCGATGCCGCCGGGCTTGAGTCCGACCAGCTGACGCTGGTGCTCGACCTGGAAGGCCTCGCCGGATTGCCGTCCCTGGGCGGGAACATCGGCCTGCGGGTGGGCTACCTGGAATCCGGCCTGGTCGACAAGGGCCAGTTCAAGGTCACCCGCCTCACGCCGACCCTGTTTCCGCTGCGACTCACGCTGGTGGCCACGGCGGCGCCGTTCAGCGCCAAGGACGAGACCGGCTTCAAGCAGCGCCGCACGGCCAGCCACGGCCCCACCACCCTCGGCGCGCTGTTTCGCGAGCTGGTGTCGCGGCACGGCTTTTCGCCGCGGGTCGATCCCGCGTTGGCGATGATTCGGATCGCCCACGTCGACCAGTCGAACGAGACCGACATGGGCTTCATCACACGGCTGGCCGGCAAGTACAAGGTGATCGCCAAACCGGTGAACGAACTGTATGTGCTGGCGCGGCCGGGGCAGGTCAAGTCCTTGTCCGGCAAGGTGTTGCCGGACGCCCGGCTGTCGGTGACGAGCGACAACCGCCCCGGCGACCACGCGTTCATCAGCGCCGTTCTGGAAGAGACCGCCCGCACGCAGAACCAAGGCTGCAAGACCACGTTCTGGGATGCCGCCGCCTGCGTGATGCGGGAGGTCAAGACCGGCCTTGCACCGTACAAGACCCTTCGCCAGACCCTGCCCAGCGAGGAAGAGGCCAAAGCCGTGGGCGAGGGCGAAGTGCGCAAGATGCTGCGGGAGAAATACAAGGTGAAGGTCAGTTGCCCCGGCGACCCGAGGCTGTCCGCCGAGGGCCTGCTGGTGCTTGACGATACCTGGCCGGATTTCATGCGCGGGCGCTGGTCCATCGACAAGGTCACCGCCAGCGGCAAGCGCGAGGAAAGCTACCGCTGCCTCATCGAGGCAAGCGGCCTGGATCCCAAGGCCGACGCCAAAGCCTGACTTCGCATGCCCCCTGTGGGCGCGAGCCTGCAGATCCTCATCCCCCCGACTTTGGAACGCACCCATGAAGATCACCCCGATCCTCACGCAGCTGCGTGAGCAATGCCCCGGCTTGGCCAACCATGTGGCGGCCGGGGGCGACCTGAACGATCCGAACCTGCCGCTGCCGTCGGCCTGGGTCACGCCGCAAGCCGACCTGGCCGGCGCCAGCACCGCGCAGAACGCCGCACGGCAACCGGTGCGCGACCGCTTCGACGTCGTCCTCGTGCTGGACGCCACGGACGCCGCAGAAGCGCTGGACCGGCTGCACGAACTGCGCGCCGAACTGTGGCGCGCGCTGGTGGGCTTCAAGCCCGGCGGCGACTACAGCGCCATCGCCTACGACGGCGGCGAACTGGTTTCGATCAACGGCAGCCGCGTCCTGTACCGGCTGCGCTTTTTTGCCGAGTTCCAGCTCGGCCGCAATCTGGCGAGTCAGCCTGCGGAGAGTTGGCACGAACGCGAACTGGACGGCTTGTCGTCCTTCACCGGGGTCACTGTGCGGGTCGATGCGATCGACCCGGCCGACCCCAACCTCAAACGCCCGGGGCCCGACGGGCGCCTGGAAATGACTTTCTCTGGAGACGTAACCCCATGAGCAATCGCATCACCGTGCTGCCGGCCGCCGGCCGTGCCGTGCCTGACCCGGAAGCGGGCGACCTGCTGCCCCAGGAGGGCCGCGAAGTGACGGACAGCGCCTGGTGGCGCCGGCGCCTGGCCGACGGCGACATCACCATCAAAACCGCGAAAGCGGCTAAACCACAGGGAGCCAAATAATGGCGATCGGATTCAGCAACATCCCCGCGGACATTCGTGTACCGCTGTTCTATGCCGAAATGGACAACTCGGCGGCCAATAGCGCGACGTCGGCCATGCGCCGCCTGATCGTGGCCCAGGTCAACGACAACATCGCCCCGGCCGACGTCGGCAAGCTGGTGCTGGTGTCCAGCGTGGCGCTGGCCAAGAGCATCGGCGGCCAAGGCTCGATGCTGGCCTCGATGTACGAGACTTTCCGCAAGACCGACCCGGTCGGCGAGATCTGGTGCCTGCCGCTGCACAGCACCGACGGCAGCATCGCCAAGGGCGTGCTGACCCTGACCGGCACCGCCACCCAGGCCGGCCAGCTCAACCTGTACGTCGGCGGCGTGCGTGTGCAGGCCACCGTGGTCAACGGCGCCACCGCCGCCCAGGCCGCCACGGCCCTGGTGCAGAAGATCAACGCCACGGCCGACCTGCCGGTGAGCGCGGCCGCCGCCGACGGCGTGATCACCCTGAGCGCCAAGTGGACCGGCGCCAGCGGCAACGACATCAGCCTGCAGTTCAACCGCCTGGGCAAGAGCAACGGCGAAGAGACCCCGGCCGGTCTGACCGTCGCGGTCACCACCGTCATGGGCGGCGGCACCGGCGTGCCGGACCAGGTCGCGGCGGTCGCCGCACTGGGCGACGAGCCGTTCGAGTTCATCTGCCTGCCGTGGTCGGACCTGGCCACCCTCAACACCTGGCAAGCGGTGATGGACGACAGCACCGGCCGCTGGTCCTGGGCCAAGCAGTTGTTCGGCCACGTGTACAGCGCCAAGCGCGGCACCGTCGGCACCCTGGTGGCGGCCGGTCAGGCCCGCAACGACCAGCACATGACCATCCAGGCCCTGGAGCCGGGCGTTCCGCAGCCGGTCTGGGTGCAGGCCGCCGCGCTCGCCGCGCGCACTTCGGTGTTCATCTCCGCCGACGCCAGCCGTCCGACCCAGAGCGGCAGCCTGCCGGGCGTGGATCCGGCGCCGGCCAGCGAACGCTTCACCCTGACCGAGCGTCAGTCGCTGCTCAACTACGGCATCGCCACCGCCTACTACGAAGGCGGCTACGTGCGCATCCAGCGCTCGATCACCACCTACCAGAAGAACGCGTTCGGCCAGGCCGACAACTCCTATCTGGACAGCGAGACCATGCATCAGTCGGCGTACATCGTGCGTCGCCTGCAAAGCGTGATCACCAGCAAGTACGGCCGCCACAAGCTGGCCTCCGACGGCACCCGCTTCGGCGCCGGCCAGCCGATCGTCACCCCGGCGACCATTCGCGGCGAGCTGATCGCCCAGTACGCCAAGCTGGAACTGGAAGGCCATGTGGAGAACGCCGAGCTGTTCGCCGAGCACCTGATCGTCGAGCGCGACGTGCAGGACCCGAGCCGCGTGAACGTGCTGTTCCCGCCGGACTACATCAACGGCCTGCGCGTGTTCGCGCTGCTCAACCAATTCCGCCTGCAGTACGACGACGTCGCCTGAGCGGCCCGTTCGGTTCTGTGAATCCAGCCCACCCCGCGTGGGCTTTTTTTTGAAGGGAGTAACACCATGGGTCAACTGATTGCAGGCACCTGCTACGTGAAAGTGGACGGCGCGCAACTGACCATCAACGGCGGCTGCGAAGCCCCGCTGATGGCCGTCAAGCGCGAGACCGTCGTGCCGGGCTTCTACAAGGAAACCGACATCGCGCCATCGTTCAAGGTGACCGCGCTGCACACCGCCGACTTCCCGCTGAAGAAGCTGGTCGAAGGCACCGACATCACCGTCACCTGCGAATTCAGCAACGGCAAGGTCTACGTGCTGGCCGGCGCCTACCTGGTCGAAGAGCCGGTCTCCAAGGGCGATGACGCCACCATCGAACTGAAGTTCGAAGGCATCAAGGGGACCTGGCAATGAGCGGCGCCGTGAAGCTTCAAGTTGCGATCGAAGCTCACGGCGAGCCCCTGACCGAACTCGTCCTGCGCCGTCCGACGGTGCAGGAAGTGCGGGCGATCAAGGCGCTGCCGTACAAGATCGACAAGAGCGAAGAAGTCAGTCTCGACATGGACGTCGCGGCCAAGTACATCGCCGTGTGCGCCGGCATTCCGCCGTCGTCGGTCAACCAGTTGGACCTGGCTGACCTCAACGCGCTGAGCTGGGCCGTCGCGAGTTTTTTCATGAGTGCGGCGTCGGAGCCATCACCGACCTGATTTCGGTCGCCTATGACCTGGCCTGGTTCTGGAAGGTTGACCCCGAACAGATGATGGCCAGGCCACTGGATGTGCTTCGCGAATCGCTGGAGCACGCGCAACGGATCAATGCGATGCAGCAGGTGCAGTGATGGCAGAGACAGAAACCAAGGAAAAGGCGTCGGTGCTGCTCACGGGCATCGACGAGCTGTCGCCCAAGCTCGGTGCCTTGCGGGCGAAGGTCGACAGCTTCAAGAAAAACCTCGAGCAGACCGGCCTCGGCAAGCTGGACATCAGCGGCCTGTTCAAGGGCGACAGCGTGATCACGCCGTTCGTGGATGGCATCAAGTCGGCGGCGGCGTTCCAGGGCAAGCTGACCGAGGTGGGCGATGCGGCGAAAACCGTCGACATGCCCGCCGCGCCGAAGGCCGCCGCGCAGAACCTCAACGTATTCAGCGCATCGATGGAGAAGGTGTCGGCCGCCGTGGATGCCGCGCTGCTGCCGGCGGTGGGCACGCTGGTGGTGGCGCTGGAGCCGATGCTGACCCAGGTCGGCAGCCTGCTCAACGACAACCCGAAGCTGGTCGAAGGCCTGGCGGCGGGGGCCATCGCGTTTTCGGCGATGCAGACCGCCGTGACCGGCGCGACCCAGGTCTTCGACCTGATGAGCATGGTGCTCAAGACCAACCCGATCATGCTGATCGCCATGGGCATTGCCGTGGCGGCCGGCCTGATCGTGGCCAACTGGACACCGATCTCCGCCTTCTTCAGCGGGTTGTGGGACGGGGTGAAAAACGCCGCGGCCAACGCTATGGCGTTGCTGCGGTCGGTGCTCGACTGGCGGCCGCTCCAGGCGCTGGCGGCGTTGTGGGAACCGGTCAGCGGGTTCTTCGCGGGCGTCTGGGACAAGGTCAAGGCGGTCACCGAGCCGGTGTTCGAGTTCTTCAGGACGCTGTTCTCCTGGTCGCCGGCGGGCATGATCATCGAAAACTGGGGACCGCTGACCGGGCTGTTCTCGGCGATCTGGGAACTGCTCAAGGCCTTGAGCGTGCCGGTGACGGCGTTCCTCAAAGGGCTGTTCGACTGGACGCCGCTGGGGATGGTCATCAACCACTGGGGCGCGATCACCGGGTACTTCGCGTCGCTCTGGGCCTCGCTACTGCCGGCGGCGCAGGCGGTGAAGGGCTTCTTCGTCACGTTGTTCGACTATTCCCCGTTGGGGCTGATCATCAACAACTGGGGCAGCATCGTCACCTTCTTCGAGCCGGTCTGGGCAGCGCTGCTGGCGTCGGCGCAACAGGTCAAGAGTTTCTTCGCGGCCCTGTTCGAATGGTCGCCGCTGGAGCAGATCGCCCAGTACTGGCAACCGGTCAGCCAAGTGTTCGCCGCGCTGTGGGATGTGGTGAAAGCGTTGGCCGCACCGGTGATGGAGTTCCTGCGCACGATGTTCGAGTGGTCGCCCCTGGGGCAGATCATCAAGAACTGGGGCCCGATCACCGAGTGGTTCGGCGAGCTGTGGCAGAAGCTGCAGACCGTGATCGCTCCGATCAAGGAACTGTTCGACGGCGGTTTCGCCGGCCTGATCGCCAAGGTCACCGGCAAGGTCGAAGGGCTGACCGAAGCGCAGCGCCGCACCAACGCCGAAGGCAAGGGTGAATTGGCGCCGGCGTTCTTCGGCGGTTCGAATCCTGAAGGCGCCGCCGCGTTGCAGGGCGGTTCGCTGCCGCAGAGTTCCGGTGCCCTGATCCAGCAAAGCGCCGCCAACAACCGTACGCAACTGGAAGGCGGCCTGACGGTCCGCTTCGAAAATGCGCCGGCGGGGCTGCGCACCGATCAACCGCAAACCAATCAGCCGGGGCTGGCGCTCAGTTCGCGCATCGGCTATCGCTCGCTGTCCATGGGAGGTTCCAATGAGCTGGCGTGACCGTTTGTTGCCGGCGTCCTTTCGCGGCGTCGGCTTCTGGATCGACCAGGCGAAGACCCCGGTCGGCCGCAAGGGGCAGCTGCACGAATACCCGCAGCGCGACCTGCCGTTCTTCGAGGACCTGGGCCAGCAGGCCAAGATCCATGACGTGACGGCGCTCATCGTCGGCCCCGATTGCCTGGAGCAGCGCGACAAGCTGCTCAAGGCGCTGGAGCAGGGCAGCGGCGAGCTGGTGCACCCGTGGCTGGGGCGCCTGCAGGTCAAGGTCGGCGAGTGCGACATGACCCACACCCGCCAGGACGGCGGGCTGGTGACCTTCACCCTGAAGTTCTACCCCGATGTGCCGCTGCCGTTCCCGACCGTGACCGTCAGCACCCAAAAGGTGCTGCTGGCCAAGGCGGACACGCTGCTGGGCTCGGCGGTGGCGCGCTTCGAGCAAGCCATGACCCTGATCAAGGCCGCGCGGATCGGCATCGCCAACCTGCGCAACAGCCTCACCGGGGTGTATGACGTGATCAAGGAACAGCTCAAGCCGCTGATCGATCAGTACCGGCAGATCACGGAGCTGGTGAAGGCGGTGAAGGAGTTGCCCAAGGAAGTGGCGGCGGAGTTCAAGGGGCTTCTCGGCGACATCAAGGAGCTCAAGGCTTTCGCGAAGGAGGGCTACCGTGGCGTGATCGCCGACGTGTCCCAGCAGCTCGAAGCCATCCGCAAGGTCGACGCGCCGAAGCTCACCACCGGCAAGGACACCACCGCCGCGGCGCAGGCCATGACCGACCTGGTGCAGGACACCGTACTGGTCAAGGTGGCGCAGTGGGTGGCGTCGATGCCGGTGGCGACCGCCCCGGTGAAGCTGCCGTCTACGCCGTCGCTGGAGCACCAGGCCAAACTGCCGGTCACCCGTCAGGAAGTGCCGGTGACCGACGACCTGCAAGCCTTGCGCAACGCGCTGGTCGAGGCGATCAACCCGATGCTCGACAAGGCCAGCCCCGCGCACTACCAAGCCATCAGCGACGTAAAGGATGCGCTCAAGGCGCACCTTCAGGCCGTGGCCACCTCCGGCGTGCGCCAGGTCAGCAAGTCGTTCCAGGAAAGCTTTCCGGCCGTGGTGGTGGCGTACAAGCAGTTCGCCGACGCCACCCGGGTCACCGAAGTGATCCAGCGCAACGGCATCACGCATCCCGGCTTCTCGCCCAACGATGTGAAAGTCACCGGGGAGTGAGCCATGAGCGAGATAGACAACCGCGTCACGCTGACGGTCAACGATGTGGAGTACGGCGGCTGGAAGAGCGTGGAGATCACCGCCGACCTTGAGCGGCAGTTCCGCACCTTCAAGCTCGACATCACCTGGCAGTGGCCGGGGCAGACCACCGACAGCCGGATCAAGCCCGGCGACCCGTGCGAGGTGAGGATCGGCAAGGACCTGGTGCTGACCGGGTACGTGTTCAAGGCCCCCATCCGCTACGACGGGCGGCAGATCAGCCTGTCGGTCGAAGGCAGCTCCAAGACCCAGGACCTGGTCGATTGCGCCGCGACCAACCGGCCGAGCCAATGGCAGGAACAACCGCTGCTGAGCATCGTCCAGGCCCTGGCGATGGAGTATTCGCAGACGGTGGTCAACGAGATTCCCGAGACCTCGCGGCTGGCCAAGCACACCATCGTGCCGGGCGAGACCGTGTTCCAGTCCATCGACCGTCTGCTCTCGCTGTTCCGGGTGTACTCCACCGATGACGAGCAGGGCCGGCTGGTGCTGGCCAAGCCCGGCAGCAGCGGGCGCGCCAGCGATGCGCTGGAGCTGGGCAAGAACATCCTCTCGGCCAGTGCGCCGATGGACTACAGCCAGGTGTTCTCCGAATACCGGGTGATCGGCCAGCAGAAGGGCACCGACGCCAAGAGCGGGGCGGCGGCCAGCGAAGTGGAATCGGTGGCCGCCGACCTGACCTTCAAGCGCCGGCGCACGACGGTGATCAACGAAGGCACGCAACTAACCTTCGAGCTCGCCCAGCAGCGCGCCCAGTGGGAAAGCGCCACCCGCATGGGCCGGGCGCAGTCCACCACCTACCAGGTGCAGGGCTGGCGCCAGTCCAACGGCGACCTGTGGCGGCACAACACGCTGGTGCGGGTCAAGGATCCGGTGCTCGGCTTCGACGGCGACATGCTGATCTCCAAGGTGACGTATTCGCTGTCGGCACAGGGCTCGGTCACCACCTTGCAGGTGGCGCCGCCGCACACCTTCGACGCCAACCCCACACCGCCCAAGAAAGCCTGAGCCAGCTTCGCGCCGCCCCTGCGGTGTCTGCACCGACGCCATCGCCAGCAGGCTGGCTCCCACTGTCTGGCGGCGCCGCAGACCCCCTGTGGGAGCGAGCCTGCTCGCGAAGGCGGACGGCCAGGCCAATCGATTTCGACTGACGCAACGCCTTCGCACCGCCGCTCCCACGGTGGATCGCGTCGTGGCCCAACTCTGAAGGAAACCCCATGAGCCTACTGACACGCCTGCTGGCGCGCGGCACTGTCGTGCTCGCCAGTTCGGCCTCCAAGCTGCAATCGCTGCAGATGCGCCTCACCGCAGGCGAGGTGAACGATGACCTGGAGCATTTCGAACCCTACGGTTTCACCAGCCATCCGCTGGCCGGCGCCGAGGGCGTCGTCACCTTTCTGGGCGGCGACCGTTCCCACGCCATCGCCCTGGTGGTCGCCGACCGTCGCTACCGCCTGCAATCGCTGGCGGCGGGCGAGGTGGCGATCTACACCGACGAAGGCGACAAGATTCATTTCAAGCGCGGGCGGATCATCGACATCGAGACCGCCACGCTCAACATCCGCGCCAGCAGCGCGGTGAACTTCGACACGCCGGTGATCAACCAGACCGGCAAGATCGTGTCCAAGGGCGACCAGGTCGCCGGCGCCATCAGCCAGATCAAGCACGTGCACGGCGGCGTGCAGGGCGGCAACGGCCAGACCGCAGCCCCTGCGGGAGGTGCCTGATGCTCATCGGCCATAACCTCCACGCCGCGCTGACCCGCGCGGTGCTCATCAGCCTGTTCACCTGGCGGCGCGCCGCCGATGACGACGCCCTCGACGACGAGGAACGCTTCGGCTGGTGGGGCGACAGCTTTCCCACCGTGGCCGATGACCGCATCGGTTCGCGGCTGTGGCTGCTGCGGCGGGTCAAGCTGACCCGCCAGACCCAGATGGACGCCGAGTTCTACGCCCGCGAAGCTTTGCAATGGCTGATCGACGACGGCCACTGCAGCGCCATCGACCTCATCAGCGAACGCCTCGACGCCCAGCGCCTGAACCTGCGCACGGTCCTGACCCTGGCCGACGGCGAGCGCCTGGACATCAACCCCGATAACAGTTGGCAGGTGATCTATGCCGTTTGAAACCCCTTCGCTGCCGGTGCTGATCAAGCGCACCCAAAGCGACCTGGCCGGCGATTCGCTGCGCCAGTCCGATGCGCAAGTCCTGGCCCGCACCCTCGGCGGCGCGGCGTTCGGCCTGTACGGCTACCTTGACTGGATCGCCGAGCAGATCCTGCCCGACACCGCCGACGAATCGACCCTTGAGCGGATCGCCGCGCTGCGCCTGAACCAGCCGCGCAAGGCCGCCCAGGCCGCCACCGGCAGCGTGAGCTTCAGCGCTGCGGCCGGCGCGGTGCTGGACGTGGATACGCTGCTGCAGGCCAGCGACGGTCGCACCTACAAGGTCACCGCCGCGCGCACCACGGTCAGCGGCACCAACACCACCACCGTCGCCGCGCTCGACGCCGGCAGCCTGGGCAACGCCGATGCGGGCCTGGCGCTGACCCCGGTGCAGCCGGTCGCCGGCGTTGTCGGCAACAGTTTCGTGGTCGCGGCGCCGGGCCTGAGCGGCGGTGTGGCGCGGGAGAGCCTGGAGTCCCTGCGTTCGCGGGTGATCCGCTCCTACCGCGTGATCCCCCACGGCGGCTCGGCCCAGGACTACGAGACCTGGGCGCTGGAATGCCCCGGCGTGACCCGCGCCTGGTGCCGCGGCGGCCTGCTCGGCCCGGGCACCGTGACGGTGTTCATCATGCGTGACGACGACCCGCAACCGGTGCCCAACGACGAGCAACTGGCCGAGGTCCAGGCCCACATCGAACCGCTGCGTCCGGTCACCGCCGAGGTGCATGTGCAGCGGCCGGTGCAGGTGCCGGTCACCTATCGCCTGAGCGTCAATCCGGACACCACGGCGGTGCGGGCGGCGGTCGAGGCGCAGCTGCGCGACCTGCACAACCGCGAGGCCGACCTCGGCCAGTCGCTGCTGATCAGCCACATCCGCGAAGCCATCAGCAGCGCCGGCGGCGAGTACGACCACACGCTCACCGCGCCGGTCGCCAACGTACCGGCCGGGCAAAGCGAACTGCTCACCTTCGGAGGTTGCGTATGGGGGTGATCAGAACCGCCGCGCAATACCAGGCGCAATTGCGCGCGCTGCTGCCCGCGGGGCCCGCCTGGGATCCGGAACGGGTGCCGGAGCTGGAAGAGGTGCTGCACGGCGTCGCCGTCGAACTGGCGCGCCTCGACGCCCGCGCCGCCGACCTGCTCAACGAGATGGATCCGGCCGGCGTCAGCGAACTGGTGCCGGACTGGGAAAAGGTGATGAACCTGCCCGACCCGTGCCTGGGCGCCACGCCGCTGTTCGACGACCGCCGCCTGGCCGTGCGCCGCCGCCTGCTGGCGGTCGGCAGCCAGGCCGTCGGTTACTACCTTGAGATCGCCAAGAGCCAGGGCTACCCCAACGCCACCATCACCGAGCTCGAAGCCCCGCGCATGGGCCGCTCGCGGTTCGGCGCGGCGCACTTCGGCACCTGGGAGGCGCAGTTCATGTGGACGCTCAACACCGGCGGCCGCCTGCTGCTGGGCCGGCGCTACGGCGCGAGCTACTGGGGCGAACGCTTCGGCGTCAACCCGGGCTCGGCGCTCGAATGCCTGATCCACCGCGCGGCGCCGGCGCACACCAAGGTGCACATCAATTATGACTAGGGAGGTTTGACGGAATGGATTATCCGAAGAGTGTCCCCAGCTCCGGGCTGGTGAACGGCAAGTTTGTCGATGAGAACCCGCTGACCGGCACGCCGGGGTCGCTGATCCCGGCTCGCTGGGGCAACAGCGTCACGGACGAAATCGTCAACGCGATCGCCGCCGCCGGGCTGGTGCCGGACGAAGGCGACAGCACGCAGCTCAAGGCGGCGATCTCAGCGATCGTCGAGAAGAGCAAGAACGACGCGTTGGCGAGCAAGGACGAAGCGGAGTCAGGCACCAGCAGCGTTCGCCTGATGACGCCGCTGCGAGTGTTTCAGGCCATCGAAAAGAAACTGGCGCAGGCGACCGAGTCGGTGCTGGGCTGGGCGCGGATCGCCACCCAGGCGCAGGTCAATGCCGGCGCCGATGACGCCACCGTCGTGACGCCGAAGAAACTGCGGCTGGGGGTCACCTACAGCTTCGGGGAAAACGGCTACGTCGTGTTCCCCGCCTGGATGGGCGGTTTCACCATCCAATGGGTCTTGGTCACGATCAGCGTGGACAAAGGCTACGTGTCCAAGTCTTGGCCGCTGGCCTTCAAGAACCAGTGCAGCGGTGCCTGGGCGAGTTATTCGCACGCCGGGAACGCCCCCTATCTGGACATCACCACGCCGCCGTTGGTGACCTATTTCGACGTGAATCAGGTGCAGGTGATGAGCAACTCCGGCGGCACGGGCTTCATCAGCGTCGTGAGCGTGGGGAACTGAAATGAAACGATTCTATAGCCGTACGACAGGCAACACCTATCTGGCCGGTCATCACACTTCACTGCCGGACGATGCCGTCGAAATCGACGATGAGCGCTACGAGACGGTGATCGCCAATCCGGCGGCGGGAACCGAGCGGTCTCACGACGACCAGGGGCTGCCGGTGTTGATCGAGGCCGCGCCGGTCTCGGACGAGCAAACGGCGCGGCAGGCCAAGGCCTGGCGCGACAAGGAGTTCGATCGGGTGGTCTGGCTGCGTGACCGCCATCGGGATGAAGTCGAGTTGATGAAGTCCACCACGCTGTCGGACGCCGAATACCAGTCGCTGTTGGCTTATCTGCAAGCGCTGCGCAAGTGGCCGCAGACGAAGAAATTTCCTTCCGTACGCTCCCGGCCGAAGAAACCCGCCTGGCTGAAAGCCGAGTGAGCCGCGGCCGCCTCGCCGGCCCCGCAACCATGATTCAGATAAAGGATTGAAGTATGGATTATCCAAAAAGCGTCCCCAGCGTCGGCCTGGTCGACGGCCGGTTCGTCGATGAAAACCCGGTGGCAGGCACGCCGGGTTCGTTGATTCCGGCGGTGTGGGGCAACGGTGTGACCGAAGAGCTGCTGACCGTCATCAAGGCGGCCGGCATCGCGCCGGCCGAAGGGGTGAACGATCAGTTGCTGACGGCCGTCAAGAAGCTGCTGAGCCTGGCCAGCCCCATGTCATCAAAAGTCGTCGAGGTGTCCGGATCGAGGGTATTGGGCGCCGATGAGCTGGGGCTGGTCCTGATCAGCGCCGGCACGGCGGACACGACCGTCACCCTGCCGGCGGTGAACGCGCTGTCAGGCGTGCGGGACGTGATTGTCCGCCGCACCGACAACAGCGCCAACCGGTTGGTCGTGCAGGCCGGCGGCAACGACCGGATCAGGTTTCACACTCACCTGTCCGCCAGCGGCTATCCGTTTTTCGTGTTGATGGGGGCGGGCGACTGGTGGCATCTGCGCAGCGACGGCTCGGGCAACTGGTGGCCGGTCGGGCGGTTTGACGGGACGGCGCTGGGGCGGATCGTGTACGAGAGTTCGACCGCCCTCAGTCCCGGCGGTTACGGCGCACTGAACGGCAGAGAGTTCCAGCGCGCCGAATGGCCATGGCTGTGGGATCACGCCGTTCAGTCCGGGATGCTGCGCGCCGAGGCCGACCGCGCGGGCGGCTGGAGCAGCGGCGACGGCGTCAAGACCTTCCGGGGCCCGGAAGTGCGCGGCGAATTCATCCGGACGCTGGATGAGCAGCGCAACATCGACGCCTCACGGGTGGCCGGTTCCTGGCAGACCGGCACCAACATCGCCGGCGACAACGGTTCCGCCCCGGCGGTCCACGGGATCGGCAACCTGGCGACGATCGGGGCGGATCCGACTGCCTATACCGGGCTGACCTACTACGTCGCCGCGACGGCCGCCGAAAACTTCGGCTCCCCGTACTGGGGCTTGGCCCGGCCTCGGAACATCGCCTATCCGGGCCGTCTTAAACTCATTTGAGGTGCTTATGGCTTTCTACTACGTCAACGAACTGACCCAGGAAATGACCGGGCCCGTCGAACTCCCGGAATATCCGGGGTTGGGCGTTGTGGTGCCGGGCAACGCCATCGGCTTGCCTGAAGCATTGCCTGCCGCCGAGCCGGGCCATGTCTGGGTATGGCGCGATCAGCAAGCGGTGCAACTGATCGATCTGCGCAACCGAACGGTTTATTTCAAGGAAAACGGCAATGCCCTGTATTGGACCCAATTGGGGCCGTTGCCCGATCACTTGACCGTCAAACCCCGGCCTAACGCCTACTGCTTCTGGAAGGAAGGTGACTGGGTGCTGGATGAAGAGGCCGAGCGAGCAGGTCTGGCGGCGCAGGCCGACATCGATCGGGATAACCGTCTGCGTGAAGCGGTCATCCGTGTGGCGCCGCTGCAGTACGCCTATGAACTGGGCGAAGCGGGCAGCGATCAGGTCGCGATGATGCAGGCCTGGAAACGCTACGCCATCCACCTGTCGCAGATCGAGCAGCAGGCGGACTATCCGCGCAACATCGTCTGGCCGGTCGCGCCGGGCCGCACCGCGGTGCCGCCCTCCGCCTGACTGACACTCCCTCACCCCTCTACAGGCGGTTCAGTGCTGCCGGCATTCGGCTGCCCGTAGAAACCCATTCGAAGGTTGTGCAATGGACTACCCCAAAAGCATCCCCGGCGTCGGCCTGGTCAACGGCGGCTTCATCGATGAGAACCCCGTGGTCGGCACGCCGGGCTCGCTGATCCCCGCTGCCTGGGGCAACAGCGTGACGCAAGAAATCCTCAACGCCATCAAGGCGGCCGGGCTGACGCCCGACGAAACCCGCAACGATCAGCTCGCCTCGGCCATCGGTGCCCTGGTCGACTTCACCAAACTGAGAAACACCCCGACCACGCTGAGCGGCTACGGCATCACCGATGCGACCGGACGGCTATTGGCGGTCAAGCAGTTCGACACGGTCGGGATCACGGTGTACCAGCCTGATCCCAGGGCCAAGCGGATCCGCGTGAGATTGATCGGGGCTGGCGGCTCCGGGGGCGGATGCGGGCCGGTGCCGGCCAACTCCCTGGCGATCGGCGGAGGCGGCGGATCGGGCGCCTACGGCGAGAGCTTCTATGACGTCACTGCGCAAATGCTCGCCGGCGTGCCGGTTTCGCTGGGCGCGGGAGGTGCCGCGCGCAACGCGGCCGGGCAGGCGGGCGGTGGCGCTTCCTTCGGCGCTTACATGAGTGCGGCAGGCGGCGGGGGCGGGCAGGTGCTGACCGTTGCAGTGACGGCGACAGCTTCCGGTTTCGTGCAGGGCGGCGTGGGCGGCCTGACCGTCACCGGCGGCAACCTGGCCAATGCCCGCGGCAACACCGGAAGCTTTGCGATGTTCAACAACAATTGGGGAATGCTCTCCGGCGGCGGTGGCGCAAGCCCGTTCGACGGCGGCGGCACTTTCACCGGCGTCAACGGAAACGGTTGGCCCGGCGTCCGTGGATCGGGCGGTAGCGGTGCCTGCTCGAACAGTGCCTCCACCTCTTTCGTGAGCGGTGCGGGCGGTAACGCTTTCTGTGAAATCTGGGAGTACGCGTAATGGCCCTGTATGCACGGGTGGAAAACGGCATTGCCGTCGAACTGATCGACACCGGGGACTACGCGATCACCCAGCTGTACGCCCCGTCCTTCGTCGAGTCGATGGTGCAGGTGCCTGAGGGCGCCGAGGTCGAGATCGGTGCGCCGCTGGGCGATATCCGGCGGGCCGCCGAACCGGCGCCCGCGTCGGTCGCGTCGGTGCCAGTAGCACCGGCCATTACGGAAGAACCGTCGCGGGCGCAGGAAAAGGCCTGGCGCGAGTCCGTGCTGGCGGACACCCAATGGCTGATGGCGCGCCACCGCGACGAGCAGGAGCTCGGCCGCGCGCCGACCCTGGCCGCGCCGCAGTACCTGGCGCTGCTCCAGTACCGCCAGGCCCTGCGCGATTGGCCAGGTGCCGGCGCAACCCAGCGACCGGCGGCTCCGCCATGGCTGGGTGCCGACGGCGGTTGACGCCATCGCGGCGGCTGTCATTTCAATATCAGGAGAAGAACAGTGGATTATCCGAACAATGTACCTAGCGCCGGCCTGGTGGACGGCCAATTCGTCGATGAGGATCCGGTCTCGGGCAAGCCGGGGTCGCTGATTCCGGCCAGTTGGGGCAACGGCGTCACCCAGGAACTGCTGAATGTCATCCGCACGGCCGGCATCACGCCGACCGAGGCGGCTAATGACCAGCTGCTCAAGGCGTTACGCAGCAGCAAGCTGTTTGTCACCCCGCCGCAGTTCGACAACGGCCAGTCGGTCGCGACCACCGGGTTCGTGACCCGCAGCGGCCTGCAGTTTTCCGGTTTTTCGTCCTATGCGGTGAGCACCGCCCTCAGCGCATCGAGCGTGGGCGGCGTGGCCAGTTTCGCCAGCGGGACGCCGATCACGGCGACCTTGCCGTCCATCGCCGGGCTTGCCCATGCCAGCACCGTGCATGTCATCAACGCCGGCAACGGCGTCCTGACCATCAATCCCGCCGCCAGCGAAACCATCGAAACCTGCAACGGCACCTTCGGCGCGCTGAAGCTCGGCATCGGCGACAGCGCCCAATTCATCAAGCTGAGCGGCCAGTGGCGCCTGTACGGCGGTTCGGTCAGCGACCGGTACGCCACGGCCCATTTCGGCGTCTACGGCAATGTCGGGTATCAGCGCTATCCCAGCGGCAACATCGAGCAATGGGGAGTCGGCACCTCAAATGCCGACGGCAACGTTTTCGTCACCTTTCCCATTTCGTTCCCGACGGCGTTTTCGTCCCTCGTGGCCACTCACTCGGGCGGCGATGCGGCGATGGTCGCCCTGGTCGGCGGCAGCGTCACCCAGCAGGGCTGCACGCTGAGAATCCGCAACAGCGCAGGGCAAGTGCAGCAGGGCTGGAGCGTGAATTACTTTGCGAAGGGGTATTGAATGAACGCGTTCAAAGTGTTGTTCAGCGCCAGCACCCGGGGCGTCTATGTACCGGGCATCAACTCGTCGGACATTCCCGGCGATGTCATCGAGATTCCCCAGGACTACTGGATTTCCCTGCTGCAGCAGCAGGCGGTCGTGGCGAAGGTCATCGGCGTCAATCCCAACAACGGCTTTCCGGTGCTGACCGATCCGCCGCCGCTGACGCCCGACGAGGCCGCCGACGCCGAACGCCGCTGGCGCGACGCGCAACTGGCCGCCACCGACGGCCTGGTGGCCCGTGACCGCGACGAGCTGGAGGACGGCGGCGGCACCACCCTGACCACCGAGCAATACACCGAACTGCAAACCTACCGGCGTGCGCTGCGGGACTGGCCGCAAGGCTCGTTCTTTCCGTTCAGCGAGCATCGTCCGGCGGCGCCGCGCTGGTTGGCTTCGGCGATCTGACCCAGGAGATTCACATGGACTATCCCAAGCGCATTCCTGGCTCAGGGCTGGTGAACGGCCGATTCGTCGACGAAGACGCGATCGCCGGAACGCCGGGTTCCCTGATTCCGGCCAGTTGGGGCAACAGCGTCACTGAAGAGATCCTCAATGCGATCACCGCTGCCGGACTGACGCCGGACGAGGAGCAGACCGATCAGTTGGCCAGGGCCATCCGCCAGCTGGCCAAGCCGGATCCGCTGCAGCAGTTTCCGGTGCAGGTGTACCGCAAGAACGTGCTGATCAACGGCGGTTTCGATATCTGGCAACGCGGGACCGCCAACCCGGCACCGAACATCGGCGGCTTCGTGGCCGACCGTTTCCGTTGCGACTGGAACGGCAATGCCGGTGTCGCGATCAGCCGGCAAAGCTTCGTTCCCGGTCAAGGCGAAGTCGCGGGCGAGCCTCAGGCATTTTTGCGTTGGCAGCAAACGGCGGCCGGCACCGGCTCGACCGTGCATCGCATTTCCCAGAACGTCGAATCGGTCAGGACGTTGGCGGGCAGGACGGCGACCGTTTCGTTCTGGGCCCGTTCCGACGCGGCCCGGCAACTGCGGGTCATGATCTTCCAGAACTTCGGCGCGGCCGGTTCGGAAACGGTCGAGCGAGCGGTCGGCGACGTTCAGGTCGGCACTGCCTGGGCCCAGTACAGCGTTTCATTTCAGGTGCCGGGCCTCGCCGGAAAGATGCTGGGGGCGAACCATCACCTGAGGCTGGCCTTCGACCTGCCGCTCAATGTGCTGCAGACCGTGGATCTGGCCCGGATCCAGCTGGAGGAGGGGCCGGTGCCGACGCCTTTCGAACGCCGCACCGAAGCGCAGGAACTGAGCGACTGCCAACGCTATTTCGAGCGCTCGTTCACGGGGGGACTGCCGATCCGGGCGAACAACGGCTCCGGCACCTGCATCTCGACATTCACTCAAGTCCCGGCCGCCAACACCGGCCAGTACGGCATGACGATCGGCATGCTGGTGCAGAAGCGCGTCCTGCCGACGGTCGTGGCCTACTGCCCGGGTGAAAACAGCGCCCAGGTCTGGAACCAGTCGATCGGCAAACCCTGCACCGGAACGTTCCTGCAGGGCCTGACGGACCGTGCGATCTCGTTCGCCACCGTCACGCCCGTCGGCAGCGCCCCCGGACAGACCCTGCAGATCGAATGGACGGCCGATGCCGAAATCTAGGAGGAACGATGGACTATCGACTGACCGCACAAGGCGTGATGCGCCTGAGCGACACGGCCTACATTCCGCAGGATCCGGGCAACCGCGACTGGCTCGAGTATCAGGCGTGGCTGGCGGCGGGAGGGCAGGTGCTGCCCCGGCTTGACGATCCCGACGCAGAGGAACCGCAGCGCGGCGTCCTGGGCTTTTTCAAGCGCATCATTTAAACCCTTCATTAAAGGATCAAGCGTGAAAACTCTGGAAAACAACTGGTTGGCGGTTTTCTCCCGCCAACCGTGATTCAATCGCAGTATCCAGGGAGGATCGAACATCATGCCAATCACCGAAAACCAGCTTGTCAGCATCATGCCGAACGCCCGCTCCCAAGCGGGCGTTTTCGTTCCGGCGCTCAACGCCGCCATGGCCCGCCAGCGCATCGACACGCCCAAGCGCATTGCCGCATTCCTGGCCCAGGTCGGCCATGAGTCGGGCCAGTTGCGCTACGTGCGGGAACTGGGCAGCCAGCAGTACCTGAGCAAATACGACACCGGCGCCCTCGCGGCCCGGTTGGGCAACACCCCCGAAGCCGACGGCGACGGGCAGAAATACTGCGGCCGAGGGCTGATCCAGATCACCGGCCGCGCCAACTATCGGCAATGCAGCCTCGGGCTGTTCGGCGACGAACGCCTGCTGGCCCTGCCGGAACTGCTGGAGCAGCCGCAATGGGCGGCCGAGTCCGCCGCGTGGTTCTGGGCGCAGAACGGCTTGAACGAACTGGCCGACCGCGACCAGTTCAACACCATCACCCGGCGCATCAACGGCGGGCTCAACGGCCTGCAGGACCGTCTGGAGCTCTGGGGGCGGGCGAGGGCGGTGCTATGCCCGGTCTCGGCCTGAACCTCTGGCGGCTGGCCGGCATCGCGCTGCTGGCCGTCGCGGCGGCGGCGCTGGCCTGGCGGTTCCAGGACTGGCGCTACGGCCGGCGACTGGCCGAACAGGCCCTTGAACATGCCCAAGTCCTCAATCGACTCACCCTGACGGCCGCCGCCGCGCAACAGGCCGAACAGGACAAGCGCCTGGCCCTGGAGCAACGGCTCCAGGCCAGCGAACAGACCCACTACCGAGCGCTCAATGATGCCCAACGTGATCAGGCTCGCCTGCGCGACCGCCTTGCCACTGCTGATCTGCGCCTGTCAGTCCTCGTCGATGCCGGCGACGTTGCCCATGGCTGCGACCTGCCCGCCGCCCCCGGCGCCGGCGGCGTGGATCATGCAGCCCTACGCGCCCGACTTGACCCGGCGCATGCTCAACGAATTGTCGCCATCACCGACGAAGGCGACCGCGGACTGATCGCCCTGCAGGCCTGCCAGGCCTATGTCAGGACCCTGGCGCCCGCACCTTCACATCTTGAATGAGCCTGCGCCTTGCATGCGCCATGGGCTCGTGTACGGTGGTGCACATCCCATCCGATCCGGAGTGCGCCGTGAAAGAAATCACCCAACTGGCCGCCGAACTTGGCCGGCGCCTGCAGTTGCTCAACGCCCACGTCACCACCGCCGAGTCCTGCACCGGCGGCGGGATCGCCGAGGCGATCACCCGCATTCCCGGCAGCTCGGCATGGTTCGAGGCCGGCTACGTGACGTATTCCAACCGGCAGAAGACCTTGCAGCTGAATGTGCCGGCGGAGCTGTTCCCGACCGTGGGCGCGGTCAGCCGCGAAGTGGTCGAGGCCATGGTGCGCGGTGCCCAGGCCAACAGCCGGGCGCGCTTCGCCGTGGCGGTCAGCGGCGTGGCCGGGCCGGACGGCGGTTCGCCGAACAAACCGGTGGGCACGGTGTGGCTGGCCTGGGGCGCGGGCGATACGGTGTGCAGCGAGGTGCAGCACTTCCCCGGCACCCGTGACGACGTCCGCCGACAAACGGTGAAGGCCGCGCTAGAGGGGTTGCTGCGACTGACGGCACGAGAAATCGAAAATCAGGGGTAGGCGATCCTCGAACGCTGTGGAATAATACTGGCTACTTATACAGGTGTTGGCCGTCAGGCCTTATTGATTACGTGAGGACTTTAATGGACGACAACAAGAAGAAAGCCTTGGCTGCGGCCCTGGGTCAGATCGAACGTCAATTCGGCAAGGGTGCCGTAATGCGTATGGGCGATCAGGACCGTCAGGCGATCCCGGCCATTTCCACCGGCTCTCTGGGTCTGGACATCGCACTGGGCATCGGCGGCCTGCCAAAAGGCCGGATCATCGAGATCTACGGCCCTGAATCGTCCGGTAAGACCACCTTGACGCTGTCCGTGATCGCCCAGGCCCAGAAGGCCGGCGCGACCTGCGCCTTCGTCGACGCCGAACACGCCCTGGATCCCGAGTACGCCGGCAAGTTGGGCGTCAACGTCGACGACCTGCTGGTCTCCCAGCCGGACACCGGCGAGCAGGCCCTGGAAATCACCGACATGCTGGTGCGCTCCAACGCCGTTGACGTGATCATCGTCGACTCCGTGGCCGCGCTGGTGCCGAAGGCTGAGATCGAAGGGGAAATGGGTGACATGCACGTGGGCCTGCAAGCCCGTCTGATGTCCCAGGCGCTGCGCAAGATCACCGGCAACATCAAGAACGCCAACTGCCTGGTGATCTTCATCAACCAGATCCGCATGAAGATCGGCGTGATGTTCGGCAGCCCGGAAACCACCACCGGCGGTAACGCGCTCAAGTTCTACGCTTCGGTTCGTCTCGACATCCGCCGCACCGGCGCGGTGAAGGAAGGCGACGAAGTGGTCGGCAGCGAAACCCGCGTCAAGGTCGTGAAGAACAAGGTCGCTTCGCCGTTCCGTCAGGCTGAGTTCCAGATCCTGTACGGCAAGGGCATCTACCTCAACGGCGAGATGATCGACCTGGGCGTGTTGCACGGCTTCGTCGAGAAGTCCGGCGCCTGGTATGCCTACAACGGCACCAAGATCGGTCAGGGCAAGGCCAACTCGGCCAAGTACCTGGCGGACAACCCGGACGTCGCCGCCGCGCTCGAGAAGCAACTGCGCGACAAGCTGCTGTCTTCGTCGGCCGTTGCAGATGCCAAGGCTGGCGCTTCGGTCACTGAGACCGAAGACGACATGGCTGACGCCGACATCTGATTGCAGCGATGACGACCGCCGTACTCGATACCCTCGTCGCGGTGCGGCGAACCGCCATGGACCTGCTCGCACGACGCGAGCACGGTCGGGTCGAACTGACGCGCAAGCTGCGTCAGCGCGGCGCCCCGGATGAAATGATCGAATCCGCCCTCGACCGTTTGACGGAAGAGGGCCTGCTCAGCGAAGCCCGCTACCTCGAAAGCTTTGTCTCCTACCGCGCCCGCGCCGGCTACGGCCCGATGCGGATTCGTGAAGAGTTGAGCCAACGTGGTTTGCAGCGTGCCGACATCGACCTCGCCTTGCGCGAGAGCGCTATCCCTTGGCAGGCGCAACTGGAGGATACGTGGCGACGCAAGTTCTCCGGGCAACTGCCTGCAGACGCCAAGGAACGGGCCAAACAAGGCCGTTTCCTGGCCTACAGGGGATTCTCGATGGAGATGATCAACCGCTTGTTCAGCGGTCGAGGGATGGACGATTAAATGAAAACGGCCCGCTATTTCGATAGCGGGCCGTTTTTTTTTGCCCTCACGTTGCCTTCGAGGGCTCCCGGCTGCGTTGTGGGGTTTGCGGTCTGGACCGGGCCCAGTTTTCCGGCAGGTTGATGTAGTCCACCAACTCACGCAGCCGTCCGTGGTTCCGGGCGTTGAACGCGAACGTCAGCCGCGCGAGATGGCTGAACTGGGCCTCGTCTTCTTCGCTGTTGAAGGTGTGCTGGTGGAACCGGTCGCTCAGGCACAGGTCGGCGAAGGCGTCCTGCATGTGGGCCAGGGCCTGGTCGCTGAGCCTGTGGTTCATGCGGATCAGGAACTGGCGCTTGAGCCAGCGGCTGGAGTGGAAGTTGCCGTAGAACTGCTGGATCTGCTCCACCGCCTCCTCGGCGCTGAAGACCAGGCGCATCAGTTTCAGGTCGGTCGGCAGGATATAGCGGTTGTCCTCCAGTTGTTGGCGGATGAAGTCCAGTGCGCTCTGCCAGAACGTGCCGCCCGGTGCGTCCAGCAGCACCACCGGCACCAGCGGGCTTTTGCCGGTCTGGATCAGGGTCAGCACTTCGAGCGCTTCGTCCAGGGTGCCGAAGCCCCCCGGGCACAGCACCAGCGCATCGGCTTCCTTGACGAAGAACAGCTTGCGGGTGAAGAAAAAGTGAAACGGCAGCAGGTTGCCGGTGCCGCCCACGGTCGGATTGGCATGCTGCTCGAAGGGCAGGGTGATGTTGAACCCCAGGCTGTGGTCGCGGCCGGCGCCTTCATGGGCGGCGGCCATGATCCCGCCGCCGGCGCCGGTGATGACCATCATGCCCGAGCGGGCAAGCCCGGCGCCCAGTTCACGGGCCAGGGCATACAGCGGGTGCTCCACCGGCGTGCGCGCCGAGCCGAACACCGTGACCTTGCGCCGTCCCTTGAACTGTTCGAGGGTGCGGAACGACTGCTCCAGTTCGCGCAGGGCCTGCAGGGTGATCTTGGCGTTCCAGCGGTTGTGGTCGTCCTGGGCCATGCGCAGCACGGTCAGGATCATGTCGCGGTAGATGGGGAGGTTGGGGCTGTCAGGTGAAACCAGGTTGAGTTGTTCTTCGACCTTGCCGACGAGGTCGTGGCCGCTTTCCTGAAAATGCCGGCTGAGCAGGTCATTCGGTTGGTAAGGCATTCAACGTCTCCTTCTGCACAGAGCCCTTGTGCCCTGACGAGCGGCGTCAGTGCCGCGCTGCAAAACAATGTGGCGGGCAGCTCCTTCCTGCCGCGGAAAAGTGAACGGGAAACACATTCAATCTAGACCGTCGCAAGACAGTTCGTCGACTTCATCATTGCGCCGCAAAGTCTTTGCCGGCAACCGCTTATTGTCGCTTTGCAAGGTGCTTTCACCGCTCGTCCGAAGCCGTGCCGGACGGCCGATGCTCTGATTTACTAAGTTACAGGCGCGGTGCGACAGGTTTGCGTCAGCGGCCGTACACGGGGCGCATGCGATTCAAGGATTTGCGGGTGGCAAGGAGGCGGAACATGGCCAGAGTCATTCTGGAGATCGATACGCAGCTGTATCGGTTGCTCAAAGCGTCGGCCGAGACCAATCATGTGAGTCTCGAGGAGGAGTGCTGCCGACGCCTGGCGGGAGGGGAGCGCCGCTCGCGCTACCTGCAGGCCTTGCTGGCCGAACTGCGCGCCGAGGATGAGCAGCGGCGCGCCAATTCCAGGTGATTACTTCTTCTTGGCCGGGCCGGGTTTCGGGCAATCCGACTCTTGATAGCTGGCGGAACCGACCGGACGGTTGGTCTTCACTTCGGTGAAGTCGTAGCGCATGACCGCGCCCTTGGCCATCAGCTTGCGGTAGGACGGGTTGTTGCACACCGAGGCGCCCAGCTGGAAATACACGGCCTTGGGGTCGGCGCGCATCTGGTCGGCGTGGCTCTTCTGCACGCTCAGGTGGTTGATCAGCGTGGTGCCCTCGACGGTGTAGCCCTGATCGAGAATGTCTTCGTTGATCGCCCGAGGCGTGCCGACGCTGCTCTGCGTGGCGACGTTGCGCAGCTCTCTGTTCAGGTTCTGCTCACTCAGGGAGGCGGCCTGGGCGCTGAGGGAAGACGCCAGCGCAATGGCAGCGACGGGAACGGTAAGGCGCAGCATGAAACTCTCCTGGTTCAGTGGCTGGTGGTTCGACCCGCCACGGGGCTGTGCGTTCAGTGGCGGCGAATTATAGGGGAGCCGGTCGGGAGGGTACAGGCTTGCGCCCACCGCTCTGGTAGACTGCCGGCCTTTATCGCCTTGCCGAGTGCTGTTCGTGTCGAGTTCCCCTGTCTGCCGGCGTCGCCCGCAATGACCCATGCCCCCAACGCCGTGGCCCGCCTGCGCGACCAGCGCGAAGACGAAGGCATCAAGCCGATCCAGGCCCGTGGCTGGCGCGCGCCCCGTTGCCGCGATTGTCGGGTGATCCAGAGCCATTGCCTGTGCGCGTGGCGCCCGAAGGTCGAATCCCGTTCCGGGGTCTGCCTGATCATGACCGGCAAGGAAGTGTTCAAACCCAGCAACACCGGCTGGCTGATCGCCGACGTGGTGCGCGACAACCATGCCTTCATCTGGTCGCGCACCGACACCGACGAACAGCTGCTTGCGCTGCTCAACGATCCGCAGCGGCAACCGTACCTGGTGTTCCCCGGCGAGTACGTCGAGCCGTCCCGGGTGACGCACACCGTGACGCCCGACGGCGGCAAGCGCCCGCTGTTCATCTTGCTGGACGCGACCTGGACCGAGGCCCGCAAGATCTTCCGCAAGAGCCCGTACTTCGACCGGTTGCCGATCCTCAGCCTGCTGCCCGACCGGCTGTCGCGCTACCGCCTGCGCCGCTCCACCCGCAGCGAGCACCTGTGCACCGCCGAAGTCGCGGCGCTGTGCCTGGAGCTGGCGGGCGATTCGGACGCCGCTTCGGCGCTGGACGCCTATTTCGACGTGTTCAGCCAGCATTACCTGGGCGCCAAGCAGCAGCGGGAGGTGAATGTGTCCACCCCGGCCCACGCCGAACTGCTGCCGTTCATTGACGCCGCGCCAGCGGTGCCGGCCTGATACTGGCCCATACTGCTAAAGCAGGGGGCGTTGCGCTTGACCACCCCGTCTTCGCTGGGCATGCTTGGCGCCGGTTCGGGGGCGGCCAAGGTCTGAAACGCCGTTTTTTCCGTGATTGGCGTTGAACGTGCCCCTGTGGATACCGCTGCCTGGCGTTATCTTGAGTTGCCTTGGCATGGCCCGAATGCATCGGGCCAGCCATCAAGAACAGGATCATTTGAAAAATGGCCACATACGACATCCTGATTGCCGATGACCACCCGTTGTTTCGCAGCGCGCTGCATCAGGCGCTGACCCTGGGCCTCGGCCCGGATGTGCGGCTGGTGGAGGTGGCGAGCATCGCCGAACTGGAGGCCCGCCTGACCGAAAAGGCCGATTGGGACCTGGTGCTGCTGGACCTGAACATGCCGGGCGCCTACGGATTCTCCGGGCTGGTGCTGCTGCGCGGCCAGTACCCGCAGATTCCGGTGGTCATGGTGTCCGCCCAGGAGGAGGCCTCGGTGATGGTCAAGTCCCGGGAGTTCGGCGCCAGCGGCTTCATTCCCAAGTCCAGCGACCTGAACGTGATCCAGGAAGCGGTGCGCAAGGTGCTGGACGGCGATGTGTTCTGGCCGCCCCAGGCGTTCGAGGCCGTCAGCGTCTCCAAGGAAGCCAAGGCCGCCAGCGATGGCCTGGCCAGTCTCACGCCGCAGCAGTTCCGGGTGCTGACGATGGTCTGCGAAGGGCTGCTGAACAAGCAGATCGCCTATGAGCTGAACGTGTCGGAGGCGACCATCAAGGCTCACGTCACGGCGATCTTCCGCAAGCTGGACGTGCGCACCCGCACCCAGGCGGCGTTGCTGCTGCAACAACTTGAGTCAATTCCCAGCCAGTGAGGGCTGGCGCCTTCACGCTTTTTTGACTTTCGTTGATCTAGCTTTCCCACTTCTTTTTGGTCGGTTATCTACTTTATGTCACCTTTCAAGGGCCAGACGGGCCTCAAACGCATCCTCAACGCCTCCGGCTACTCGCTGGACGGCTTGCGCGCAGCCTTCAACGGCGAAGCGGCGTTCCGTCAACTGGTGCTGCTCAACGTAGTGCTGATTCCGCTGTCGTTCTTCCTCGACGTCAGCCGGGTCGAACAGGCGCTGCTGATCGCCGTGTGCCTGCTGGCGCTGATCGTCGAACTGCTGAACTCGGCGGTGGAGGCGGCCATCGACCGCATTTCCCTGGAACTGCACCCGCTGTCCAAGAACGCCAAGGACATGGGCAGCGCCGCGCAGTTCGTGGCCCTGAGCATGATCGCCCTGGTCTGGGCGGTGATCCTGCTTTAAGCGATGCTGGGCAGCACGATCTCGTCGCTGCGCTGCACCCCGGCGGTGAAGGCGCGGCACAGTTCGAGGAATTCGCGCATGGCGGAGGTCTGGTACTTCTGCTTGTGCCAGATGAAGTAGAACTGCCGGGCCAGATCCAGGTCCGGTGTCTCCACCGGCACCAGGCTGCCGCGCCGGAAGGCATCGCGCAGCGCCAGGCGCGAGATGCAGCCGATCCCCAACCCCGACTCCACCGCGCGCTTGATCGCCTCGGTGTGCTCCAGCTCCAGCCGGATGTTCAGCGCGCTGCGGTGATGACGCATGGCCTGATCGAAGGTCAGGCGCGTGCCGGAGCCTTGTTCGCGCAGGATCCACGCTTCCTGGGTCAGTTCGTCCATGGTCACGCTGCCGCGCTGGGCCAGCGGATGCTGCGGGGCGCAGAACACCACCAACTCATCCTCGACCCAGCTCTGCACTTCGATGTCCGGGTGGCTGCAATCGCCTTCGATTAGACCCAGATCAATTTCGTAGTGGGCGACCTGTTGCACGATGTTGGCGGTGTTCTGCACATGCAGCTTCACTTGGCTTTCCGGGTGGCGCTGCATGAAGCCGCCGATCAGCAGGGTCGCCAGGTAATTGCCGATGGTGAGCGTCGCGCCCACCGACAGCGAGCCGAAACCGGACTTGCCGTTGAGCAGGTCCTCGATTTCCTTGGCCTGGTCGAGCATCGCCACCGCCTGCGGCAGCAGTTGCTTGCCCAGGGCGTTGAGGCTCAGGCGCTTGCCGGCGCGGTCGAACAGCTGGCAGCTGGACTGACGCTCCAGTTCAGTGATCGAGGTGCTCGCCGCCGATTGCGACAGGTTGAGCAGCCCGGCAGCCCGGGAAACGCTTTCCTGCTGGGCCACGGCGACGAAGACTTGCAGTTGACGGAGTGTAAATCGCATATCGATATAACCGATAACCGTTATCTTGATAATCCAGTTAACAGATATTGTCGGCGCTATTAGAATGCGATGCAATTGCGCACCGTCGGCGCTCTTCGAGAGCAGTGCAGAGCAAGGCGCAGATCAATCTCCAGGAGTCCCCCGTACATGAGCAACATGAACCACGAGCGTGTCCTCAGTGTTCACCACTGGAACGACACTCTGTTCAGCTTCAAGTGCACCCGCGATCCGGGCCTGCGCTTCGAGAACGGTCAGTTCGTGATGATCGGCCTGCAACAGCCCAACGGCCGCCCGCTTATGCGCGCCTACTCGATCGCCAGCCCGAACTGGGAAGAGCATCTGGAGTTCTTCAGCATCAAGGTGCCGGATGGCCCGTTGACCTCCCAGCTGCAGCACCTGAAGGAAGGCGACGAGATCATCATCAGCAAGAAGCCGACCGGCACCCTGGTGCTGGACGACCTGAACCCGGGCAAGCACCTGTACCTGCTGAGCACCGGCACCGGCCTCGCCCCGTTCATGAGCGTGATCCAGGATCCGGAAACCTACGAGCGCTTCGAGAAAGTGATCCTGGTCCACGGCGTGCGCTACGTGAACGAAGTCGCCTACCGCGAGTTCATCACCGAGCACCTGCCGCAGAACGAATTCTTCGGCGAAGCGCTGCGCGACAAGCTGATCTACTACCCGACCGTGACCCGCGAGCCGTTCGAGAACCAGGGCCGCCTGACGGACCTGATGCGCAGCGGCAAACTGTTCAGCGACATCGGCCTGCCGCCGATCAACCCGCAGGACGACCGCGCGATGATCTGCGGCAGCCCGAGCATGCTCGACGAGACCAGCGAAGTGCTCGACAGCTTCGGCCTGAAGATCTCGGCCCGCATGCGCGAGCCTGGCGACTACCTGATCGAGCGCGCGTTCGTCGAGAAGTAAGCCTACCCCCTGCAGGAGCGAGCACGCTCTCGCAGACATGAAAAAGCCCGCGTTGCCTTCACCGGCAGCGCGGGCTTTTTCGTTTCCGGGCTCAGGCGCCGGCGGGAACCACTTCCAGGACGCGGATCCGCTCCGGCGTCGGGTAATGCCAACGCACGTCCAGGTCCCAGAACTGCGCACCGTACTCGCGCTCAGGCTGGGGCGTCTGGTAGGCCGGGCGCGGATCCTGGGCCAGGCATTGCCCGATCAGCTCGACCAGCGGTTCGCCGAGGCGCTGGGCATGCCCGTGGGCCTGTTGCAACGCCGCCTCTGCCCATTCCACGTCAATCAGCACCGGCGCGGCGCTGGCGATGCCGTTGCAGGCTTCGGGGACGATGTCGGCGTAGGGCACGTAAGGCTTGATGTCGAGTACCGGCGTGCCGTCCAGCAAGTCGATGCCGGAGATGAACAACCTGCCGGCCTCGACCTTGTCCAGTTTCACCACGGACTGGCCGATGCCGTTGGGCCGATGGGTGGCGCGGGTGGCGAACACCCCCATGGACTTGTTGCCGCCCAGGCGAGGCGGGCGCACCTTCAGCCGTGGCGTGTCCTCCAGCGCCTGATGGAACAGGAACAGCAGCCACACGTGGCTGACCTGCTCAAGGCCCTGCACCGCATCGCCCTGGTCGAACGGCGCCACCAGTTCCAGCACGCCGCGGGCGGCCGGGGCCAGTTGCGGCTGACGGGGAATGGCGAACTTCTCCTTGAAGCAGGAGCGCACGAAGCCGATGGGGGAGACGCTGTAGGCCATGGCTCAGCCGCGCACGCGCAGGGTCAGGCCCTTGAGGAAATTGCGCAGCAACTGGTCGCCGCACGGGCGGTAGTTGTTGTGGCCGACCTTGCGGAACAGGGCGCTCAGCTCAGGCTTGGACACCGGGAAGTCGACGGACTTGAGGATCACATGCAGGTCGTCTTCCTTCAGCTCGAAGGCCACGCGCAGTTTCTTCAGGATGATGTTGTTGGTCACCGGCAGTTCGACCGGCAGCGGCGGGCGGCTGTCGTCCTTGCCGCGTTTGAGGATCACCAGGCCGTCGAGGAAGTGGGCCATGACGTCGTCCGGGCAGCGCACGAAGCCTTCTTCGTCCTCTTCCTTCTTGTCGAGGTAGGCCACCACGTCTTTCAGCGCCACGTCCATGCCGCCCATCTTGGTGATCTCGACGACCTTCTTGTCGCTGATGTCGAGCATGTAGCGCACGCTGCGCAGTACGTCGTTGTGAATCATGTGTGCAATCCTGAGGGTTCGTTGTGGGCACCGCGCAGGCGATGCCGGATGTCGGGAGGCGGCCGGGCGTCAGAACTTCTCTTTGCCGGACAGGTAGCGCCACTGGCCCGCCGGCACCTTGCCGATGGACACGCCGCCGATGCGGATGCGACGGATGCCCAGCACCTTCAGCCCGACCGCTTCGCACAGCCGAGCGAGGAGCCCGGGCTGCGGGTTCTTCATGGCGAAGCGCAGGCGGTTTTCGCTCTGCCAGCTGGCCTTGACCGGCGGCAGTTCGGTGCCCTTGACGCGCAGGCCGTGCTGCATGCGGTTCAGGCCGTGCTCGGTCATTTCGCCCTCGACCTCGACCACGTACTCCTGCTCGATCTTCGCGGCGTCGGCGGTGAGTTTGCGCAGCACTTTCCAATCCTGGGTGAACACCATCAGGCCGCTGGCGCCCGGCTGCAGGTCGGCGCCGGCGGTCAGGCGCAGGAAGTGCCCGCGCAGCGGCCGTTTGCCGAACCGGTGCTCTTCGCTGAGGGTGTCGGCGCCGAGCGAGCGCATGGCGGTCTCGGTGTCCATGCCGGCCGGTACGTTGAGCAGCAGGGTCACCGGCTCCGGCGCGGTGGCCTTGGCGTCCTTGTCGAGCTCGACTTTCTGGTCGCCGACCTTGAACTGCGGTTCGTCGACGACTTCGCCGTCCACGGTGACCCAGCCGCCCTCGATGAACAGTTCGGCCTCACGGCGGGAGCAGCCGACCAGTTCGATGAGGCGTTTGGAAAGGCGGATCGGGTCAGTCATGGCAGGGTCGCAATAAAAAAGGGGGCGGCATTGTACCTCCATGGGGGCGCCAAGGCCCGGATCCATTTCGGTTCGCTGCGTTTCCTGTGCGGATTTGACGCGGGAGCGAGCCTGCTCCCGCCTGGGTCTTGCGGTGCAGCCAAACCTGTGGGAGCCAGCCTGCTGGCGATGGCGTCATTGACGGCGCCGCAAAGCCTGAGCAAGGCAGCCGCTCCTCTAGCCAGTGCTCGAACGCTGGCGGTTCTGGCGCAGCCGCATGTGCAGCAACGGGTAGGGCTGGCCCATGCCGTCGACGTCCGAACGGCCGATCACCTCGAAACCTTGCTTGAAATAGAAGCCCAGGGCCTGAGGGTTCTGCTCGTTGACGTCCAGTTCGTCGGCGTTCAGGTGTTCCAGGGCGTAGCGCAGCAATTGCTTGCCCAGGCCTTGCCCGCGATGGTCCGGATCAATGAAGAGCATTTCCACCTTGCCCGCCGCCACGCCCGCGAAGCCGGTGATGCGCTGGCGGTGGTCCTTGGTGCAGATCAGCATCACGGCATCCAGGTAGCGGGTCAGCACCAGATCCTTGAGCAACAGGATGTAGCTGTCCGGCAGAAAGTCATGGGTGGCGCGCACCGAGGCTTCCCAGACCCGGGTCAGTTCCGGGTAGTCGCTCAGTTTCGGCGTGTGGATGACCGAAAGATGACGCATGTCCGTTTGCCTCCTCATCAGTGGATTCACCAACAATAGCCGTAAAAAAGCCCCGCATCTCGGCAAAGAGAGCAGGGCTTGGCTTTCAGCGGGCAATTCCCTGCGGGAGCAGGGTTTGCCGAATCAGATCTGTTCGGCCCAGAGGTCGTACTCGTCGGCGTCGGTCACCTTGCACCAGACCTTGTCGCCCGGCTTGAGGTTGCTGCCGTTGTCGATGAACACGTTGCCGTCGATTTCCGGGGCATCGAAGAAGCAGCGGCCGACCGCGCCTTGCTCGTCGACTTCGTCCACCAGCACTTCGATCTCGCGGCCGATGCGCAGTTGCAGGCGCGCCGAGCTGATGGCCTGCTGGTGCGCCATGAAGCGCTCCCAGCGGTCTTGCTTGACGTCGTCCGGCACGATGTCCAGGCCCAGGTCGTTGGCCGGGGCGCCTTCGACCGGCGAGTACTGGAAGCAGCCGACGCGGTCGAGCTGGGCTTCGGTCAGCCAGTCCAGCAGGTACTGGAAGTCTTCTTCGGTTTCGCCGGGGAAGCCGACGATGAAGGTCGAGCGGATGATCAGGTTCGGGCAGATCTCGCGCCAGTTCTTGATCCGCGCCAGGGTCTTGTCTTCGAACGCCGGGCGTTTCATCGACTTGAGGACCTTGGGGCTGGCGTGCTGGAACGGGATGTCCAGGTACGGCAGGATCTTGCCGGCGGCCATCAGCGGGATCAGCTCGTCGACGTGCGGGTACGGGTAGACGTAGTGCAGGCGCACCCAGACGCCGAGGGTGCTGAGGGCTTCGCACAGCTCGGTCATGCGGGTCTTCACCGGCGCGCCGTTCCAGAAGCCGGTGCGGTACTTCACGTCGACGCCGTAGGCGCTGGTGTCCTGGGAGATCACCAGCAGTTCCTTGACGCCGGACTTGACCAGGCGCTGGGCCTCGTCGAGCACATCGCCCACCGGACGGCTGACCAGCTTGCCGCGCATCGACGGGATGATGCAGAAGCTGCAGCTGTGGTTGCAGCCTTCGGAAATCTTCAGGTAGGCGTAGTGGCGCGGGGTCAGCTTGACGCCTTGCGGCGGCACCAGGTCGATCAGCGGGTTGTGGTCCTGCTTGGGCGGCACGACTTCGTGCACGGCGCTGACCACTTGCTCGTACTGCTGCGGGCCGGTCACGGCCAGCACGCTCGGGTGCACGTCGCGGATGTTGCCTTCTTCCACGCCCATGCAGCCGGTGACGATCACCTTGCCGTTTTCCTTGATCGCTTCGCCGATGACTTCCAGCGACTCGGCCTTGGCGGAGTCGATGAAGCCGCAGGTGTTGACCACCACGACATCGGCGTCCTGATAGGTGGACACCACGTCATAGCCTTCCATGCGCAGCTGGGTCAGGATGCGCTCGGAGTCGACCAGTGCTTTGGGGCAACCCAGGGATACGAAGCCAACCTTGGGATTGGCCGGCGCAGGAGTGGTGGACATGTCTAACCTCGGTGTCTGTGACGTCGCTTGCCTGATGCATGAGCCGACGGACGGGCGCTTGAACTGCGCCTCTGATCAAAAAGTGCGCAATTCTAGCGACGAGCAGCGCACTTGACCAGCTTTATACGGGGAAATGCGACGAGTGCTGCGCTATGCTTCGCGCCAATGCGCTTTACCGCTTTTTTATAGTCAACCAATCGACTGTAACAACAGGTAATAAGGGCGCAGGCTGCATCAAAAAGCAAAGTGCTTCGTTCAGAGGCCGGTCTGGGAATCAGGAGTGTTGGATGGGTCACGCAAGTAGTCATGCGGCGGGCGCCGAAGGTTCGGCAACCAAGCCGCTGAGCATGCTGGTCGCGGCGGTCGGGGTGGTTTACGGCGACATTGGCACAAGTCCGTTGTACACCCTGAAAGAAGTGTTTTCCGGCGCCTATGGCGTGCCCGTCAATCACGACGGGGTGCTGGGCATCCTGTCGCTGATTTTCTGGTCGCTGATCTGGGTCGTGTCGATCAAGTACATGATGTTCGTGCTGCGCGCCGACAACCAGGGCGAAGGCGGGATCATGGCCCTCACCGCGCTGGCGCGGCGGGCGGCGGGGCAGCGGGCCAGGCTGCGCACGCTGCTGGTGGTCTGCGGGCTGATCGGGGCGGCGCTGTTCTACGGCGACAGCATGATCACCCCGGCGATTTCCGTGCTCTCGGCCATCGAAGGCCTGGGGCTGGCGTTCGAGGGCATCGACCACTGGGTGGTGCCGCTGTCGCTGGTGGTGCTGGTGGGCCTGTTCCTGATCCAGAAGCACGGCACGGCGCGGATCGGCATTCTCTTCGGGCCGATCATGGTCACCTGGTTCCTGGTGCTCGGCGCCCTCGGGATCTACGGCATCAGCCACTACCCGGAAGTGCTGCACGCGCTCAACCCGGTCTGGGCCGTGCGTTTCTTCATGGTGCATGCCGGCATGGGCGTGGCGATCCTCGGCGCGGTGGTGCTGGCGCTGACCGGCGCCGAAGCGCTGTACGCCGACATGGGCCACTTCGGCCGCAAGCCGATCGCCCGCGCCTGGTTCCTGCTGGTGCTGCCGGCCCTGGTGCTCAACTACTTCGGCCAGGGCGCACTGCTGCTGGAGAACCCGGACGCCGCGCGCAACCCGTTCTACCTGCTGGCGCCTAGTTGGGCCCTGATCCCGCTGGTGGGCCTGTCGACCCTGGCCACGGTGATCGCGTCCCAGGCGGTGATTTCCGGCGCGTTCTCCCTGACCCGTCAGGCGATCCAGCTCGGCTACATCCCGCGCATGTACATCCAGCACACCTCCAGCGACGAGCAAGGGCAGATCTACATCGGTGCGGTGAACTGGTCGCTGATGGTCGGCGTGGTGCTGCTGGTGATCGGCTTCGAGTCCTCCGGCGCCCTGGCCTCGGCCTACGGCGTGGCCGTGACCGGCACCATGCTGATGACCACCATCCTGGTGTCGGCGGTGATGCTGCTGCTGTGGAAGTGGCCGCCGGTGCTCGCCGTGCCGGTCCTGCTCGGCTTCCTGCTGGTGGACGGCCTGTACTTCGCCGCCAACGTGCCGAAGATCGTCCAGGGCGGCGCATTCCCGGTGATCGCCGGCCTGGCGCTGTTCATCCTGATGACCACCTGGAAGCGCGGCAAGCAACTGCTGGTCGAGCGTCTGGACGAAGGCGCGTTGCCGCTGCCGATCTTCATCAGCAGCATCCGCGTGCAGCCGCCGCACCGAGTGCAGGGCACCGCCGTGTTCCTGACCGCCCGCTCCGACGCCGTGCCCCACGCGCTGTTGCACAACCTGCTGCACAACCAGGTGCTGCATGAGCAAGTGGTGCTGCTGACGGTGGTCTACGAAGACATCCCGCGCGTGCCGCCGTCCCGGCGCTTCGAGGTCGAGGCCCACGGCGAAGGCTTCTTCCGGGTGATCCTGCATTTCGGCTTCACCGACGAGCCGGACGTGCCCCAGGCGCTGAAGCTGTGCCATCTGGACGACCTGGACTTCAGCCCGATGCGCACCACCTACTTCCTCAGCCGCGAAACGGTCATCGCCTCCAAGCTCGAAGGCATGGCCCGTTGGCGCGAGGCGCTGTTCGCCTTCATGCTGAAGAACGCCAACGGCAACCTGCGCTTCTTCAACCTGCCGCTGAACCGGGTGATCGAGCTGGGGACGCAGGTGGAGATGTAATCCCGCCGTAAAGCGAAAGCCCCCGTCGGCCTTGCGGCTGGCGGGGGCTTTTTTGTGGGCGGCGGGAGCGTTCGGTTGCGGGGTGCACGACGGAAGCATCAAGTTGCACTGTGTTTAATACAACGCAATACTCTGTGCATTATCGTGCGCAACAGCAACTGAGCAAGAGGTGAATATGACGGCATTACTAGAGCGTGCTGAACAGGCTATCTCCGTGACTGCCATGGTCCGGGGCTTCAGCGCGAGGCTCAAGGAGATTTCCAGTCGTGCCACCGAACGTCTGGTCATCTTCAAGGACAACCAGCCGGCAGCGGTCATCATCAATGTGCAGGCCTATCAGGAAATGCTGGACGAGCTTGAGAACCTGCGCATCGAAGCGGCAGCCCGTGAGCGTCTGGGCAGCTTTGATCAGACCCGCGCAGTCAGTCATGAGGATATGCGGGCAAGGTACGCCCGGAAGGATTAAGGGAGCGCTGGATGGTTTGGGGAGTGGTTTATCATCCGGAAGTCCAGGGCGATCTGGATCAGCTGGGAGCGGCAGCGGCCAACCGGATTCTCGATGTCATTGAAGAGCGGATCATCCATGGCGAGCCGGACAAGATCGGCAAACCGTTGAGGGCCAGCCTTGCCGGCTGCAGGCGGATCCGAACCGGCGACACGCGGATTGTCTATCGGGTCGACGGTAAGGCCATCCAGGTTCTGATCGTCGCCGTCGGCGCGCGACGCGACGAAGAGGTCTACGACGCCGCAGAGCGTCGCCTTTAAACGAAAGCCCCCGGAGCCTTGCGGCTGCGGGGGCTTTTCATTGAGGCCGCTCAGGTTACTCGGCGGCGGTCTGCTCGCTCGCCTGACGCTTCTCGATCAGATCCACCAAGCGCTTGGCCAGCGCCGGGTAGTTCTCGTCGAAGTGGTGGCCGCCGGGCAGCTTCACCGCTTCGCCCACGGCGGTCTTGTCGGTGCAGCCGCTTTCGTCGGTCTCTTCCTCGCCGTAGATGCACACCACCTTGGCGGCCGGCAGCTTGGCCATTTCCGGACCGGTGGCGGCTTCCTTGCCGGCGTTGCCGAGCCAGCCCTCGACTTCGATCTCGAAGCTGCCGGTGCGGGCGAAGGCCAGCAGGATGATGGCGTCGACCCGTTGCTGCTCGGTTTCCGGCAGACGGTTGTAGATCGCCGGCAGCACGTCGGCGCCGAACGAGTAGCCGGTGAGGATGAAGCGCTTGGTGCCCCATTTCTGCCGGTAGTGCTGCATCAGTTCGGTCAGGTCCAGCGCACTCTGCTCGGGGCTCTTGTGCTGCCAGTAGTAGCGCAGGGTGTCGATGCCCACCACCGGGTAGCCGATCTTGGCCATTTCCCCGGCCACGTCGCGGTCCAGGTCGCGCCAGCCGCCGTCGCCGGAGAGGAACAGGGTGACGGTGTCCCGGGCCTGGCCGGCCGGGACTTCCACCACCGGAATCTGCAGGCCGCCGTTGGCCTTGTCGCCGCCGACGAGGAGCTTGCGCAGTTCGTTGTTCAGCACCTGCGGCAGGTTGATGTCGTAGTCGCTGATGCTGGTTTCGGCGTTCGGCTGGTCGCGCACGAAGCCGGCGCTGGTGTCGTCCGGGTTGTCGTTCCACGCCACCAGCCAGTGGCCGTGGGCGGCGGACTTGGGCAGCAGGTGAGTGCAGCCGCCCTTTTCCAGGGCCAGGTCGACGGACACGGCCTGGGCCTTGTCGTCCTTCTGCTCGGACAGCCAGCGCCAGGCCAGCACCGCGCCCGGGCCGATGCCGCTGACCAGGGTGGCCGGCCCGTTCAGCTGGCGCAGGCCGGTCTGCAGGGCACGGCTTTGCTGCAGGCAGTCCTTGGGCAGGATCACCTGAACGATCTGCGCCGAAGCGCTGCGGCTCAGGGTGCTCAGTTGCTTGTCGCTGAGCTTCTGGTCGTCGTTGACCGCCACCAGCACCTGGGCCTTGGGCTTGGTGCCGGGAATGACCCGGGTCATGGCCGGGCCGTCGGCGGGCGTCAGTTGTTCGAGGGTCGGTTCCGGTGCCGGGCGTTTGAGGTACCAGAATCCGCCGCCGGCAATCACGGCCAGCACGATCAGCGTGGCCAGGATGTACTTCAGGGAGCGTTGAATCATCAGCGTTTCACCAATCCAGTCAAGCCGCCCGCGATCAGGGCGGCAGTGTCGGCCAGCGCCACCAGGGGATCGAGTCCGGCGGGCACGGCCATGTAACGGGGTTCCCAATCAGGCTGGAACTTGTCTTTGAAACGGCGCAAGCCTTGGAAGTTGTACAGCTGCTCACCACGGCGGAATACCATCGAGCCCAGGCGCTGGGTCAGCGGTGCCCCGCGCCGGGGCTGCAACCCCGACAGCGGCACCATGCCCAGGCTGAAGCGCGCGTATCCGTGACTCTTATAGTGTTGAATCAGGCCGACCATCAGAAACTCCATGGTCAGCTTCGGCGCATCCGGGTGCGAGCGCATCAGGTCGAGGCTGGCCAGGTCATGGCTGTAGGTCTCGAGCAGGTTGGCGAACGCCACCGGACGGCCTTCGAAGCGGATCACCGCAATGCGGAAATGCTTCAGGTAGTCGTCGCTGAAACGGCCCAGGGAGAAGCCTTTCTCGCGCACGTTCTTGCCGGTCAGCCAGGCATCGGAGATGACCTTGAGCTCGTCCATCGGCGCCTGGCCCGGCTCATGGATCTCCAGCGACAGGCCGTCGCGGGTGCCGCGGTTCCAGGTGTAGCGCAGATCCTTCATCTCCTTGCCCTTGGCATCCAGGTCAAAGCGATGCAGATCGACCCGGGCCTCTTCGCCGAGCTTGATCGCGGTCAGGCCGATGTCCATGTAGTACGGCAGGTTCTCGGCGCGCACCTGGTAGAACACCGGGCGGGCGTGATGGATGTCGCACAGGTCGCGGAACTGCCAGATCATTTCCGCCCGCTGCTGGCCGGGGCCGATCGGGTCGTACAGGGCCACCAGACTGCGGCCGCGGCGGGCGTACATCAGGAACGCTTCATCGTTGGGGTGGAACAGCAGCGCCTTGTCGCCGGTCAGGGCCAGGCCGCCGTCGGGCTGCGACGAGGCCATGAGGATTTTCGCGGCGCGGTCGAGTTCGTCGGCGGTCGGCAGGTGGATCACCGGGCGCGCGGTGCGCAGCAGCCAGGTCAGGGCGATCACCAGCAGCAGGACGGCGGCGCCGAGCAGCGAGCGCAGGCCGCGCGGGGCATCGGCGTCGAGGGTGAACTGCCACCACAGCTGATGGCTGTACGGTACGTCCTGGTAGGCGAACAGCAGCAGCCAGGTCGATGCGCCCAGCACGCACAGGCTGGCCACCAGATACAGCGGCGAGAACGGCAGCTCGGTCAGGCGGCTCGGACGATAGAAGGAACGGCGGAACACCCCCAGCAGCGCGGCGGTGAGGGTCATCAGGGTGGCTTCTTCCCAGTCGAACCCCTTGAGCAAGGAGAGCAGGGCGCCCACCAGCAACAGGATGGTGGTCAGCATCCACGCCGCCGACAGCCGGCGGCGCAGGCCCTGGGCGAGCATCAGGCACAGCACGCCGATCAGGCTGGCGCCGAAGTGCGAGGCATCGACCAGGCGGTGGGGAATCAGGAAACCGATGTGTTCCAGGCGCGTGTCGATCTCCGGGGTCGCGCCGGAAAACAGCAGCACCACGCCGGACAGGAACACCAGCACCGCCAGGATCGGCGCCGCCAGGCCGGAGGCCGCACGCAGGGTCTGGGACTGGAACAGGCGCTGGCCTTCGTTGATCAGCAGCAGCACGCACGCCACCAGCATCGGCAGCACCACGTAGATCAGGCGGTACAGCAGCAGCGCGGCGGCCAGCGGCGCGGCGCCGAGCTTGTCGGCGAAGGCGGCCAGCAGGATGGCTTCGAACACGCCGACGCCGCCGGGCACATGGCTGAGCACGCCGGCGGCCAGGGCCAGCAGGTACACCAGCAGGAAGGCGCCGAACGGCGGGGCTTCCGGTAGCAGCAGGTACAGCACGGTGGCGGCGGCGGCGACGTCGAGGGCGGTGATGACCAGTTGCAGGACGGTCAGGCGCCGGCCCGGCAGGCGCAGGGTGCGGCGGCCGGCCTTGACCAGCAGGTTGTCCGGGTAGGGCTGCTCCGGCAGGCGCCGGCGGTAGATGCCGATGACCAGGATCGAGCCCAGCAGCAGCACGGCGCCGGCGATCGTCCCCAGCAGGCCTTCGGACAGGCCCAGGGCCTGCGAGGCGGCGGGCAGGTCGCTCAGGGTGGCGAGGGCGGCCAGCGGCGGCAGGGCGCAACCCAGCGACAGGCTGGCGAACAGGGTCATATGCGCGACTTCCGTCGCGCCCAGCCCGTGGCGCGCATACAGACGGTAGCGCACCGAGCCGCCGGACAGCAGCGACAGGCCGATGGCGTTGCCGATGGCGAACGCGGTGAAGCCGCCGAGGGCGAGGGTGCGCGGCGCGAGCGTCACGCCGGCGTAGCGGCTGGCGGACCACTCGTAGCCCAGCAGGATGATGAAGCCGGCGACCGTCGCGCCGAAGGCGCCGAGCAGGGCCGGTTTCGGTACGTCCAGGATCGAGTCGTGCAGGGCGTCGAGATCGAGCTCGCTCAACAGGTGGCGGCACGCGATCAGCGCGATGGCGAACAGCAGCAGCGTAACCGCCAGGCCGATCGGCTGGCGGTACTTGCTCAGGCGATCCAGCAAGCGCAGGCGCTCGGTCTTGATCGGTTGGGTCGCTGTGACGGTGTCTTGTGGATCAGACGAGTTGGCGCGCATCAATCACCTCGTGGATTGTGCGCGACAGGATGGGGGTATCCAGCCAAGTTACCAATCCCTGTAGAAAAAAATAATCACAAAATACTACGCCTCCCGCCGGATGGCGGCGAGGGCGGTTTCCGGATCGCAGGCACCGGCCCGCGACTCAAGCATAGTCGCTGTGCGGCGGGTCTGAGGATCCTGAAGGGTTCACTGCACGATGACAGATCATTGTTGCGAAAGGACTTTTTCCACAGATACAAAAAAGGCCACTCTTTCGAGTAGCCTTCTTTGATGTTTGGTTGCGGGAGCCGGATTTGAACCGACGACCTTCGGGTTATGAGCCCGACGAGCTACCAGGCTGCTCCATCCCGCGTCTGTGAGGCGGCATTCTACAGACCGGCGGCGCAGTGTCAACCGCTAATGCGGATAAGGGTCAAATTAGTGTGCATTTCGGCCGGACGGCCTGCGGGGGAGCGCTAAGTGGTTCAGTCGCAAGGGTTTGTGTCGCGCCTGCAATACACGCGCGCACAAAAAAGGCCACTTTTTCAAGTGGCCTTTTCTGATGTTTGGTTGCGGGAGCCGGATTTGAACCGACGACCTTCGGGTTATGAGCCCGACGAGCTACCAGGCTGCTCCATCCCGCGTCTGATGTGGCGGCATTCTACAGAGGATTGCCGGGGTGTCAACCGGCAATGTGGAAAAAATCTGTTGAGCTTCAACCGCTTAGCGGAATTTCACGGTGGCCTGGAAGGCTGCGGGACAGGCAGGGCAAGGGTTTCAGCTCTATTGCTCGGCTAATTTCGATTGAAGAAATAAATTCGGTTCGGATTTCCTACGGGTGAAAAAGAACCTTCTGAGTACTGGTGCTATATACAGGTGTCAGTGAGATACTGCCGATCCGGCTTGCCATGTTTTCCTTTCTGTCATGACTCAGCGAAAAATCATCCACATCGACTGTGACTGTTTCTACGCCGCCATCGAGATGCGTGACGACCCGAGCCTGGCCGGCAAGCCTCTGGCCGTGGGCGGCTCGCCGGAGCGTCGCGGGGTGATCGCTACGTGCAACTACGAGGCGCGTGCGTACGGCGTGCGTTCGGCCATGTCTTCCGGCCATGCACTGAAGCTGTGCCCGGATCTGACCATCGTCAAGCCCCGGATGGACGCCTATCGCGAGGCGTCGAAGGAAATTCACACGATCTTTCGCGACTACACCGATCTGATTGAACCGCTGTCGCTGGACGAGGCTTACCTCGATGTGTCGGACAGCGCTCATTTTGGCGGCAGCGCCACGCGGATCGCCCAGGACATCCGCCGACGGGTGTCCAATCAGCTGCACATCACGGTGTCCGCCGGGGTGGCGCCGAACAAGTTTCTGGCCAAGATCGCCAGCGACTGGAAAAAGCCCAATGGTCTGTTCGTGGTCACGCCGGACCAGGTCGAGGACTTCGTCGCCGGCTTGCCGGTCGGCAAGCTGCACGGCGTGGGCAAGGTCACCGCCGACAAGCTGCACAAGCTGGGCATCGACGACTGCCGGCAGTTGCGCGAATGGGACAAGCTGACGCTGGTGCGCGAGTTCGGCAGTTTCGGCGAGCGCCTGTGGAGCTTGGCCCGCGGGATCGATGAGCGGCAGGTGCACAACGACAGTCGCCGGCAGTCGATCAGCGTCGAAAACACCTATGACGTCGATCTCCCGGACCTGCGCAGTTGCCTGGACAAGCTTCCGGAACTGCTGGAGACCCTCAAGACCCGCATGGCGCGGATCGACAGCAGCTACCGGCCGGGCAAGCCGTTCGTCAAGGTGAAGTTCCATGACTTCACCCAGACCACATTGGAGCAGGCCGGGGCAGGGCGGGATCTGGGCAGTTATCAGTTGATGCTGACCCAGGCGTTCAACCGGGGCGGCAAGCCCGTGCGGTTGTTGGGAGTGGGGGTGAGGTTGGAGGATCTGCGGGGCGGCTTCGAGCAGATGGAGCTGTTTGAGCGCTGATCCGGTGGTGGAGCCTGGCTAAGGCGGCCCGTCAGGCAGACCGCCATGGCCCCCATTGCTTTGTTCTCAGTTCGGCCCCGGATCCGCCACCAGGCGCCCGGCATCCCTGGTCAGGGACTTGAGGAATTCGGTCTGCAGTTCCGGATCGTTGCGGGTCAGCTCGATCAGGCTCTGTTCCAGCTCGCTGGCTTCCTCTTCCAGGCCCAGCTCCGACAGGCGCTTGACCCGGTGCACCCACTGGCTCACTTCGTCGTCTTCCAGATCGTCGTAGATCAGCGCGTGGGCCTCCAGCAGCTTGCCGCGCAGGTGGGTGCTGATCGCGAGCGACGAGTCGGTGTGCACGTCGTCCTTGGCGTCTTCCACGCTGATCTGCAGTTTGCCCAGGTGATTGAGGTCATGCTCGGCGAACGGGCTGTCCAGCAGGTTCAGGCGCAGCACGCCGTTGCGGTCGGTGGTCATGTCGAAGGTCTGCTTGCCGGCCTTGACCTGAACGGGGCGCTCGCTCCACGGCAGGCTTGAGTATTCCGTGCGCTTGTCGCGCTGGACTTCGTCGATGCCGGCCAGGTTCTGTTGCGCACGGCCGTGGGACTGTACGTTCATGAACGGGTTGAGCCCGGCGAAGCCGTAGCTCAGCCAGTCCTTGGTCACGCTGTCCGGCAGGTTGCCCAGGGCGAACACGTTGACCACGTTGGCGCCGACGCCGGCCACCACCGCCACCGCACCCAGCGGGATCTCGTAGATTTCCCGCCAGGGTTGGTAAGGCGTGTAGCGGTCGTAGTGACGGGTGACCTCGAACTCGGTGACCTCGAAGGTCTTCTGCTCGTGGATCTTCACGCGCCGCTGCGGCAGCTCAAGCACCTTGGGCTCGCCGACATCGATCTGCAGGCTGTGATCGAGCAGTTTGCGCTCGACCCGTTCCTCGTGCTCGCTGCGTTGCGACATGTGGTTGGCACAGCCGCTGACCAGCAGGGCGCCGCACAGGGCGGCGCCACCGAGGCCTAAGGTGTTTCGCTTGAACATGACGTCTCTATCTGGTGTCAGCGGCGGATGCGGGCCTGCAGGAAGGACAGCGCGTCAGCGACCGGCAGCGCTTGCGCCTCGGCCTCGGAACGGCTCTTGTATTCCAGGTTGCCGTCGGCGAGGCCACGGTCGCTGACCACGATCCGGTGAGGGATGCCGATCAGTTCCATGTCCGCGAACTTGATGCCCGGGCTGGTCTTCTTGTCGCGGTCGTCCAGCAGCACTTCGAAGCCGGCGGCGGTCAGTTCCGCGTACAGCTTGTCGGTGGCTTCGCGCACCAGGTCAGTCTCGTAGCGCAGCGGCACCAGGGCGATCTGGAACGGTGCCAGGGCGTCGCTCCAGATGATGCCGTTCTCGTCGTTGTTCTGCTCGATGGCCGCAGCCACCACGCGGGACACGCCGATGCCGTAGCAACCCATTTCCAGGGTGACCGGCTTGCCGTTCTCGCCCAGCACTTCGCACTTCATCGCCTTGCTGTACTTGTTGCCCAGCTGGAAGATGTGCCCGACTTCGATGCCGCGCTTGATCTCCAGGGTGCCCTTGCCGTCCGGGCTCGGATCGCCGGACACGACGTTGCGCAGGTCGGCCACGGTCGGAACCGGCAGGTCGCGTTCCCAGTTCAGGCCGAAGTAGTGCTTGTCGTCGATGTTGGCGCCGACGCCGAAGTCGCTCATCAGTTCGACCGAGCGGTCGATGATGATCGGCAGCGGCAGGTTCAGCGGGCCGAGGGAGCCGGCGCCGGCGCCGATGGCGTCACGCAGCTCCGCGTCGCTGGCCATGACCAGAGGGCTGGCCACGCCAGGCTGGTTGGCGGCCTTGATTTCGTTGAGTTCGTGGTCGCCGCGGATGATCAGGGCAATCAGCTTGCCTTTCTCTTCGGCGTGCACGATCAGGGTCTTGACGGTCTTTTCGATCGGCAGGCCGAATTTTTCCACCAGGGCCGCGATGGTCTTGGTGTCCGGGGTGTCGACCAGGCGCAGCTCTTCGGTCGGTGCAGGACGCGAGGTTTCGCGCGGCACGGCTTCGGCCTTCTCGATGTTGGCCGCGTAGTCGGAGCCGTTGCTGAAGACGATGTCGTCTTCGCCGGATTCGGCCAGCACGTGGAACTCATGGGAGCCGGCGCCGCCGATGGAACCGTTGTCGGCCTCCACAGGGCGGAACTTCAGGCCCAGGCGGGTGAACACGTTGCAGTACGCCTGGTGCATGCGGTCGTAGGTGACCTGCAGCGAGGCCAGGTCGGCGTGGAACGAGTAGGCGTCCTTCATGATGAATTCGCGGCCGCGCATCAGGCCGAAGCGTGGGCGGATCTCGTCACGGAACTTGGTCTGGATCTGGTACAGGTTGATCGGCAGCTGCTTGTAGCTGCTCAACTCGTTGCGCATCAGGTCGGTGATGACCTCTTCGTGGGTCGGGCCTGCGCAGAAGTCGCGGCCGTGGCGGTCTTTGATGCGCAGCAGTTCAGGGCCGTATTCTTCCCAGCGTCCCGACTCCTGCCACAGTTCGGCCGGCTGGGTGCCCGGCATCAACACTTCCAGAGAGCCGGCGGCGTCCATTTCTTCGCGGACGATGGCTTCCACCTTGCGCATTACCCGCAGGCCCATCGGCAGCCAGGTGTACAGGCCCGAAGCGAGTTTGCGGATCATGCCGGCGCGCAGCATCAGCTGATGGCTGATCACGACCGCGTCGGAAGGCGTTTCTTTCTGTGTGGCGAGCAAAAATTGACTGGTGCGCATGATTGGCCGTTGTCGGTTGCTGAGACTGGAAATAGACGGAGCATTGTACGGGCGAGATTTGCTGACGTACAGGCGTGCGGCCGGCGGCGGGGCAGAACGGCGGGATTCGTCCCGCCGTTGGCGAAATGCCCTACGACTCTTCCGCGACCGGCGCCTGCACGGGCTCGGGCGTCGGCGTCGGGCCTTCGCGGCGGCTTTCCTGGAACCAGTGCAGGGCGATCAGCACCAGGGTCGGCACACCGAGCATCGCGGTGATCAGGAAGAAGTTGTGGTAGCCGAACTTCTCGACCATCACCCCGGAATAGCCGCCGATCAGGCGCGGCAGCAGGAGCATGATCGAGCTGAGCAGGGCGTACTGGGTGGCGGAGAACTTGAGGTTGGTCAGGCTCGACAGGTACGCGACGAACGCCGAGGTGGCCAGGCCGGAGCTGAAGTTGTCCAGGGAGATGGTCAGCACCAGCATCTTCAGGTTCGGGCCCATGTCGGCCAGCATCAGGAACAGCAGGTTGGTGGCCGCCGAGGCCGCGCCGCCGATGAACAGGATCGGCAGGATGCCGAAACGCACGATCAGCAGGCCGCCCATGCCGGCGCCGACGAGGGTCATGATCAGGCCGAAGATCTTGCTGACGCTGGCGATCTGGTCCTTGGTGAAGCCCTGGTCGATGTAGAACACGTTGGCCATCACGCCCATCACCGTGTCGGACATCCGGTAGGTGGCGATCAGCCCAAGCAGCAGCAGGGCCTGCCAGCGGTAGCGCAGGATGAAGTCGTTGACCGGCGTCAGCACCGGCGCCAGGCCCCGGCGGCCCATGGCCGACAGGCACAGGCAGGTGAGGGTGGTGTAGAGGATCGCCCGCAGGAACGCGCGGTCCTCCAGCAGCAGGTCGAGCAGGCTGACGCCTTCGAACAGCACGCTGGCGAAGTCGGTGTTATAGAGCTGGGTGAACATCGCCGGCACGGACACCAGCAGGATGATCAGCACGAACACCGACATCAGCTGGTGCATGAACGTGTAGCGGCCGGCCTGCAGTTGGGTGCGCAGCGGCACGGGCGGCTCGCGCATCAGCAGGGAGGTCAGCAGCGCCGGCACCATCAGGACGCCGAACAGGACGTAGGTGCCGGTCCAGGCTGAATGCTGGTAGTTGAAGCCGGTGGAGCCGAAGCCTTCGGCGAAGAACAGTGCACCGGCGGTCGCCAGCAGGGCTGCGACCCGGTAGCCGGACATGTAGCTGGCGGCGAGCGCGGCCTGGCGGTTGTCGTCCGCGATCTCCAGGCGATAGGCGTCCACGGCGATGTCCTGGGTGGCGGAGGCGAACGCGACGAGGACGGCGATGGCGATCAGCCAGGACAGGTGCTTCTGCGGATCGCAGAAACCCATGCCGACCAGGCCGAGGATCACCAGCGACTGCGACAGCACCAGCCAGGAGCGGCGACGCCCCAGTTTGCCCAGCAGCGGCAGGCGCCATTGGTCGAGCAGCGGCGACCAGACCCACTTGAACGCATAGGCCAGGCCGATCAGGCTCGCGTAGCCGATGGTTTCGCGGGCCACGCCGGCTTCGCGCAGCCAGACCGACAGCGTTGAAAACACCAGCATGTACGGCAGGCCGGCGGCGAAACCCAGCAACAACAGCACGAGCGTCGAAGGACTGGCATAGGCGGCGAGCGCGGCGCGCCAGGTTTTACGGGGCATGGGCTGAAGTCTGCCTCAAGATTGCGAAAACAAAGCGCGCACTCTAACCGCTGTGCTCTACCGGACGCCAGCCATGGCGCCGAATATCCACACGATTGTTCAGGACGGTGACCCCTTCCATGCGCAACCGCGCCCGTTGTTCGTCCCCCGATGGGCTGCCGGCCGGGAGGCTGATGCGGCCGCCGGCGCCGAGCACGCGGTGCCACGGCAGCCGGGTGTCGCCGGGCAGTTGGCTCAGGGTGCGGCCGACCCAGCGGGCGGCGCGCCCCAACCCGGCCAGTTCGGCCAATTGACCATAGCTGACGACCTTGCCTTCGGGCACTTGGGCCAGGGTCGAGTAGAGCGCCGTGCGTCGGATTTGCGCCTGGCTTTCGTCGGTTGGGTTCGGGTCTGTCACGTCTGCGGTTCCTGCGCGGTTGTGCAAAACAATCGCCTCGATGCCTTTAAGCCTAATCGGTGCAGGGCCAATTGAGAAATGAACTCAACAGAAATAGTCATGTCAGTCGTTGTCAGGGACTTATTCCTACGGATAATGCCGACCTTTTTCCCGCAAACTCGAGCCCCCGATTCGCTTATGTTGTCCAGAACCCTGCTGTGCCTCGCTGTCTTCAGCGCATCCACCCCCCTGCTTGCCGATACCGTCTGGTTGAACAACGGCGACAAGCTGAGCGGCAAGATCACGCTGTTCGACGGCGGCAAGCTGTTGATCCAGACCCCGTACGCCGGTGCCGTCACGATCGACTGGAAACAGGTCAAGACCCTGGAGAGCGATCAGGAACTGCTGGTCAAGCAGGATGCCTACAGCGGCGAGAAGGCCAAGTCGCTGAGCGCCGCCGGCGACGGCAAGGTCACCCTGGCCAACGGCGAGGCGCCGAAGACCGTCGAACTGGCGAGCATCCAGCAGATCCTCAAGCCCAAGCCTGTGGTCGAGGATCTGGTGTGGAAGGGCAACGTCGACCTGGCCCTGGATTACCAGCGGGCCGAAAAGGACACCGACGACTACGACATCGGCTTCAAGACCTCTGCGCGCCACGGCCGCTGGCGGCACACCGGTGAAGGCGAATACAACCGCGAGGTGCAGGATGACGTCACCACCACCGACAACTGGCGCGCCGAGTACTCCCTCGACCGCTTCCTCACCGATCAGTGGTTCTGGCGAGGCCGCCTGAGCTACAAGCGCGACCACATCGAAGAGCTGGCGCGCCAGCGGGTGGTCGGCACCGGTCCAGGCTACCAGTTCTGGGACGACGAGCTGGGGGCGTTCTCCCTGGGCTCGCTGTTCAACCGCACCGACTATGAGTACCGCGACGGCAGCAAGGACAATTTCTACTCGGTGGCGGTGAAGTGGGACTACAACCGCTACCTGATCGGCAAGAAGGTGGAGTTCTTCACCAACGGCGAAGTGGGCAAGCCGTTGTCCGATGTCGCGAACTACGCCCTGGATGCGGAGATGGGCCTGCGCTACAAGGTCACCGACTGGGCCTCGCTGAACGTCAAGGCCGAGCGCGACATCATCAGCGGCACCAACGATGCGGATCTGAACAAGACCCGCTACACCGCCGGGTTCGGTGTGGCCTGGTAACGCCGCCCACAAAAAACGCAGCCGTCGGGCTGCGTTTTTTTGCCTGCGCCATAAGCAGGCGCCCACAAAAAAGCCCCGCTTTGAGGGCGGGGCTCTTTTTTGCTAAAGCGACAAGTTAGATAACTTGTACTTCTTCAGCTTGCATGCCTTTCTGACCGCGGGTAGCGATGAAAGAAACCTGCTGGCCTTCTTTCAGGGTTTTGAAACCGTCAGCCTGGATGGCTTTGAAGTGTACGAACAGATCGTCACCGGATTGTGGGGTGATGAAGCCGAAGCCTTTCTCATCGTTGAACCACTTAACGGTACCGGTTTGGCGATTGGACATGGTGAAACTCCTTGGACAAAGATTACTGCGACTCAGGAAGAACCCTGGCCGAGACTGAGTGCAAAGAGCAGGAAAAATTCTTGTAGACGGTTGGATCGAAATTCAACATATCGTGGAGAGATTCTCAGTGACACAAGCAGCACAGTGGCGCCACCTTAACCCTTTTTCATGAACGTGCCAATGCTTCTTGCGAAGGTTTCTCCGTTTTCGGGATCGGCGGTGTGACGGTTCGTCGCCAGGCCCCGTGAAACCTGGCGATGGGGGGATAATCGCGCCCCGGACTTTGAACCCGGCGACGCGCCCGGTAAGATGCCGGACAGATTTTTTCCACCTCGCTATTCAGGACACCCGCCATGAGCATCAAATCGGACAAGTGGATTCGCCGCATGGCGCAGGAACACGGCATGATCGAACCGTTCGTCGAGCGCCAGATGCGCGGCAGCGACGACAGCCGAGTGATTTCCTACGGTGTGTCGAGCTACGGCTACGACGTGCGTTGCACCAATCATTTCAAGGTGTTCACCAACATCAATTCGGCCATCGTCGATCCTAAGAACTTCGACGCCGGCAGCTTCGTCGACATTCACAGCGACGTGTGCATCATTCCGCCGAACTCCTTCGCCCTGGCCAGCACCGTCGAGTACTTCCGCATTCCGCGCAACGTGCTGACCATCTGCCTGGGCAAGAGCACCTATGCCCGCTGCGGCATCATCGTCAACGTCACGCCGCTGGAACCTGAGTGGGAAGGCCACGTGACCCTGGAATTCTCGAACACCACCAACCTGCCGGCGAAGATCTACGCCAACGAAGGCGTGGCGCAGATGCTGTTCCTGGAATCCGACGAGCAATGCGAAGTCTCCTACAAGGATCGCGGCGGCAAGTATCAGGGCCAGCGCGGCGTGACCCTGCCGCGCACCTGATCCGCCCGTCCGGCATTTGCCGGGAATTCTTCGGCGGGTGGACACTCTATGGGGTGTACCGCCCGTTTTGCCTTGCGCAGAGCGGGCCTTCGCCGAGGAGGGCCCCCATGAAGATCGATCCGCGAATCACCGCCGAACTGGCAAGGCTCGAGCCCAATCAGGTCGGGGTATTGGCCTGGTCGTTGCTGGCGCAACCGCCCGTCGGCATGGCCGGGGGCATTCCCGGTCAACCCGACCCCGATACGCCCAACGAACAGCCGACCGAACCCGGTGAGCCCACCTTGCCGGACGAACCGCCGCCGGCGCCTGTCGCTTGAACCGTCGCCCGAACGAACGGCCGGTCAACGGAAGCCGAAAAGGTTTCCGCTGACCGGCCGTTGCGTTTTCAGGGACGGTTCACTTGAGGTTGCCGCTGAGGAACTGCTTCAGCCGCTCGCTCCTGGGGTTGCCCAGCACGTCCTCCGGCGCGCCTTCTTCCTCCACCAACCCTTGGTGCAGGAACAGCACCTGGCTGGACACTTTGCGCGCGAAGCTCATTTCGTGGGTCACCATGATCATGGTGCGGCCCTCGTCGGCCAGGCCCTGGATCACCTTGAGCACCTCGCCGACCAGTTCCGGGTCGAGGGCCGAGGTCGGCTCGTCGAACAGCATCACCTCCGGCTCCATCGCCAGCGCCCGGGCGATGGCCACCCGTTGCTGCTGGCCGCCGGAAAGGAACGCCGGGTACTGGTCGGCCACCCGCGCCGGCAGGCCGACCTTGTCCAGGTAGCGGCGGGCGCGGTCTTCGGCCTCGGCCTTGGCGCAGCCCAGCACCCGGCGCGGGGCCATGGTGATGTTCTCCAGCACGGTCATGTGGCTCCACAGGTTGAAGTGCTGGAACACCATGGCAAGGCGGGTGCGCAGGCGCTGCAGTTCGTCCGGGTCGGCGACGTGCATGCCGTGGCGGTCGGTGGCCATGCGGATCGGCTGGCCGTCGAGGCTCATCGCGCCGCTGTTGGGCTGTTCGAGGAAGTTGATGCAGCGCAGGAAGGTGCTCTTGCCCGAGCCGCTGGCGCCGATCAGGCTGATCACGTCGCCGGTCTTGGCCTTGAGCGAAACGCCTTTGAGCACCTGATGGTCGCCGTAGCTCTTGTGCAGGTCTTCAACAGTCAGTTTGTACATGGAACAGGCATCCTCAAGGCGAAAGCAGATAGCCGCTGCGGTAGGCTTCGGCGCCGGCCACATGGGCGACGACCATGCCGGCGGTGGCCATGCGGCGCAGCGAGCGCGCGTACAGCAGGCCGGCGACGGTGCAGTGGACGGGGGTCACGCGGTCGGTGATCGGGTCGATGATGTCGGCGATCTGTTGGCCGGCCTCCAGGTACTGGCCCGGCGTGGCGGTGAACACCAGCAGCCCGCCGACCGGCGTGGCGACCGGCTCGACCCCGGCCAGCGGCGTGGCCGGGAAGGGCAGCGGCGGCAGCGGCGCCGGTTCGCCGGCGATCGCGCCGAAGTGGGTCAGGTAATCGATCAGCGCCTGGCTGTCCTGTTCGGCCAGCGGATGGCTGACGTCGCCCTGGCCGCGCAGTTCGACGGTCACCGAAAAGCTGCCGGGCGGAATGTCGAAGCGTTCGCCGAAGCGCTCTTGCAGCTGCCACCAGAGCAGCGTGAAGCATTCGTCGAACGACTGGCCGCCGGAATCGGTGGCCAGCAGGCTGGCCTGGGAGCCGATGGAGCGCGCCAGCGGTTCGACCTGCGGCCAGGCCTCGGGCGTGGTGTAGAGGTGGGTGACGGCCTCGAAGTCGCAGTGCAGGTCCAGCACCATGTCCGCATCGCAGGCCAGCCGCTGCAGGGTCAGGCGCTGGGATTGCAGCTGGGTGGCGGGGGTCTGGCGATCAAGGGCTGCACGCAGGCTGGCGCGGATCAGTTCGAGGTTGCGCCGGGGATCGTCGCCCAGCCGCTCGGCGATGTCGTTGCCGATCTCTTCGCTGAGGTCGACGAACCAGCGGTTGAAGTTCTGCCCGCTCTCCAGCTCGTAGCGGCCCAGCGGCACGTCCATCAGCACCTGTTCGAGGCCGACCGGGTTGGCCACCGGCACCAGCACGATTTCGCTGCGCAGGCGGTCGGCGGCCTCCAGCTCCGTCAGCCGTCGCTTGAGGTGCCAGGCCACCAGCATGCCGGGCAGTTCGTCGGCGTGCAGCGAGGACTGGATGTAGATCTTGCCTTGGCCCTTCTGCGGGCCGAAGTGGAAGCTGTGGATCTGGCGCGCGGTCCCCGGCAGCGGGGCCAGCAGCTCATGTATCTGATGGCGCATTGCAAAGGTGTCCTAGTGGGTCGGCCCGAGGAAGGCCAGCCATCGGCGTTCGGCGAGGCGGAACAGGCCGACCAGCGCAAAGGTGACGGTCAGGTAGATCAGGGCGGCGATGCCGAACGACTGGAAGGTCAGGAAGGTCGCCGAGTTGGCGTCCCGCGCGACTTTCAGGATGTCCGGGATGGTCGCGGTGAAGGCCACGGTGGTCGAGTGCAGCATCAGGATCACTTCGTTGCTGTAGTACGGCAGCGAACGGCGCAGGGCCGACGGCATGATCACGTAGGCGTACAGTTTCCAGCCGGTCAGACCGTAGGCCTTGGCCGCTTCGACTTCGCCGTGGTTCATGCTGCGGATCGCCCCGGCGAAGATCTCCGTGGTGTAGGCGCAGGTGTTCAGGGCGAAGGCCAGGATCGTGCAGTTCATCGCATCGCGGAAGAAACTGTCGAGCACCGGCTGGGCGCGCACGGCGGCCAGGCTGTAGATCCCGGTGTAGCAGATCAGCAGCTGGATGTAGAGCGGCGTGCCGCGGAACAGGTAGGTGTAGAACTGCACCGGCCAGCGGATGTAGAAGTGCGGCGAGACCCGGGCGATGGACAGCGGGATCGAGGTGATGAAGCCGATGAAGATCGAGGCGCTGAGCAGCCAGAGGGTCATGGCCAGCCCGGTGATGTTGTTGCCGTCGGTATAAAGGAAGGCTTTCCAGTAGTCCTGCAGGAGTTCGATCATCGGATGGCCTCCCGGGCCCCGGCGGCGTAGCGGCGTTCAAGCTTGCGCAGGATGAAGTTGGAGGCGCTGGTGATCAGCAGGTAAATCAAGGCGGCCAGCACCAGGAAGTAGAACAGCTGATAGGTGCTCTTGCCGGCGTCCTGGGCGGCCTTGACCAGGTCGGCCAGGCCGATGATGGACACCAGCGCGGTGGCCTTGAGCATCACCATCCAGTTGTTGCCGATGCCCGGCAGGGCGAAACGCATCATTTGCGGGAACACCACGAAGCGGAAACGCTGGCCGCGCTTGAGGCCGTAGGCGGTGGCGGCTTCGACCTGGCCCCGGGGCACCGCGAGGATCGCGCCGCGGAAGGTTTCGGTGAAATACGCGCCGTAGATGAAGCCCAGGGTCAGCACGCCGGCGCTGAACGGGTCGATCTCGATGTATTCCCATTCCATGTAATCGGTGAGGGAGGTCAGCCAGGTCTGCAGGCTGTAGAAGATCAGCAGCATCAGCACCAGGTCCGGCACCCCGCGGATCAGCGTGGTGTAGAGCTGGGCGGGCAGGCGCACCAGCTTGACCTTCGACAGTTTGGCGCTGGCGCCGATCAGGCCGAGCAGCACGGCCACCAGCAGCGACAGCGCCGACAATTTGATGGTCATCCAGGTGCCTTCCCACAGCAACGGGCCGAAGCCCTTGAGGCTGAAGGCGGAAAGCCCCAGATTCTGTAATAGGTTTTCGAACATGAATCAGCAACCTGAACGGATGAGAAAGGCGCCCATCCGGGATGGGCGCCGTGGCATTACTTGCCGCTGTACAGATTCAGATCACCGAAGTGTTTCTTTTGAATCTCTGCGTATTTGCCATCATCGTGTAACGCTTTGATACCTTTATCCAAAAGCGCTTTCAGCTCGGTGTTACCTTTCTTAATACCGACAGCGGTCTTGGACGGCAGCAGTTTGTCGTCCACCGGCTTGCTCACTTCATAGTCGGCGCCCTGCGGCGACTTCAGGAAACCCAGCTCGGCCTGCAGCATGTCCTGGATCGAGGCGTCCAGGCGACCGGAGACCAGGTCGGCGTACACCTGGTCCTGGTTGGCGTAGGCTTGGGTCTTCACGCCGGCCTTGTCCAGCACGGCCTTGGCGTAGGCTTCCTGGATGGTGCCTTGCTCGTAGCCGACGGTCTTGCCCTTGAGCGACGCGGTGTCGGTGGTGATGCCGGCGCCTTTCTTGTACACGAAGGAGGTCGGGCCGGAGAACAGCTCGTTGGAGAAGTCGATGACCTTCTCGCGGGCCTCGGTCACGGTCATCGACGAGATCACGCCGTCGAACTTGTTGGCCTTGAGGCCCGGGATCATGCCGTCGAAGTCGCTTTCGACCCACTTGCACTTGACCTTGAGCTCGGCGCAGATCGCGTTGCCCAGGTCGATGTCGAAGCCCACCAGGCTGCCGTCGGCCGCTTTCGACTCGAACGGCGCGTAGGAAGGGTCAACGCCAAACCGCAGCTCCTTGTACTCCTTGGCCAGCGTGGAACCGGCAGCCATGCACAACGCCAGTGCAGAAAGGGTCAGCAATGCTTTTTTCATTATTCAATCCCTAAGAACCAATAAGAGCGCTTGTGGGCGCAGAAGTATTGTTACTGGAACGCTTACGACCTATAGAAAGTAGCAATTTCCGAACCAGAGTCCCGAACAAGTGTTTTAAAAGGTGTAGGAAGGGACGGCGCGAGGGATCGGTGCACGGAATCGGGCAGGTGCGATGCGCCGCACCGTTTTGTGACAGCCGTGGTGAGTGATGCAGGTGTGGCGAGGGATCAGGTCAGCAGGTTCTGCAAGGTGGCCAGGTCGTCGGCCTCGTCCACGCTCTTGTCCTGGCGCCAGCGCAGCATGCGCGGGAAGCGCACGGCGATGCCGCTTTTGTGCCGGCGCGAGAGGGCGATGCCTTCGAAGCCCAGTTCGAACACCAGGCTGGGCGTGACGCTGCTGACCGGGCCGAACTTCTCCACGGTGGTCTTGCGCACGATGATGTCGACCTGGCGCATTTCCTCGTCGGTCAGCCCCGAGTAGGCCTTGGCGAACGGCACCAGCGAGCGCTGGCCGGCGCCGGACGGGCCGTCCCACACCGCGAAGGTGTAGTCGCTGTAGAGGCTCGCGCGCCGGCCCTGGCCGCGCTGGGCGTAGATCAGCACCGCATCGACGCTGAACGGATCGACCTTCCATTTCCACCACACACCCATGTCCTTGGTGCGGCCCACGCCGTACAGCGCATCGCGGGCCTTGAGCATCATGCCTTCCACCCCCAGGCGCCGCGAAGCCTCGCGCTGGCGGGCCAGGCCTGCCCAGTCGTCGGCGGTGAGGATCGGCGAGAGCCGCAGAACCGGATCGGCGCAGCCTGCGATGACCTGCTCCAGCTGTTCGCGCCGTTGGCTTTGCGGCCGATTGCGCCAATCCTCGCCCTGCCACTCCAGCAGGTCATAGGCGATCATCGCCACCGGGGCGTCCTCGAGGATTTTCTTGTCCAGGCGCTTGCGGCCGATCCGTTGCTGGAGCAGGGCGAACGGCTGCACCGACGGCGACCCCGGGGTGTCTTTCCAGACCACGATTTCGCCGTCGATCACAGTGCCGTCGGGCAAGCCGCGGAGCAGGCCGCCCAGTTCCGGGAAGCGTTCGGTCACCAGTTCCTCACCCCGCGACCAGATCCACAGCCGGCCGTCGCGCCGCACCGCCTGGGCGCGGATGCCGTCCCACTTCCATTCCACCTGCCAACCGGCGGGCGGGCCCAGCAGCGCCTCGAACTGCTCCGGCGGCTGCGACAGGGCATGGGCGAGGAAGAACGGATAGGGCTGACCGCCGCGCCGGGCGTGCTCTTCGCTGGATTCGGGGGCGATCAGTTGCAGGTAGCGCGCCGCGTCAGGCCGGTTGGCGAGGTCGGTGTAGCCCACCAGCCGCTGCGCCACGCGTTTGCTGTCGAGCCCGGCCATGGCGGCCAGGGCACGGGTCACCAGCAGCTTCGAGACGCCGACCCGGAAGCTGCCGGTGATCAGCTTGATGCACAGCATCAGGCCCGGCCGGTCCAGCTGTGCCCACAGCGCCGGCAGTTGCCGGGCCAGGTACTCCGGGGTTTCGCCGCGCAGCGGCAAGAGCTTGCGTTCGATCCACTCGGCCAGGCCCTCCTCGGAGATGTCCGGGTTCTGCGGCAGCACCAGCGAGAGGGTTTCCGCCAGGTCCCCGACCGCCTGATAGCACTCCTCGAACAGCCACGGCGCCAACCCCGACCGCTCCACCGCCAGATCCCGCAGGATCCGCACCGGCACCAGTTGCCGGGGACGTCCGCCGGCGAGGAAATACACGGCCCAAGCCGCATCCTGCGGCGCCGCCCGGGTGAAATACGCTTGCATGGCGGCAAGCTTGGCATTGCTGGAGGTGCTGGTGTCGAGCTCGGCATACAGGCGGGCGAAGTCTTTCATGGCTGCACCTGGGCGATGGCCGGGCTGTCGTCTTCGTCGTCGCCGTATTCCGTGCTGAAGGCTTGGGCGTCCAGCCCTTGTTCGCGCAGGTGCCGCACCAGCGTGCCGACCGCGCCGTGGGTGACCTTCACGCGTTCGGCGCCGGTCTGGCCGATGGCCCAGAGCAGGCCGGGCCAGTCGGCGTGGTCCGACAGCACGAAGCCCCGGTCCACGCCGCGCCGCCGCCGGGGGCCCCGCAGGCGCATCCAGCCGCTGGCGAAGCCGTCGCTGTAGTCGCCGAAACGGCGCATCCAACTGCTGCCGCCCGCCTGGGGCGGGGCAATGATCAGGGCCTGGCGCAGCAACGGGTCGTTCTTCTGCACGTCACCGGCGTAGCGCGTCGGCGGCAGATGAACGCCGGCCTCGCGGTAGACCCGATTCAGCGGCTCGACCGCGCCGTGGCAGAGGATCGGCCCGAGCGACGGGTCGATGCCGTGCAGAATCCGCTGCGCCTTGCCGAACGCATAGCACAGCAGCACGCTGGCCTTGCCGGCGCAGGTGTTCGCCTGCCACCACCGGTTGATGTCGGCGAACACCTCGGCCTGCGGCTGCCAGCGGTAGATCGGCAGGCCGAAGGTCGATTCGGTGATGAAAGTGTGGCAGCGCACCGGTTCGAACGGGGCGCAGGTGCCGTCGGCCTCGATCTTGTAGTCGCCGGAGGCGACCCAGACTTCGCCGCCGTATTCCAGCCGGATCTGCGCCGATCCCAGCACATGGCCGGCGGGATGGAAGCTCAAGGTGACGCCGTGGTGGGTCAGGCGCTGGCCGTAGGGCAGGGTCTGCAGGTTGATGTCCGGGCCCAGGCGTGCGCGCAGGACTGCGGCGCTGGCGCTGCTGGCCAGGTAATGCCGGTTGCCGGTGCGGGCATGGTCGCCGTGGGCATGGGTGATCACCGAGCGTTCGACCGGCCGCCACGGGTCGATATAGAAATCCCCGGCAGGGCAGTACAAGCCTTCCGGACGCGCGATGACAAGCTCCATGTCGTTACCTCGATAGAGGGGCCTGTCAGCTATGAGGTGAGCGCGGGTCCGAAAGTTCTATCGATTTTGCGGGCGCCGAAAAAGCCGTTTCGGGAGCGTGGTGCGCGCAGGCTGCGGGCGTGACAGCGCGGCCCTGCGGCGTCTTGGCGGACGCCATCGCCAGCAGGCTGGCTCCCACAGTGAAGCGTGGGTGAATGCAGAATCTGTGGTCACGGCAGAACCCTGTGGGAGCAAGCTTGCTTGCGATGACGGCGGCACATCCGGCCTCGATGGACCAGACCGGCCGCCATCGCCAGCAGGCTGGCTCCTACAAGGGAATTTGGGTGGATGCAGAGTTTGTGATCACTGCAAATCCTGTGGGAGCAAGCTTGCTTGCGATGACGGCGGCACAGATGGCCTCGATGGACCAGGCTGTCCGCCATCGCCAGCAGGCTGGCGCCTACAGGGGCCGTGCCCGCCGCCGAGCGGATGCGGCGGCGGGCGGCGTTCATTTGCCTGGGGTGAGGGTCAGGCGGGTCTTGCCGTAGACCCGGTCGAAGTTCTGCGGCTGCATCGGCAGGCCGATGTACTGCCCCTTGAGCCACGGTTCGATCCCGTTCAGGTAGTTCGGGCTGGCCGGGTTGCCGGACTGACCGGTGCCGTTCTGGGCCGACAGCGGTTCGCTTTGGCCGAAGTCGACGATGAAGCGCATCGACGGCGCGCGGCTGACGGCGGCGTCCTGGCCCCAGGCGAAGGCCGCCAGGTTGAGCGTGGTGTGGTCGCCGCCGGCGGCGAGCGGGCCGCGGATCGTCTGGCCGTTGGCGTTTTTCCACTCGTAGCGGTGCAGCTTGCCCCACTGCCAGGCTCTGCGGTCGCCGCCCAGCTGGCTGTCGCCGGCGCTGATGGCGGCGGCCAGGCTGCGGGCCAGGATCGCCGGTTTGTCTTCTTTCTGCGGGGTGCGGACATCGTCCCAGAACGGGCTGTCCTCGCGGCCCAGCAAGTGGTCGGCCTGGGCGGCGTAGGACAGGTCGCCGTTGGCGACGAAGGCTTTCCACGCCGGGCTGCTCTGCGGCCCGAGTTCGTCGAGGAAGATCTGCTTCATGCTTTCCTGCAGGAACAGCTCGTAGATCGCCGCATCGGCGGAGGTCGGGCTGAGCTTGCCGTCGAACGCCATCAGGCGCGTGTAGGCTTCGCGGGCCTTGGCGCGGTCGGCGTCCGGCAGGGCTTCGATCGCCCGCTTGAGCGGCTGGGCCATGCCCGGCGCTTCGAACATCTTCTTCAGTTTGGCGGCGAACAGGGTGGTCTGGTCGTACTGCATGGCAATCACGCTGCGGCTGTCGTGCTTGCCGCTGCCGGCCAGCTCGGCCAGGCGCTCGCCGCGCTCCGGCGCAGCCCAGGAGTTGGACAGCTGCATGCCGTAGCCATGGGGGATGACCCGCTGGTTGGCGGTGCCGAGCCAGCCCTGGGCCGGGGCCTGATCGTAGGGGTGCAGCATCGGGTCGGCGTAGCCGTCCCAATCGTAGCGGCCCTCCCAGCCCGGCGACGGCAACAGGCCTTCGCCCTCGCGGCGGTTCGGGAAGCGGCCGGTGACCTGCCAGCCGATGTCGCTGGCGTCGGCGAACACCAGGTTCAGCCCGATGGCGCGGATTTCCCGGCTGGCGTCCGAGGCGCGCTCGGCGTTCTGCGCGCGGCTCAGGTCGAACAGCGCATCGAGGGACTTGTCGTCGGTGAAGCTCGGCACTTGCAGCGCAAGCCCGAAACCCGAGCCCTGGGCCGCCGCCTGGGCACTGTTGAGCAGCGCACCGTGGCGGGTTTCGTACACCGCTTCGCGGATCGGCCGCTGGCCTTTGACGAAATAGGTTTCCTGGCGCACCGCCAACGGCTGCCATTTGCCGTTGACCTCGTAGGTCAGGCTGCTGCCCTGACGGCGGATCCTCTCCAGGAACAGGTCCTGGTTGTCGCCCTGCACGCTGCTGATGCTCCAGGCCACTTTGCCGTTGAAGCCGCCGAGCACCATCGGCAGGCCGGCCACGGTCACCCCGGCGGCCTGGTATTTGGGAGCGCGGATCTGCACGAAGCTCCACAGCGACGGAGCGGCGAGCGGGCCGTGGCTGTCGCTGGCCAGCAGGCTCTTGCCGCTGCGGCTGCGTTGCGGGGCGATGGCCCAGTTGCTCGACGACCCGGCGCCGAGCAGGTTCAGCGCCGCCAGTTGCTGAGTGGCGTTGCTCAGTTCGCTCAGGCCCGGCACCTGGCCGTTGAGCTTGATGCCTTGCAGCTTGTCGGCTTCGGCCAGCGGTAGGTTTTCGTCTGGCGCCGACGGGGTCAGCCAGGCCAGCTTGTCGGTGGTGACGGTCTGCGCGAGCACCAGCGAGGCGATCTCTTCCGGCAGGTTGGCCGATTGGCTGAAGTTCAGCAGGCAGAAGATCAGCGCCGAATCCTCAGGCTTCCAGTACTCCGGCTTGTAGCCGTTGGCGGCCAGATCCCCCGGCAGTTTGTCGGCGTAGCGGAACAGGTAAGCGTTGACGCCCCGCGCATAGACTTCGAAGAAGCGCTTGAGCCGCGGCGACGAGGCCTTGTACAGCTCGTCGGCGCTTTTCTTCAGGTTGACCGCGCGCATGTAGCGGTCTGCATCCAGCAGGGCCGGGCCGGACATCTCCGCCAGACGGCCCTGGGCCAGCAGGCGCAGGGTCACCATTTGGTTGATCCGGTCGCCGGCATGGACATAGCCCAACGCGAAGAGCGCATCGTGGAAGCTGTTGCTCTCGATCAGCGGCATGCCCATGGCGTTGCGCCGCACCGAGACGTTCTGCGCCAGGCCCTTGAGCGGTTGCACGCCGGAGACGGGCGGGAGCGAATCCTGAGCGTTCCAGGTCTGGCAACCGGCCAGGCTCAAGACGCCGGCCACTGCTGCGGCAACGCCGAACCGGGGAAGAAATTGTGTGAGGGCTGGCGAGGCCATGGCAAGGCTCCTGCGGGGGGTAGCGTCAGTAAAGGCGCTACGTTAGTGAGCGGGAAGGGGCCGCGCAAGCGGGTGACACAGTTATTTCCGGGGCGGGGCGCTGCGTGCGACGGAACGGGGTGCTTGCTCTGCAGCGAACGGAGATGTTGAAGTGGTCGATCAACTGACCTTTCGAGGGAAACACCGCCATGGAGCTTCAGGCCAACGCTGCCCTGATCATCATCGACCAGCAGAAAGGCATCCTGCATCCGCGCCTGGGGCGACGGAACAATCCGCAGGCCGAGGCGCGGATCCTCGACCTGCTGGGGACGTGGCGCCGCAGCGGCCGGCCGGTGATCCATGTCCAGCACTTGTCCCGTTCACCGGACTCGGTGTTCTGGCCCGGGCAATCGGGGGTGGAGTTTCAGGAACGCTTCGCGCCGCAGGACGGAGAGCGGCTGGTCCAGAAGCAGGTGCCGGATGCGTTCTGCGCGACCGGGCTTGAAGCGATGTTGCGCAGGGCGGGGATCGGGCAACTGGTCATCGTCGGCGTGGCGACCCACAACTCCGTGGAGGCCACGGCGCGCACGGCGGGCAATCTGGGGTTCGAGGCCTGGGTGGCGGAGGATGCGTGCTTCACCTTCGACAAGGCCGATTTCTTCGGTGCCTTGCGTTCGGCCGAGGATGTGCATGCGATGTCGCTGGGGAACCTGCACGGCGAGTATGCGACGGTGGTCGGCAGCCGCGAGATTCTGGCGGCGGTCTGAGGGGGCGGCGGTGAATGGGCTGACGTCATCGCTGGCAAGCCAGCTCCCACAGGAAATGTGCGCGACGCGGATTCAATCTGGGAACAGCAGTCTTCTGTCAGTCCTGCGGCGCTTGGGCTGACGCCATCGCCAGCAGGCTGGCTCCCACAGAATCTCGGTTGAATGCAGTGTTTGCGGTCACTGCCGAACAAGGTGGGAGCCAGCCTGCTGGCGATGGCGGTCGGTCAGGCGAAGGCGGTCTTCGCCCCAGGCGTCACGCGCCGTGGCACTTCTTGAATTTCTTGCCGTTGCCGCACGGGCAAGGGTCGTTGCGGCCGACGTCCTTCAGGGCGTTGCGCACCGGCTCCTGGTGGGCGTGGCCGCAGTTCGGGCCGTGGACATGGCCATGGTCGTGGTGGTGATGGTCATGATCGTGGTTGCAGTCAGGGCCATGGACATGAGGTTGCTGGGTCATCGGGGTCACTCCGGAATCAATTCGGCGGGGATTATCACGCCATTGCGCTCCAGGTGCACGTAGTGCGCGATGAATAAACCGGTTTCCATCTCGCCCTGCAGCCGGTAGGGGATCTGCTGGTTCGGGTTCTTCAGCAGTTTCACCACCTCTTTCACCTGGGGCCACAGGTTGGTGCGCACCGGCACCTTATAGAAAGCGCTGCGTTTGGGCCCCACCGTGATCCAGTGTTCGTGCTCGCCCTCGGTCAGCAGCAGGCCGGCCAGGTGCACGCGGTATTCGAGGCCGCGCACGGTCAGGTCGCTGTCGTTGGGGTTGTCGATGCGAAAGTGCAGGATGAACTTCTGTTCCAGCAGCTTGGCCCGCACCACTTCCACCTTCACCAGATGCACCGCCGGATCCGGCAAGTCGTCGGCGAACCACGAGGCGCAGCCGCCCAGGGCCAGAAACAGCAGCAGGCTGAGGAATTGCAGGTTGCGCCATCGACCGGGCATGGAGTCACTCCTTTTCGGCCCAGTCTAGACGCCGCTCACCTCACGCGCCGAAATACCCCGCGCAGCACTTCTTGAACTTCTGCCCGCTGGCGCAGGGGCACGCGTCGTTGCGGCCGGTCTTCATCGCCACGGTCGGGTCGATGAAGTACCAGCGGCCGGCGTTCTGCACGAACGACGAGCGTTCGCGGTGGCTGTGTTCGCCCTGGCTGTCGTGCCAGCGGGCGGTGAAGGTGACGAAGGCGTGCTCCGGCTGGCCGCCGAGCACTTCCGAGCTTTCCACCTCAAGGCCGAGCCAGGTGCTCTGGGCGCTCCAGTCGCTGATCGAGTGGCGATCCAGCCCCGCTTGCTGGGCAGGCAGGGTGGTCGCCACCAGGTAGTCGACCAGGCCCAGCACATAGGCGCTGTAGCGCGAGCGCATCAGGGCTTCGGCGCAGGGGGCCGGATGACCGGCGTGATAATGGCCGCAGCAGGCTTCCAGCAGATTGCCGCTGCCGCAGGGGCAAATGGCTGTACTCATTGCGTCACCACCAATATTTGCCGAAGTTTTCCGGGTTGGCCCAGAACTTCGAGTTGAGCCAGTCGGGGACTTGCTTGTAGTCAAGCAGATCGTAGGTGAACAGGGTCAGCACCTGCTCGTCGCGGGCAAAGCGCTCGCTGGCCTGCAGGGCCAGGGAGTAGAAGTCCGTCTCCTGCCAGCCGCTGGCCGCAAGGTCCGCCAGCACGGCGATGCGGCTGGCGTTGAGGTTGCGGATGCCGCCCAGCAGGTTCAGGCCGTCGCGCTTGGGCAGGTGCTCCAGGCAATCGACCACCAGCGCCAGGTCGAACCGCTGCGCGGCGAGCTCATCGGGCAAGGCGCCGGGAGCGGCGTGGGCGACGCGGGTGTCCGGGTGGGCCTCTTTGAAGGCGGCCAGGGCCGGGAACTCGCTGGCGCCGATCAGCAGCAGGCGGGCCGGCGCGTAGCGGTCGAGCAGGGCGGCCAGCGCCTGCTGCGGCGTACGGGGGGAAAGGGCGACGGTCATGGAAAATCCTCGGTCAGGCCGTCAAGACTAGCGTGCCGGGGCGCAGGAGCCTAGCGCCCTGTTTCGCGGGTTTGCGGCAAGTGCGGCGAAGTCCCGTGAACAGGCGTGCAAACAGCCATCACCTATTGCTGGCGGAGATTAAAACTCCGGTCTTTACTCCCTGAATCGGTTGCAAGCCGATCCCTCAGGAGAAAACTAGATGAGCATAGTTCGGACAGCATTGCCCTTGGTTCTGCTAACCAGTGTGTTGACTGGTTGTGCAGGTTTGCAGAAAACCGACTGGCCGACCTGTGCGGCAGTCGGCGGTGTCGTCGGCGCAGGTCTCGGGGCGACGGAAAGTTCGTCCTGGGCCGGTTACGGCGCGCTGTTGGTCGGTGGTACGGCAGCGGCCTACTGCTGGGTGCACGGTGACGGCGACGAGGACGGCGACGGTGTGCCGGACAGCCGCGACAAGTGCCCCCATACGCCTCGCGGCGTGAAGGTCGACGCCGACGGCTGCCCTCCACCGGCACCTGCGCCAGTGGTGGAAGAAGCGGTCGTGGTCAAGGAAGAAACCATCGTGATCCGCGATGTGCACTTCCAGTTCGACAAGGCCACGCTGACGCCATCCGATAAACAGGTCCTGGACAAGGTCGCCTCGCGCCTGAAACAGGAATCCTCCACCGCGCAGCTGACCGTGACCGGTCACACCGACAGCGTGGGCAGCGATGCCTACAACAAGAAACTGTCGGACCGCCGTGCGCACTCGGTGGTCGAGTACCTGATCCAGCAAGGCGTGCCTCGCGCAAGCTTCGTGTCGGTGACCGGTGCCGGTGAAAGCCAGCCGGTGGCGGACAACAAGACTGCGGACGGCCGCGCGCTGAACCGTCGCACGGAAATCAAAATCGTGCGTTGAGCCCCCTCGCATCCGCGGCTTGTGCAGTCGCGGATGCGGGTCTTTACTCCTGTGTAACCGGTATGGGCCGGTGACACAGGAGCTTTCACGATGAGTGTTCTCACAAGGTCCGTCTTGCCGGTTCTGCTGCTGGGCAGCCTGCTGACCGGTTGCGCCACCCACAGCGATGGCACCGCTCCCCTCAATCAACGCACGTGGCCGATCTGCAGCCTCATCGGCGGGCTGGTCGGCGGCGGTCTCGGCGCGCTCGAAAACGGCGGTTGGGCGGGCGGCGGCGCGGCGTTGGGGATCCTCACCGGCGGACTGATCTGTTACGCCCAGGACGGCGATGAAGACGGCGACGGCGTGTTCGACCGCCGCGACCGTTGCCCCGACACACCGGCCAACACACCGGTCGACCACCGCGGCTGCCCGCTGCCGCAGTACCCGGCCACCGAGAAACCGGCCCCGGCCCCACAGACCGAAGTCATCACCCTGAGCGATGCCGGCAACGTGCTGTTCGATTTCGACAAGTCCGACCTGACCCCGGCGGCGAAAAGCCAACTGGATTCGTTGATGGACAAGCTGCGCAACGCCGACGTGGTAAGCATCAAGGTCATCGGCCACACCGACAGCAAAGGCACCGACGCCTACAACCAGGCCCTGTCGGAGCGGCGCGCCAGCAGCGTGGCGGCGTACCTGCTGAGCCAGGGGCTGGAGCCCGGCAAGCTCACCAGCGAAGGACGCGGCGAGCGCGAACCGGTGGCGGACAACAACACCGATGAGGGCCGTGCGCAGAACCGTCGCGTGGAACTGCACATCAATCGTTAGGAATTGTCTGTAGTCCGCAGGCTAGAGCTGTCGGCCGCCGAATCACGGCGTGCCGGCGGCCGTCCGGCGGGTGACAGGTTTTTTTCATTTTCCCCTCTGGCTAATCCATCACCGAAGCCGTTACTGTGCGCCCAAAGAATAATTCCGACACGGGGGAGCGTATGAAGCTGTTATGGGGGCTGGGGCGGTTGTTGACCCTGCTGTTCGTTTGCGTGGTGCTGGCCAATCAGTTGGTGCCGTTTGTCCGTCCGCTGCACCTGCTGGTCAACCTGGCCGGCGGTCTCTGGCTGCTGATCCACGTCCTGGAGGCGCTGCTGTGCAACCGCAGCCTCAAGGGGCGCCCGCACCCTTGGCGCGACCGTGGCCGCATCCTGCTGTTCGGCGTTTTCCACCTGCAAACCATCCCGGCCCCGGCCGCCCCGGAGGCTTCCCATGCGTAAACTCTGCCTGCTCGCTGCATTCATCAGTCCACTGGCCTGCGCCCAGGTGGTCAGCGTCGAGACCAACTCCCTGATGCGCCTGCCCAACACCGCCAGCACACTGCAGCTGGAACGGCTGGAGGTCGCCGACTACGGCACCTTGCTGGTGCCGGCCAACGTCACCGAACTGACCGTCAAGGAATTGCGCCTGGGCCACGAAGCGCGGATCGCCATCGTGCCGGGCGAACAGGCGCTGGACATGAAGGTCAGCCGTGCGGACCTGGCCGAAGGCAGCCGGATCACCGCGCGCGGGGCGCCGGGCACTTACGAAAAAGCGGCCCGCGCCGGGCGCAACCTGAACCTGCAGTTCAAGGCGCTGAACGCGCCGCAGCTGTCGGTCGATGCCCGCGGCGGCACCGGTGCGCCCGGGTTCGTCGGGCTGGACGGCGCCAACGGCCAGGATCCGGGCTGCACCTGGGGTCAGGCCGGACGCGGTTTCGACGGCAGCAACGGCAGCGACGGCCAGCCGGGCGCGCCGGGCGGCCTGGTGCGTCTTGAAGTGCCGCGGGACTTCCCGGCGCAGTTGATCAAGGTCGATGTGGCCGGCGGCGCGGGCGGCCCGGCGGGGCCTGGCGGCAAGCCAGGGGCGGGCGGCAAGTCCAAGGGCTGCCTGGTGTACCGCGCCGACGGCGGCAAGAGCGGCCGCCCGGGCGCCGACGGCCAGCCCGGGCCTGTGGGCGCGGCTGGCTCCGTGACCGTGCAGCACCTGTAAGCCATTGCGCTCAGACCAGGGAGCAGGCTTCCTGGCCTGAGCGGTGTCGCGTGCGGCTCAGAACGTCGGCCGCGCCGCCGCCACCGCCACCAGGGCAATCCCGACCAGCAGGTTGATCCCCACCACCCGACGGATCCGTCCCAACACCGCCGCGCCCGCCGGCCAGTCCTTCGCCTCCACCGCCGTGCGCAGCTCCGGCAGCATCAAGGCCTGAATCCGGATGAACAGCGCCGTCATGACCACGAACAGCCCCATCATCACCTGCACGTACCGCGGCGCGTTGTCGAAGCCGATCTGCTGAAGGTGCAGCATGCCCACGCCAGTGACGGGCAGCAGGATCACTGCACCCCACACCCAGCGGAAAAAACCTTGAAACACTTCCACCCACAGGGTCAGCCGGCCGGGGCCGTCCAGGGCCTTGACCGCGGCGGGGCGCAGCACCATCCAGGCGAAGAACATGCCGCCGACCCAGACCAGGGCGGCGAGCACATGCACGGGGTAAACGAGGCTAAAAGGTGTCATTGGGGCACTCCGTTCTGCGCGGGACTGATTAGCGGGGTATGATAGCGGCCGATCCGAACCACTGAAAATTTATCCAGCGCTTTTTGCGCCCGACACCCCATGATCAGCACCGAACTCAAAACCACGATCCAGGGCGCCTACTCGCGTTTCCTCGAGGCCAAGAGCCTCAAGCCGCGCTACGGCCAGCGCCTGATGATCGCTGAAGTCGCCAAGGTCCTCGGCGACATCGACACCGACGACGAAGGCAAGCGCAGCGGCGACCCCGCGATCGTCGCGGTGGAGGCCGGCACCGGTACGGGCAAGACGGTGGCCTACAGCCTGGCGGCGATCCCCACCGCCAAGGCCGCCGGCAAGCGGCTGGTGATCGCCACCGCCACCGTGGCCCTGCAGGAGCAGATCGTCTACAAGGACCTGCCCGACCTGATGCGCAACAGCGGGCTGAACTTCAGCTTCGCCCTGGCCAAGGGCCGCGGCCGCTACCTGTGCCTGTCCAAGCTCGACATGCTGCTGCAGGAAGGCCACGCGCAGACCGCCACCGCGCAGCTGTTCGAAGAGGAAGGCTTCAAGATCGAGGTCGACGAGGCCAGCCAGAAGCTGTTCACCAGCATGATCGAGAAGCTCGCCGGCAATAAGTGGGACGGCGACCGCGACAGCTGGCCCAACGCCCTGGAGGACGCCGACTGGGCGCGCCTGACCACCGACCACAGCCAGTGCACCAACCGCCATTGCCCCAACTTCGGCCAGTGCGCCTTCTACAAGGCCCGCGAAGGCATGGGCAAGGTCGATGTGATCGTCACCAACCACGACATGGTGCTGGCCGACCTCGCGCTGGGCGGCGGCGCGGTGCTGCCGGATCCGCGCGACACGATCTACGTGTTCGACGAAGGCCATCACCTGCCCGACAAGGCCATCGGCCATTTCGCCCATTACACGCGCCTGCGCTCCACCGCCGACTGGCTGGAGACCACCGCCAAGAACCTCACCAAACTGCTGGCCCAGCATCCGTTGCCCGGCGACCTCGGCAAGCTGATCGAACAGGTGCCGGAGCTGGCGCGGGAGATCAAGGCCCAGCAGCAGTTCATGTTCAGCGCCTGCGAGCAGATCGCCGACTTCCGTCCAGGCGAAGACACCGAAGGCCGCGAGCGGCCGCGCCACCGCTTCGTCGGCGGGGTGATCCCCGAGCACATGCGCGAAATGGGCATCGAGCTGAAGAAGGGCTTCGCCCGGCTCAACGACCTGTTCACCCGCCTGACCGACCTGCTCAAGGAAGGCATGGACGGCGAGGTCAACATCGGCATCGCCAGCACCCAGGCCGAAGAGTGGTATCCGCTGTTCGGCAGCCTGCTGTCCCGGGCCTCCGGCAACTGGGAGCTGTGGACCGCGTTCACCGCCGAGGACCCGGAAGACAACCCGCCCATGGCGCGCTGGCTGACCCTGGCCGAAAGCGGTTCGCTGTTCGACATCGAGGTCAACGCCAGCCCGATCCTGGCGGCGGAGACCCTGCGCCGCAGCCTATGGAACGTGGCGCACGGCTGCCTGGTGACCTCGGCGACCCTGACGGCGCTCGGCACGTTCGACCGTTTCCGCATGCGCGCCGGCCTGCCGAAGAAAGCCGTCACCGCCGTGGTGCCGAGCCCGTTCCACCATTCCGACGCCGGCGTGCTGCGGGTGCCGGACCTCAACGCCGATCCGCGGGACGCCGCCGGCCATACCGCCGCGATCATCCGCGACCTGCCGGATCTGGTCGAAGGCTCGCGGGGCAGCCTGGTGCTGTTCTCCTCGCGCAAGCAGATGCAGGACGTGTTCGACGGCCTTGACCGCGACTGGCGCAAGCAGGTGTTCATCCAGGGCAACCTGTCGAAGCAGGAAACCCTGAACAAGCACAAGGCGCGGGTCGACGGCGGCGATTCCAGCGTGCTGTTCGGCCTCGCCAGCTTCGCCGAGGGCGTGGACTTGCCGGGGGCCTACTGCGAGCACGTGGTGATCGCCAAGATCCCGTTCTCGGTGCCGGACGATCCGGTCGAGGCCGCGCTGTCGGAGTGGATCGAGGCCCGGGGCGGCAACCCGTTCATGGAGATCGCCGTGCCGGACGCCTCGCTCAAGCTGGTCCAGGCCTGCGGCCGCTTGCTGCGCACCGAAGAGGACCGCGGCATCATCACCTTGCTGGATCGGCGACTGGTCACCCAGCGCTACGGCAAGGCCATCCTCAATGCGTTGCCGCCGTTCCGGCGTGAAATTTCCTGAGGCACCGGTGGGCAGTTTTGCCCGCCGCGTTGTCTATCTCTCAGCCATCGCCTGTCCATTGGCCTTCACGGGTCGCTAGGGAGAATTCCGTTCTTATGATTCGCCGTTCGTTGCCTGCCGCTTTTGCCCTGATGTTCGCCGCCCCGTTGCTGGCGGCGCCAACCGGCCAGCAGACCCTGTTCAATTTCGTCCGTCCCGCCGACGTGGTGAAGGTGACCACCGAAAACGCCGACCTGCCCCAGGCCAACGCCGAGCAGACGCCCGAAGGCGAAGTGCTGCGCCGGGTGACGTTCAGCCCGGCCGCCCGTCCGACCCTGCGTCTGGCCCCGCAGACAGGCGCCTGGGACTGGTCGCAGTCCGGCATGATGAGCCTGCGCCTGCAGAGCGCCATGGACTGGGCCGTCACTGTCTACGTGCAGATCCAGAGCAACGACGGCAAGACCCTGACCAGCCGCGTCGACCTGCCGGCGGGCCCCGCGCAGACCCTACTGGTGCCGTTGACCGCGAGCTCGCCCCTGAGCCAGGGCATGAAGGCCGCGCCGCCGATGCCGATGACCGTCGACGGCCAGCGGATCCTGCTGGCCGGCAGCAGCGGCGAGCTGGATCGCAGCCAGGTGGTGTCGGTCAGCCTGTCGCTGGATCGGCCCAAGGCTGCGCAAAGCCTGTTGCTGGAGCGCTTCGGCGTGCAGGACGGCGACGAGGCGGTCAAGGCCGCCTACGGCAACCTGGTGGATGCCTATGGCCAATCCACCCGGGGCAAGTGGCCGGAGAAGGTCGCCAATGACGAACAGCTCAAGGCCGCCGCCGCCAAGGAACAGCAGCAACTCAAAGGCTGGCTGGCGGAACGCGAGAAGGCGCCGCTGGACAGGTTCGGCGGCTGGACCGGTGGCCCGGCGTTCAAGGCCAGCGGTTTCTTCCACACCGAAAAACGTGACGGTCGCTGGTATCTGGTGACGCCGGAAGGCCATCCGTTCTACTCGCTGGGGGTGAACACTGTGAGCCCGGACGTGAACCCGACCTACGTCGCCGGGCGCGAATGGATGTTCGAATCCCTGCCCAAGCCCGACCAACCGCTGGCCAACCATTACGGCGAAGGCGACAACCGCGGCGGCAACGGCGCCGATCAGGGGCGCGGCTACAACGTCGGGCGCTGGTACGATTTCTATGGCGCCAACCTGCAACGCTTGAACGGCGATCCTTGCGCCACGCAGGTGCAGAGCCAACCCGATGCCGAGGCGGCCGCTGCCGCCGCCGTGCCGTGCAAGGCCACGATCGACGAGAAGCGCTGGACCGCCCACACCCTCGACCGCCTGCTGGCCTGGGGCTTCAACACCGTGGGCAACTGGAGCGCTTCTCCATTGGGCAACGCCCAGCGCATGCCTTACACGTTGCCGCTGTCCATCGTCGGCGACTACACCAGCATCAGCACCGGCAACGATTGGTGGGGCGGCATGCCCGACCCGTTCGACCCGCGTTTTGCCATGGCCACCGAGCGCGCCGTGGCCATCGCCGCCCGCGACCACCGCGACGATCCGTGGCTGATCGGCTACTACGCCGACAACGAACTGGCCTGGGCCGGCCCCGGCGACGACCCGAAGTCGCGCTACGCCCTGGCCTACGGCACCCTGAAAATGACCACCGACGTGCCGGCCAAACGCGCCTTCCTCAAGCAGTTGCGGGACAAGTACCGCAACCAGGAAGGCCTGTCCAAGGCCTGGGGCATCGACCTGCCGGCCTGGGAACTGATGGAGGATCCGGGCTTCGTGCCGCCGCTGCCGAGCGCCGAGCACCCGGAGATCGAAGCCGACTTCAAGTACTTCCAGAAAGTGTTCGCCGACACCTACTTCAAGACCATTTCCGATTCGCTCAAATGGCATGCGCCGAACCAGATGCTGCTCGGCGGCCGCTTTGCCGTCAGCACCCCGGAAGCCGTGGCCTCCTGCGCGCAGTTCTGCGATGTGCTGAGCTTCAACCTGTACACCCTCAAGCCCCAGGACGGCTACGACTTCGCCGCGTTGCGTGAACTGGACAAACCGGTGCTGATCACCGAATTCAACTTCGGCTCCACCGACCGCGGCCCGTTCTGGGGCGGTGTGACGCCGCTGGCCAAGGAAGAGGACCGCGGCCCGGCCTACGCCAACTTCCTCAAGCAGACCCTGAGCGAGCCGGCGATCGTCGGCGTGCACTGGTTCCAGTACCTGGACCAACCGGTGACCGGACGCCTGCTGGACGGCGAGAACGGCCACTTCGGCCTGGTGGGCGTGACCGACCTGCCGTTCCAGGGCTTTGTCGAGGCGGTGCGCAAGAGCAACCTGGCGACCGTCGGGCAGATCGGCAAAGAGGCTGCGCGACCTGTGAGCGACGCCGGGCATGAAGCCGAAGGCGGGCGCAAGGGCGAGGCCGGCAAGGGGCCGGGCGCCGGCCATGCCGGGGGGCACTCGGGCAACGGCCACTGACACCATCGCCAGCAGGCGGGCTCCCACAGGGATTGCGTTGCAGTCAACGGCTGTGGGAGCCGGCCTGCTGGCGGTGAGGCCGGCCGCAGCCGAAAACCTCCGATCCTCACTTCGGCCGCACAACCGCCCGGCCCGCAGCAGTTCCCAAAACCCTCAAGGGCTGGAACAATGCCGGCCACTTTGTAGAGCGTTTGGGCGGGGGAGTTGCGGGTGCAGATTCAGGGACATTACGAGCTTCAGTTCGAAGCGGTGCGCGACGCCTTCGCGGCATTGTTCGACGATCCCCAGGAGCGCGGCGCGGCGCTGTGCATCCGGGTCGGCGGCGAGACCGTCCTCGACCTCTGGTCCGGCACCGCCGACAAGGACGGCAGCGAAGCCTGGCACAGCGACACCATCGCCAACCTGTTCTCCTGCACCAAGCCGTTCGCCGCCGTCACGGCGCTGCAACTGGTGGCCGAAGGCAAGTTGCAGCTGGACGTTCCCGTCGCCCGCTACTGGCCGGAATTCGCCGCCGCCGGCAAGGAATCCGTCACCCTGCGCCAATTGCTCTGCCACCAGGCCGGCCTGCCGGCCCTGCGCGAGCTGATGGCCCCGCAAGCCCTGTACGAATGGCAGACCATGGTCGACGCCCTCGCGGCAGAGGCGCCGTGGTGGACGCCGGGCACCGGCCACGGCTACGCCGCGATCACCTACGGCTGGCTGGTGGGCGAACTGCTGCGCCGCGCCGACGGACGCGGGCCGGGCGAATCCATCGTGGCGCGGGTCGCCAAGCCGTTGGGGCTGGACTTCCATGTCGGCCTGGCTGACGAAGAATTCCATCGCGTGGCCCATATCGCCCGGGGCAAGGGCAACGTCGGTGACGCCGCCGCCCAGCGCCTGCTGCAGGTGACGATGCGCGAGCCGACCGCCATGACTACCCGCGCCTTCACCAACCCGCCGTCGGTGCTCACCAGCACCAACAAGCCGGAGTGGCGGCGCATGCAGCAGCCGGCGGCCAACGGCCACGGCAATGCGCGCAGCCTGGCCGGGTTCTACGCCGGCCTGCTCGACGGCAGCCTGCTGGAAGGCGAAATGCTCGACGAGCTGACCCGCGAACACAGCCTCGGCGAGGACAAGACCCTGCTGACCCGCACCCGTTTCGGCCTCGGCTGCATGCTCGACCAGCCCGACGTGCCGAACGCCACCTACGGCCTCGGCCCGCGCGCCTTCGGCCATCCGGGAGCGGGCGGTTCCGTCGGTTTTGCTGATCCGGAGCACGATGTCGCGTTCGGTTTTGTGACAAATACCTTGGGGCCGTACGTCTTGATGGATCCGCGCGCGCAGAAGCTGGCGCGGGTGCTAGCCACTTGTCTGTAAAGCATTGCCGGAGGTTCCAGGGCCGGAACCTCATCCGTTTTTTCGATTCAAAGCGTCTGTTTATCCGGGCCGACCCGTGCCGGTTGTTCATCACTTCATTTTGTGGGTTTCCAATGTCTTCCAAACCAACTCTCGCCCTGGCCCTGTGTTTTGCGATCACCGGTTGCGCTCAGACCCCGAAAAGCGACGCCGACGGCGGCAGCTGGTGGCCGTTCGGCTCCTCCGACAAGGTCGCGGCGAAAGAGCCGGCACCGGCCCCGGCACCGCTGAAGCCCGCCGTCACTGCGCCTGTGGCCAAGTCCGAAAGCGGCAGCCATTGGTACTGGCCGTTCGGTTCCGACGACGCCAAGGCTGACGTCAAGGCCGAGGCCAAGCCTGAAGCGAAACCCGAAGCCAAACCGGTCGCCGTGGCCAAGGCCGACGCTGACAAGGGCGGCAAGTGGTGGTGGCCGTTCGGCGGCAAGGATCAGGACACCAGCGCCAAGGCCGCGCCGATGCCTGACCCGAAAGTCACCCAGGCCTGGCTCGACGACTACGAGCCGCGCCTGCGCGAGGCGATCAAGGAAAGCAACCTGCAACTGGAGCGCCGCGAAAACGTGCTGGTGGTGACGGCGCCGGTGGAAGGCTCGTTCAACCCGGACCGTCCGGCGATGCTGCTGCCGATCACCCTCGGCCCGTTCACCCGCGTGGCGAAGATCCTCGAAGCGGATCCCAAGACCGCCGTGCTGGTGCTCGGCCACAGCGACACCACCGGTGCCGCCCCGGCCAACATCAAGCTGAGCCAGGAACGTGCCCAGGCCGTGGCGGCGATCTTCCGCCTCAGCGGCCTGCAGCGTGACCGCCTGATGCTGCGCGGCATGGGTTCCGAAGCGCCGCGTGCGGCCAACGACAGCGCCGAAGGCCGTGCCCTGAACCGTCGCGTCGAGCTGCTGGTGACCCCGCAGAACACCATGGTCGCGCTGCTGAGCAAATACAACATGCCGGCGCCGAAGCCGGTGACCATGGTCGCCGCGCAAGACGTCAAGCCAGCCGCCAAACCGGTGACGCCGGCCCCGGCCGCCAAGAAAGCCGCCGTGCCGGCCACCAAAAAGGCCCCGGCCAAGAAAGCCGCCGCCAAGGCTCCGGCCAAGAAAACCCCGGTGAAGAAGACCGCACCGGCCAAAGCCGCCACGGCCGACAAGAAAGTCGCCGCGGCCGATACTTCAAAGAAGTGATCCGTTAACGAAAAGGAATGCGCCATGACCCAGGCTCTGGCAGATATGCGTCGTGATTACACCCGTGACGGCCTGACCGAGGCGCAAGCCCCGGCCGAGCCGTTCGCGTTGTTTCACCAATGGTTCGCCGACGCGGTGAAAACCGAACAGGCGCCGGTGGAGGCCAACGCCATGACCCTGGCGACGGTCGATGCGGACGGCCGTCCGCATTGCCGCATTCTGCTGCTCAAGGGCCTGGACGAGCAGGGGTTCACCTTCTTCACCAACTACGACAGCGCCAAGGGCCAGCATCTGGCGGCGAACCCGTTCGCCGCCATGACGTTCTTCTGGCCTACCCTGGAGCGCCAGGTGCGGATCGAAGGCCGGGTGGTCAAGGTCACGCCGGCCGAGTCCGACGCGTATTATCAGGTGCGCCCGCTGGGCAGCCGCCTGGGCGCCTGGGCGTCACCGCAGAGCCGGGTGATCGACGGGCGGGGGGAACTGGAGGATCTGCTCAAGGCCACCGAGAAGCGCTTCAGCGACACCCAGCCGGACTGCCCTGAACACTGGGGCGGTTACCGTCTGCTTCCCGAGCGCATCGAGTTCTGGCAGGGCCGTACGAGCCGTCTGCACGATCGCCTCAACTACCGCATGCAGGGCGCCGGCTGGATTCTGGAACGTCTGGCGCCGTAGGCAGTCTACCGCTCGGGATAGTCTGCCGCAGCGGCCTTGAGCCACTGCGGCAGATCCCGACGCTTGATCTTCTGTTTTTGAGCCTGTGCCAAGCGTTCAAGCATGAAGGCGCGTTTGCTTTCGTCCTTGCCGGCCAGCGACAATGCCAGATCGCGATCCATCCAGCGTTTGATTCGCACGTACAGCCACCCATGGAAGTACAGACCGGCAACGGTTGTGGCGACGATGATGAAGTAATCCATGAAAATCCTTGGGGCTGTGGCGCGGTTTTCCGATTTTGGCGCTACTGTTGGGTGAATCGTTTGAGGCGCCTGTACCGGGCCTGAATGAAACCAATTTTATCCGGGCGGCGCCGTGACAGGCGTCAAGCTGCGGAGTTTAATGAATACCTGTCCTTTGGAGTTGATCCTATGCGTAAGTCTGTCCTGCTGGTTGCTTCCTTTTCCACGATGGCGATGCTGCTCACCGGCTGCCAGTCGAGCCTGACCGGCGACACCTACTCCCGTGACGAAGCGCGTCGCGTGCAGACGATTCGCATGGGCACCATCGAATCCTTGCGTCCGGTGAAGATCGAAGGCACCAAGACCCCGATCGGCGGCCTCGCCGGTGCAGCGGTGGGCGGCGTCGGCGGCAGCGCCATCGGCGGCGGCAAAGGCAGCATCGTGGCGGCGGTCATCGGTGCCGTGGCCGGCGGCCTGGTCGGCTCCGCCGCCGAAGAAGGCCTGACCCGCACCCAGGGCGTCGAAATCACCGTTCGCGAAGACGACGGCAGCATGCGCGCCTACGTGCAGGAAGTGCAGCCGAACGAAGTGTTCCGCGTGGGCGAGCGCGTACGCATCTCCACCGTGGGTGGCACCAGCCGCGTTTCGCACTAAGCGGATTGCAGTTGAAGAAAACCCCGACCGGGTGACCGGTCGGGGTTTTTCTTTGTGTGCTGATTGTTCACGAAGCGGCCGGGCTCAGCCTTACGACTCTGAGGTCAAATACAAATCGAGATTTCTCGGCAGAGTCAGGGCGGTCGCTTTCTCAATGTCACACATTTGCTGCTCTGTCAGTCGATAGTCATGCATGCTCTCCTCCTGATTGATCCAGCCCATGATGATTTTCAGTTCTGCAGCACCAATTGAAATGCTCTTTTCATACTCCGGGAAATCCTCCCCCTTTTTGACGCCCATTATCCGATGTCTCATGGTTCTACCTTTCTGGTTGGATCTGCAGGTTTGGTCTGAGCACCCGTTTCATGGTTGAACTCACCAAGATGCTTCCCCCGCTTTGTATATGTTTCAAACGCTCCATGCTGGAAGTCTCATTCGTAAATGGTGCCGTCTCTATCTTTCCAACGTGGACGTAACCCTCCACCTCCCTTTATCGGGGTTTTTGGGGTCGCCCAGCGCGCATCGGGAAAGGCAGGTAGAAAACTTGGCTTTTGATGGTAGTTGCCGTGCGGAGCGCTCACCACAATGTAAACCGGCCTGACCCCAGAATCCGCCGGAAACACCAGAATGAAATCCCGATATTCCGGCGGATAGACCGGGTTCACCAGAATGCTGTCCGCCGCTTCCGTCGGCGGGTACACCCAGATGTGCGGCGCCTGCGGGGCGGCTTCCAGGGCCGGGATGCCGAGGGTGTCGGCGCCGTCGTTGGCCGGTGTCCAGATCAGTTCAATGCCTTCGCCAAGGTCTGCGGTGTACTGGTTGCCGCGCGGAGCGAACTGCACGACGTCGACCATTTCCCAGTCGCGGTGCTTGCCGGTGTAGAAGCCGTAACCCTTGAGGTTGCCGTCCTCCTGCTGTTCGATTCGCAGGCGCACGCGGGTGCGGGCCTGTTTGAGGGCGCGCAGTTGGTCGTCGGTGTAGAGCGCGCTGTCGCCCAGGCTCAACGGCATCAGCAATGCCACCAGTCCCGTCAGCGTGGCCGCAGCGGTGCCGGCGGCCACGGTCGGCAAGGCTTCGAACAGGGAACCGGCGAGGGCGAACGTGCCCAGGCCTGCGGGGATGGCCGCGCCGCTGATTTTCCTGAGGGGCACGCCGCCGCTGGCATCGGCCTCGCGGGCGCCGAGCAGGATCAGGTCGCCGTAGTCCTTCAGGCTGTCGGTCGGCACCATGCCGGAGGGATTGGCGTAGTCGATGACCGCGTCCGGCAATTTGCAGGACTTGGCGAACACGCAACCGGCGCGAACCGGTTCAGGCTTGTCGGCGGCTGTCTCGCGGCTGCGTTCGAAAGCCGCCTGCCGCGCAAGCATGGCGTCGTAGGCGCTCTGCCGGGCCTCGCGCTCGGCCAGTTCGGTGGCCGTCATGTAGCGGTGGGTGATGAGATGTCCGTCGCCCGACGGCGGGTTGGGAATCTTGGGGATGTCCTTTCTGCCAGCCACTGATCGTCCTTTCGTTCATGCATCGACAGCCCCGACGAAGGGGCTGCACGACGTTAGCGAAGGGAACAAAGCGTGGCTGTAGGACGTATCTGCGATGAAGTGGGGATTGTTCGCCGTGAGCGTGTAACGAGGGAGCAGGCTCCCTTGTTACAGGTGGGCTCAGGTGAGCGCGGTCTTCCTGCTCGCCGCCGCCGTCACGGCGTAGCCGATCAGCGCCGCGAGGATCGAGCCGGTCAGGATGCCCATCCGGTCCATGCCGACGTAGTCGCTGGCGCCCGGCACGAAGGCCAGGGAGCCGACGAACAGGCTCATGGTGAAACCGATGCCGCAGAGGATCGCCACGCCCAGCACCTGGCCCCAGTTGGCGCCCTGGGGCAGGGCGGCGAGGCCGGTCTTGACCGCCAGCCAGGTCAGGCCGAACACGCCGACGGTCTTGCCCAGCAGCAGGCCGACGGCGATGCCCATCGGCACGTGGTGGGTGAAGCTTTCGACGGTGACGCCGCTCAGGGACAGGCCGGCGTTGGCGAAGGCGAACAGCGGCAGGATGCCGTAGGCCACCCAGGGATGCAGGGCGTGTTCAAGGCTCAGCAACGGTGACGGCTCGGCGTTGCGGGTGCGCAGCGGAATGCAGAAGGCCAGGGTCACGCCGGCCAGCGTCGCATGGACGCCGCTCTTCAGCACGCACACCCACAGGATCAGCCCGACGATCATGTACGGCCCCAGCTTGACCACGCCGAGCCGGTTCATCGCCACCAGCGCCGCGATGCACGCGGCCGCCAGGGCCAGCGACAGGGTCGACAGCGCGCCGGAGTAGAAGATCGCGATGATCACGATGGCGCCCAGGTCGTCGATGATCGCCAGGGTCATCAGGAACAGCTTCAGCGACACCGGCACCCGCTTGCCCAGCAGGGCCAGCACGCCGAGGGCGAAGGCGATGTCGGTGGCGGTCGGGATCGCCCAGCCGCCCAGGGCCGCCGGGTTGTCGCGGTTGAGGAACCAGTAGATCAGCGCCGGCACCACCATGCCGCCGATGGCCGCCGCGCCGGGCAGGACGATCTGCGACGGTTTCGACAGCTGGCCGTCGAGCACCTCGCGCTTCACTTCCAGGCCGATCAGCAGGAAGAACAGCGCCATCAGGCCGTCGTTGATCCACAGGAGCAGGGGCTTGGCGATCTTCAGCGCGCCCACCTGCGCCACCACCGGGGTGTCGAGCAGGCCGGCGTACAGCCACGACAACGGCGAGTTGTTGATCATCAGGGCCAGGACGGCTGCAGCGATCAACAACAGACCGCTGGCAGCTTCCAACTGAAAGAAACGCGTGAAAGTGCTACGCAGAGGCAAGGTCGCTCTCCATCGGATTTGTCAAAAAGGTGGGACACCCTAACCCGTACCGTTAGTTGTTAAAACAAAAGTTATATTCTTTTTTGTTATATGTCGTTACAGAGCGGGATACGGTGCGGGCTGAGCCTAGCAGTTGCCAAAGGTATTGGCGGTCAGCTGTATCTGTTGATCGTGAGGGATTTTTCCTAAGCTTGCGGACTGAGCCTGCGAAGGCGATTCCTGCCCGATTCAACGAGAACGACAGCCATGAGCGACAACCGACAGTGGGCCCGCGAAGCCATCCGAATCATCGAAGCGGACTTCCAGCGCAGCGCCGACACCCACCTGATCCCCTTGCCGCTGCCGGGGTTTGCGGGCATCGAGCTGTACTTCAAGGACGAGTCGAGCCACCCCACCGGCAGCCTCAAACACCGCCTGGCCCGTTCGCTGTTCCTTTACGCGTTGTGTAACGGTTGGCTGAAGCCCGGGGCGCCGGTGATCGAGGCGTCCAGCGGTTCGACGGCGATTTCGGAGGCGTATTTCGCCCGCATGCTGGGCCTGCCGTTCATCGCGGTGATGCCGGCGACCACGTCGAAGGAGAAAATCGCCCAGATCGCCTTCTACGGCGGCCAGAGCCATCTGGTGGACGACCCGACGCAGATCTACGCCGAGTCCGAGCGTCTGGCCCGCGAGCACGACGGCCACTTCATCGATCAGTTCACCTACGCCGAGCGCGCCACCGACTGGCGGGCGAACAACAACATCGCCGAATCGATCTTCCAGCAGATGCGCTACGAGCAGCACCCGACGCCGGCCTGGCTGATCTCCAGCCCCGGCACCGGCGGCACCACCGCGACCCTGGGCCGTTACGTGCGCTACCGTCAGCACTGCACCCGCGTGCTGTGCGCCGATGCCGAGCGTTCGGTGTTCTTCGATTTCTACCGGACCGGCGACGCGAGTCTGCGCCTGAGCCACGGTTCGCGGATCGAGGGCATCGGCCGGCCGCGGGTCGAGGCGTCGTTCCTGCCCAAGGTGATCGATGCGATGGTCAAGGTGCCGGACGCCCTGTCGCTGGCGGCCATGCATTACCTGGCCAAGCGTCTGGGACGGCATGTGGGCGGTTCGAGCGGCACCAACCTGATCGGCGCGCTGATGGCGGCCCAGCAGATGAAGGCGGCGGGGGAGACGGGGTCGATCGTGGCGATCCTGTGCGACGGCGGCGAGCGCTATGCCGACACCTATTACGACCCGGCCTGGCTCAAGGCCCAGGGGTATGCGCTGGACGGGCTGATCGCGGCAGTGGCGGCGAGCGCCGAGCGGGGCGAGGCGCTGCCGGAATCGGTGCTGCGCGCCAACATCTGAGGCAGTCGCACCAAACAAAGTGGGAGCGAGCCTGCTCGCGATGACGGTACATCAGCCAACTCATCCATTGACTGATGCTCCGCCATCGCAAGCAGGTTCGCTCCCACAGGTTTTGCGGTGGCTCCGTCAGGCCTCCAGGCCCAGGATGTCGCGGGCCACGGCTTCGGCGATGCGGATGCCGTCGACGCCCGCCGACAGGATCCCGCCGGCATAGCCTGCGCCTTCGCCGGCCGGGAACAGCCCCTTCACGTTCAGGCTCTGCAACGACTCGTTGCGGGTGATGCGCAGCGGCGACGAGGTGCGGGTCTCGATCCCGGTCAGCACCGCGTCGTGCAGCGAGTAGCCGCGGATCTGCTTCTCGAACGCCGGCAGGGCTTCGCGGATCGCCTCGATGGCGAAGTCCGGCAGCGCCAGGGCCAGGTCGCCCAGCGAAATGCCCGGCTTGTAGGAAGGCTCGACCTCGCCCAGTTCGGTGGACGGCTTGCCGGCGATGAAGTCGCCGACCAGTTGCGCCGGTGCCTTGTAGTCGCTGCCGCCGAGGATAAAGGCGTGGGACTCTAGGCGTTCCTGCAGCTCGATCCCCGCCAGCGGGCCGCCCGGATAGTCGACCTCAGGGGTGATGCCGACGACGATGCCGGAGTTGGCGTTGCGCTCGTTGCGCGAGTATTGGCTCATGCCGTTGGTGACCACCCGGTTCGGCTCGGAGGTCGCCGCCACCACAGTGCCACCCGGGCACATGCAGAAGCTGTAGACCGAGCGGCCGTTCTTGGCGTGGTGCACCAGCTTGTAGTCGGCGGCGCCGAGTTTCGGGTGGCCGGCGTACTTGCCCAGCCGCGCGCGGTCGATCAGCGACTGCGGGTGCTCGATGCGGAAACCCACCGAGAACGGCTTGGCCTCCATGAACACGCCACGGCTGTGGAGCATGCGGAAGGTGTCGCGGGCGCTGTGGCCCAGGGCCAGAACCACGTGTTTCGAGTGCAGGATCTCGCCGCTGGCCAGTTCGACGCCGACCAGTTGGCCGTCTTCGATCAGCACGTCGGTGACGCGTTGCTGGAAGCGCACTTCGCCGCCCAGGGCACGGATCTCTTCACGCATGGTCTCGACCATGCCGGTCAGGCGGAAGGTGCCGATGTGCGGCTTGCTGACGTAGAGGATCTCTTCCGGCGCGCCGGCCTTGACGAACTCGTGCAGCACCTTGCGGCCGAGGAACTTCGGGTCCTTGATCTGGCTGTACAGCTTGCCGTCGGAGAACGTGCCCGCGCCGCCTTCGCCGAACTGCACGTTGGACTCGGGGTTGAGCACGCTCTTGCGCCACAGGCCCCAGGTGTCCTTGGTGCGCTGGCGCACTTCGGTGCCGCGCTCCAGGATGATCGGCTTGAAGCCCATCTGCGCCAGCAGCAGGCCGGCGAAGATGCCGCACGGGCCGAAGCCGACCACGATCGGCCGTTCGCTCAGGTCGGCCGGCGCCTGGCCGACGAACTTGTAGCTGACATCCGGGGCCTCGTTGACGTTGCGGTCGTCGGCGAAGCGCGCCAGCACCTTGGCCTCGTCGCGCACGTTGAGGTCGATGGTGTAGATGAAGCTCAGTTCGGAGGATTTCTTGCGCGCATCGTAGCTGCGCTTGAACAGGGTGAAGTCGAGCAGGTCATCGCTGGCGACCCCCAGGCGCTGCACGATGGCGGTGCGCAGGTCTTCGTCGGGATGGTCGAGCGGCAGCTTGAGTTCGGTGATTCGTAACATGGCAGGATCCGGTTCGCGGGGCGCACAACTGCGCCAGGGCGTTTGAAGGCGGCGATTATACGCCGCATCGGCCGGATCCCGTGAGGTTAAACGATCAGTCGTCGCGGGAGCCGCCGAAATACGCGCAACCGCGCTCGGCCTTGCCGTCGATGCGCAACTCGGCGCTCATGGGCTGCACGCTGCCGGTGCGGCCGTCGACGCAGCGCTGCGGCGCCACCCACAGCTCGATCCGACGGTTGTCGGCCTCGCTGCTGAGGTTGAAGCGGCCGTCGCCCAGTTGCTCCTCGACGTAAGGCACGGCCAGGGGCGGTTGGCCTTCGCGGTCGATGGCCATGCCCTTGCCGCTGACTTTCACGCTCCACTCCGGGCCATGGCCGGCCGCGCGCAGGATCAGCAGCTTGAAGTTCGGATCGTCGCACGCAGTGCCCGAGCGCTCGACGCGGTACAGTCGGGCCAGGTCGAGCCGGTCGCCGGCGACCTTGCCGCGCACGTCGGCGAACAGCTTGCCCTGCTCGTCGGCGAGGGTGGCGGCCTCCTGCAGGACGCTGGTGCCGCCGACGTCGTTGACCTCATAGCGGCGCCGGTCCTGGCAGGACTCGAACATCAGCTTGCCGTCGGCGGCGATCAGTTGGCCCTGCATCCGAACCTGGCCGACGTGCGAGGCGCTTTGCCGCGCCCCGTCGAACAACTGGCACGCGGCAAACAACGGCAGCAAGGCAACAACGATCAACGAACGGGCGACACGCATCTTTGGCTCTCCAGTCAGGTGCCGCCACGTTACGCAGCCTGACCGTTCATCACAAGGGGTCAGCCCACGTGAAAGGTCTGACCTGTCTGCAAGCCCTCGACGCTTTTGGCGTAGGCCAATGCCACGTCCACCGCAGGAACCGGCTTGTAGCCCCGGAAGTATGGGGCGTAGCTGCCCATGGCTTCCACCAGCACGGTCGGGCTGACCGAGTTCACCCGCAGGCCGCGCGGCAGTTCGATCGCGGCGGCGCGCACGAAGCTGTCGAGGGCGCCGTTGACCAGCGCCGCCGAGGCGCCGGTGCGGATCGGGTCATGGCTGAGCACGCCGGAGGTGAAGGTGAACGACGCGCCGTCGTTGGCGAACTCGCGGCCGATCAGCAGCAGGTTCACCTGGCCCATCAGCTTGTCTTTCAGGCCCAGCGCAAAGCTGTCTTCACTCATTTCGTTCAGCGCGGCGAAGGTGACGTTGCCGGCCGCGCAGACCAGCGCGTCGAACTTGCCGGTCTTTTCGAACAGTTGGCGGATCGACGCGCTGTCGCTGATGTCGACCTGGAAATCGCCGCTGCTGCGGCCGATGCGGATGATTTCATGGCGTTGCGACAGTTCTTTGTCCACGGCCGAACCGATGGTGCCGCCGGCGCCGATCAACAGGATTTTCATCGTGGGTTGCCTCAAGTGATTGAACGAGCCTTGAGTCTAGAGTGGTTTTTTCCGCAGATAAGCGCACTAATGGGCAACCTTTGGTTTTCAGGTGGAAACAATCCATGAGCGAAATGGATGATCTGGCGGCGTTCGCCGTGCTGATCGAGGCCGGCAGCTTCACCCTGGCGGCGCAGCGGCTGGGCTGCAGCAAGGGGCAGTTGTCCAAGCGCATCAGTCAGTTGGAGGCGCAGTTTTCCGTGGTCTTGCTGCAGCGCACGACCCGTCGCCTGAGCCTGACGGCGGCGGGCGCGGCGCTGTTGCCGCAGGCCCAGGCGCTGGTCGCCCAGGCGGAGCGCGCGCGTCAGGCGCTGGCGCGGCTCAAGGACGACATGGCCGGCCCGGTGCGCATGACGGTGCCGGTGTCCCTGGGAGAGACGTTCTTCGACGGCCTGTTGCTGGAGTTTTCGCAGAAGTACCCCGACGTGCAGATCGAACTGGAGCTGAACAACAACTTCCGTGACCTGGCCCGGGACAGCTTTGACCTGGCCGTGCGCACCGACGTGGCCAACGACGAGCGGCTGGTGGCCAGGCCACTGTTGGCCTGGCAGGAAATGACCTGCGCCAGTCCGGCCTACCTGGAACGCTACGGCGAGCCGGCGACTCCGCAGGCGCTGGCCGAGCACCGTTGCCTGCTCAACAGCCACTACAGCGGCCGCGAGGAATGGCTGTACCACCAGCGGCACGAACTGCTTCGGGTGAAGGTGTCCGGGCCGTTTGCCAGCAACCACTACAACCTGCTGAAGAAGGCGGCGCTGGCTGGCGCCGGCATCGCCCGGCTGCCGTCGTACCTGTTGCCGACGGAATTGGCTGACGGTCGGTTGCGATGGCTCCTGCGGGATTTCCAGACCCGGCGCATGCCCATGTACCTGGTGCATCCGTATCAGGGCGGGCTGCCCAAGCGCACCCAGGTGCTGGCGGACTACCTGGTCGGCTGGTTCAAGCGCAGCGGCGAGGCGCTGGACAGGCTTTAGCGGCCAGGCCGCCATCCCTGTAGGAGCGAGCCTGCTCGCGATGGCGCTGTGTCAGCCGACGCATGTACTGACTGACCCGCCGCCATCGCGAGCAGGCTCGCTCCCACACAGGCAGTCATTTGTTCAGCCGGGCAATCAGGTGGTCGATCGACAGCTTGCCAGGCCCCGTCGCCATCAGGTACAGCAACAGCGCCGCCCAGGTGCCGTGGGTCGGGTAGGCGTCCGGGTAGACGAACAACTGGATGGTCAGGGTCATGCCCAGCAGCGCCAGCGCCGAAAAGCGGGTGGCGAAACCGAGCAGGATCAGGATCGGGAAGAAGTGCTCGGCGAACGCCGCCAGGTGCGCGGCGAGTTCCGGCGACAGCAGCGGCACGTGGTATTCGCTCTGGAACAACGGCACCGTCGAGTCCGCCAGGTGCGGCCAGCCGGGTTCGAAGGTGCCGTCGATCAGGTCGATGGCCAGGCCTTCGACCTTGGTCTGTCCGGATTTCCAGAACACCGCGGCAATGGAAAAACGCGCGATGAAGGCGATCAGGCTGTGGGGAATCCGTTCCAGCAGCGCGATGGCGCGGGCGATCAAGTGGCTCATGGCGACACCTTGGGGTTCAAGTGGGTGATGGCGTTTCGGCTGATCAGCAGGGCCAGGGTCTGGCTGAGGTCGAAGGCCGGAAGGTCCGCCAGTGCCTGCCCCAGCGGTTGGCCGTGAAGCAGGCAGCGGATGAAGCGGCTTGCGCCGGGCTCGAGGGCGAACACCTCGACGTCGAGGCCGTGGCGCAGGATCAGCGCGTGCTGCGCACAGGCCAGGTCGATCCCGGCCAGCGTTGCGTCCTGCTGGTGCGCAGCCCAGATGTCCACCACGGCGAAGGCCGAATCGAGCAGGTGCAGCGAGGGATGCAGGCCGATGCGCAGATCGTTGACGATGCCGGGATCGGCGAAGGCGTCGGCGATCCGCTCATGGGGCAGCGGCGGGGCATCGGCGGCGTGATAGGCGACGGTGCGCAGGCGTTCCAGCCGGGCGACATCCGCCAGATAAGGCACACCGGCGGCGGGTTCGAAACCCTCGATGAAGTCCGCCAGGCCTTCGCCGTACTCGCTCATGACCGGGCTGCGGGGCGGTTGATCCTGCAGGAACAGCGCGGCCATGGCCCGGAAGAAATCGTCGCCGACCAGTTCGGCCACCACCGGGTAGCTGTCGGCCAGGGCACTGATCAACGAGCTCTGCACGTTGTTGCGGTACACCGCGAAACGGCTCGCCGGGTCGGCGCCGTTGGCGCTGCACAGGCCTTCGGGGCAGGGCTGGCGGCTATCGAGCAAGGCTGCGCTGAACACAGCTTGATCGCTCATGGGTGCCCCCCTGCGGCCAGCAGCATCTCATCGGCCTGGCGCGCCTCGGCCAGCAACACATTGAAGGCCGGGACGTGATTGTCCCGTTCGATGAGGGTCGCCACCGGGCCGGTGCGTTGCAGCGCTTGCCGGTACAGGGCCCAGACTGCCTGGTCGACGGGGGCGCCATGGTCGTCGATCAGCAGGCGGTCGCCGAGGCTGTCGGCATCTTCGGCGAAACCGGCCAGATGGATCTCGCCGACCGCGTGCAGCGGCAGCGCCTCAAGGTAGGCCAGCGGATCGCGCTGATGATTGATGCAGGAAACGTAGACGTTGTTGACGTCCAGCAGCAGGCCGCAGCCGCTGCGCCGGATGATTTCGTGGAGGAAGTCTGCCTCGTCGAAGGTCGAGTGCCGGAAGGCCAGGTAGGTGGCGGGGTTTTCCAGCAGCATCGGCCGCTTGAGGGCGTTTTGCACCTGGTCGATGTGGTCGCAGACGCGGTTCAGCGTCGGTGTGTCGTAGGCCAGGGGCAGCAGGTCGTTGAGGAACACCGGGCCGTGGCTCGACCAGGCCAGGTGTTCGGAAAAGGCATGGGGTTGGTAGCGTTCGATCAGCGCCGCCAGACGCTGGAGATGCCGGGCGTCCAGCGGGCCTTCGCCGCCGATGGACAGTCCGACGCCGTGCAGCGACAGCGGATGGCGTTCGCGGATCAGCCCCAGGAAGTGATGGAACGGGCCGCCGGCCACCATGTAGTTTTCGGCGTGGACCTCGAAGAAGCCGATGTCCGGGCGGGTGTCGAGCACTTCATCGAAGTGCCCGGTCTTGAGCCCCAGGCCGGCACGGGCCGGGAGCCCGGTGAGGGCTGCCCGAGTGCGGGGGAGGGCATGGTCGCAGGATGTGATCATGATCGACACTCGGGCAGCCGTCGGATCAGGCCTTGGCCTTGAACGCTTCGAGCTGGCCGAAGCCGGTCGGCGAGGTCTTGCTCTCGGTGGTGGTGCAGGTGCCCTTCGGCACCAGTTTCCAGGCGTTGGACTGGTAGTCCATCTTGGCGGTGCCGGCGCAGGTGGTGCCTGGGCCGGCGGCGCAGTTGTTCTTGCCTTTCATGGCCACGCCGAAGCATTTCTCCATGTTGTCGTCGGCGGCGTGGGCGGTGGAGACAGTGGCCAGGCTCAGGGCGGAACCGAGGGCCAGGACGAGGGCGGTGGCGGACAGGGTGCGGGTGGTGGCGGTCATGGTGTTTCTCCGGTTGGGTTTGGGTTCTGCAAGCGAAGTGCGCTTGCTTGCCCCACTAGAGAAACGACCTCGCGATGCGTTACACGCGATCCCGAATTTTTTTCGAAAAATCTTCGATGCGCCGATTTTTCCTGTGGGAGCGAGCCTGCTCGCGATGGCGTCGCGTCAGTCGGCGAATTCGTTGGCTGACCCACCGCCATCGCGAGCAGGCTCGCTCCTACAGTGGATTTGAGTCGTATAGAGCACCCGGGCATAAGCGCCGGGCGGTCATCGTGAACGGATCTAGGTACCTGTAATTTCTGACAGTCAAGCACGGTAAATGACAGGCACAAAAAAAACGGCCCCGAAGGGCCGTTTCCTGTTCACCGCAACCGCTTACCCCCCCAGATACGCCTCGCGCACCTTAGGATCGGTCAGCAGCGCCTCGCCGGTGCCCTGCATCACCACCCGGCCGTTCTCCAGCACGTAGGCGCGGTCGGCGATCTTCAGCGCCTGGTTGGCGTTCTGCTCGACCAGGAACACCGTCACCCCGTCCTTGCGCAGCTGTTCGATGATGTCGAAGATCTGCTGGATGATGATCGGCGCCAGGCCCAGCGACGGCTCGTCGAGCAGCAGCAGCTTGGGCTTGCTCATCAGCGCGCGGCCGATGGCGAGCATTTGCTGTTCGCCGCCGGACATGGTGCCGCCGCGTTGGGTGAAACGCTCTTTCAGGCGCGGGAAAAGTCCGAGGACCTTGTCCATCTGTTCCTGATAGTCGCCTTTGTCGGTGAAGAATCCGCCCATGGACAGGTTCTCTTCCACGGTCAGGCGGGCAAACACCCGGCGGCCTTCCGGCACCACGGCGATGCTCTTGCGCATGATCTGCGACGAGTCCAGACCGACCAGTTCCTCGCCCATGTAGCGGATGCTGCCGCTGTGGGCCCGGGGCGAGCCGCACAGGGTCATCAGCAGGGTGGACTTGCCGGCGCCGTTGGCGCCGATCAGGGTCACGATCTCGCCCTGGCGGACTTCGACGTTGACGCTGTGCAGGGCCTGGATCTTGCCGTAGAAGGTGGAAACGTTTTCGAACTGCAGCATTTACGCTTCCCCCAGGTAGGCTTTGATCACTTCGGGATTGTCGCGGATCTGTTCCGGCGTGCCGTTGGCCAGGGGCGTGCCCTGGTTGATCACGACGATGTGGTCGGAAATGCTCATGACCAGCTTCATGTCGTGCTCGATCAGCAGCACGGTGACGTTGTGCTCTTCGCGCAGCACGCTGATCAGCGCCTTGAGGTCTTCGGTCTCCTTGGGGTTCAGGCCGGCCGCCGGTTCGTCGAGCATGAGGATCCGCGGACGGGTCATCATGCAGCGGGCGATCTCCAGGCGGCGCTGCTGACCGTAGGCCAGGGTGCCGGCGGGACGGTTGGCGAACTCCTTGAGGTTGACCTTGTCCAGCCAGTAGCCGGCGTACTCCATGGCTTCCTGCTCGCTCTTGCGGAACGACGGGGTCTTGAACAGACCGGACAGGAAGTTGGTGTTCAGGTGGCGGTGCTGGGCGATCAACAGGTTCTCCAGGGCCGTCATTTCCTTGAACAGCCGCACGTTCTGGAAGGTGCGCACCACGCCCTTGAGCGCGATCTTGTGGCCCGGCAGGCCCTGGATCGGCTCGCCGTCCAGCAGGATGCTGCCGCCGGTGGGCTGGTAGAAGCCGGTCAGGCAGTTGAACACGGTGGTCTTGCCCGCGCCGTTCGGCCCGATCAGCGCCACCACTTGTTTCTCTTTCACGGTCAGGGCCACGCCATTGACCGCCAGCAGGCCGCCGAAGCGCATGCTCAGGTTTTCGACTTTCAGGATCTCGCGGCTCATTTGCGCAACTCCATGTGTGGGCGTTGCATCGGCAGCAGACCTTGTGGACGCCAGATCATCATCAGCACCATCAGGGCACCGAACATCAGCATCCGGTACTCGCTGAACTCACGCATCATTTCCGGCAGCAGGATCATCACCACGGCGGCGAGGATCACGCCCAACTGCGAGCCCATGCCGCCCAGCACCACGATGGCGAGGATGATCGCCGACTCGATGAAGGTGAACGACTCCGGGGTCACCAGGCCTTGGCGCGCGGCGAAGAAGCTGCCGGCGAAACCGGCGAAGCTGGCGCCCAGGGTGAAGGCCGAGAGCTTGATCACGGTCGGGTTCAGGCCCAGCGCGCGGCAGGCGATCTCGTCTTCGCGCAGCGCTTCCCACGCGCGGCCGATCGGCATGCGCAGCAGGCGGTTGATGATGAACAGCGCGCCCAGGGCCAGCAGCAGGGCCACCAGGTACAGGAACACCACTTTGCTCACCGGGTTGTAGGTCAGCCCGAAGAACTCGTGGAAGGTCTGCATGCCTTCGCTGGCCGAGCGTTCGAAGCTCAGGCCGAAGAAGGTCGGCTTGGGGATGTTGCTGATGCCGTTCGGGCCGCCGGTGAGGTCGGTGAGGTTACGCAGGAACAGACGGATGATCTCACCGAAGCCCAGGGTCACGATGGCCAGGTAGTCACCGCGCAGGCGCAGCACCGGGAAGCCCAGCAGGAAGCCGAAGGTGGCCGCCATCAGGCCGGCGATCGGCAGGCACAGCCAGAAGCTCCAGCCGAAGTAGTGCGACAGCAGCGCGTAGCTGTAGGCGCCCACGGCGTAGAAGCCCACGTAGCCCAGGTCGAGCAGGCCGGCCAGGCCCACCACGATGTTCAGGCCCAGGCCCAGCAGGACGTAGATCAGGATCAGGGTGGCGATGTCCACCGCGCCGCGCGAGCCGAAGAACGGCCAGATCAGCGCGACCACGATCAGGCCGACGATGATCCAGCGCTGGGTGCGCGGCAGGGTCAGGAACTGACTGACCTTGGGCGAGACCAGCGGGCCGCGGTCGGTGCGCATCAGCGCACTGAACTGTTCGCTGAACAGCACCCGCAGGAACATCAGCACCGAGCACAGGGCGATGACGGTCAGCGTCAGCGGGCCGGTGCCGTGCACTTCGAGGTTGATGCCGACGATGCTCAGCTTGAGGCCGAGGACAGGGAAGGCGACGGCCCAGACCAGCAGGGCGCTGAACAGCGCTTGTTTAAGATGTTTGCTCATACTTTCTCAACCTCCGGACGGCCCAGGATGCCGGTCGGCCGGAACAACAGGACCAGGACCAGGAGACCGAACGCCACCACGTCCTTGTATTGGTCGCCGAAGATGTCGGCGCCGAACGCTTCGGCCACACCCAGCACCAGCCCGCCGAGCATCGCGCCCGGAATGCTGCCGATGCCGCCCAGGACCGCTGCGGTGAAGGCCTTCAGGCCCACCAGGAAGCCGGCGTTGGGGTTGATCACGCCGTACTGCATGCTCAGCAGCACGGCGGCGACCGCGGCCAGCGCGGCACCGATGACGAAGGTCAGGGCAATGATGTTGTTGGTGTTGATGCCCAGCAGGTTGGCCATCTTGATGTCCTCGGCGCAGGCGCGGCAGGCGCGGCCCAGGCGGGAACGGGAGATGAACGTGGTCAGGCCGAGCATCGCGATCAGCGTCACGACGAAGACCAGGATCTGCATGTAGGAGATCAGGACTTCCTCGGCGCCGCCCGGACCGAAGGAGAAGCTCCCCGGAATCAGGTTGGGGATGGATTTGTCCTTGGAGTCCTGGGACAGCAGCACGGTGTTCTGCAGGAAAATCGACATGCCGATGGCGGAGATCAGCGGGATCAGACGGTTGCTGCCGCGCAGGGGGCGGTAAGCGACGCGTTCGATGCTGTAGCCGTAGGCACTGGTGACGACGATCGACGCGATGAACGCGGCGGTCATGAGCAGCGGCAGTGAGTGGATGCCCATCATGGCCAGCCCGGCAAGGGCGATGAAGGCCACGTAGGAACCAATCATGTAGACCTCGCCATGGGCGAAGTTAATCATTCCAATGATGCCGTAAACCATTGTGTAGCCAATGGCTATCAACGCATACGTGCTGCCAATGGTCAGTCCATTAACCAGCTGTTGGAAAAAATGATAGATCTCAGGCATTACAGCGCTCCTAAAAACCCGATACGCATTTCACTGGTGGAGTCATGTTCCGGCCCTGTGCTGTGTTCTGTGGCCACATTTGCACGGAGCGTTTGCCAGCGAACCGCTGGTGACGGTTTTAAGATTTTCAGGTGAACCAGCGCCCGGATCGCGGGCGACTGGCCCATAAACCTCGTAAAACAAAGCCCACTGCTCGCACAGTGGGCTCACTGACCAGTAATGCCAGGCTTACTGAGGGGAAACTTCGGTCTTGGGCTTGCCGAAGTGCCACTGGTAGACCACGAACTTGAAGTCCTTCAGGTCGCCCTTGGCGTCGTAGGACAGCTCGCCGGTCGGCGTCTTGAAGGTGCCGGCGTGGATGGCTTCGGCCACCTTGGCGGTGTCTTCGGACTTGGCGGCCTTGATGCCTTCGGCGATCAGTTCGACGGCGGAGTAGGCCGGGAACACGAACGGACCGCTCGGATCCTTGCCGTCAGCCTTGATGGCGTCGACGATGGCCTTGTTCGCAGGGTCGGCGTCGAAGGACTTCGGCAGGGTCACCAGCAGGCCTTCGGAAGCGTCCTGGGCGATCTGCGAGATGGAGTCGTTGCCGACGCCTTCCGGACCCATGAACTTGGCGTTCAGGCCCTTTTCCTTGGACTGGCGCAGGATCAGGCCCAGCTCAGGGTGGTAGCCGCCGTAGTAGACGAAGTCGACGTTGTTTTGCTTGAGTTTCTGGATGATCGAGGAGAAGTCCTTGTCACCGGCGTTCAGGCCTTCGAAGACGGCAACCTTGATGCCTTTCTTCTCCAGGGTCTGTTTGACGGCGGTGGCGATGCCTTCACCGTACTGCTGCTTGTCGTGCAGGACCGCGACGACCTTCGGCTTGACGTGGTCGGCGATGTAGTTGCCGGCCGCAGGGCCCTGGGCGCTGTCCAGACCGATGGTGCGGAACACCAGCTTGTAGCCACGGGTGGTGATGTCGGGGCTGGTGGCCGCCGGGGTGATCATGATCACGCCTTCGTCTTCGTAGATGTCCGAAGCAGGCTGAGTGGAGCTGGAGCACAGGTGACCGACCACGAACTTGACGCCGTCGTTGACCACTTTGTTGGCTACGGCCACGGCTTGTTTAGGGTCGCAGGCGTCGTCGTATTCCTTGGCTTCGAGCATTTTGCCGTCGACGCCGCCCTTGGCGTTGATGTCCTTGATGGCTTGCTTGGCGCCGACGAACTGCATGTCGCCGTACTGGGTCACCGGGCCGGTCTTGGGACCTGCGATACCGATCTTGATGGTGTCGGCGGCGAACGAATGGCTGGCCACCCCGGCCAGAACCATAGCGGCAAACAGTTTGGAAATCTGCTTAGTAGCCTTAGTCATAGTGCTCCACTCTTGCTGTTGTATTTTTTAGAGTCCTGGCGCCGTAGCAGCAGAACCGGGTCCGATATCTTTGCGATACCTTCCGGAAATGCCCCCGGCAACTGTACCGGTACAGTGTAGAGCGCCGGTCGTTGGCCTGGGAAGCTGGCGCCAGGGGGCAAATCCTGAGGGTGTCGCTTTGATGAAAGAAAAAGACAGAATTGCGGCGGGGCGTTCAGGGGGCTTATGCCCCAATCATCGGCATTCCTTGGCGTTCCTGCTCTTTTCGTTCGGTACAGCCGTTTCCTACCGGGTTTTTCTGCCGGACCACCGACGTTATCATTCGCGCCGATTTCTTTTCCGGACAGTCCCATGAATCAAGAACCTAGCACCCTCTATGCCAAGCTGCTTGGTGAAACCGCATCGATCCGCTGGAAAGAGCTGGAGCGCTTCTATGCCCAGGGTGCCCTATTGTGGGTCGATCCCGGGCTGGATCTGATCGCGGTCGCCGAGGCCGTGGCGTCGGACGAGGGCGAGAAAGTGGCCGCCTGGCTGGCCGCCGAGAAGGTCGCCAAGCTCTCTGAAACGCGGGCGCTGGACATTTTCGGGCGCGACCCCGAGATGTGGGCAGTGGTGGTGCGGCCGTGGATTCTGATCCAGGAAAGGGCGACGGAGTGACAGCGTGCACCGATTGTGTGCGTGATGTCGTCGGCGAAAAGTGTGTAGCCGAGTAGCGTGATGGCACGTTGCCGTAGAGAAATGCCACAAGCGGAGGTGGCATCACGGTGACGTAAACGTAACGGGAACAGTTCATCGGGCAGCCTGAGGGCTGCTCAATTGTTTCTGGATGTTTGAAGGGCTGAAATTTTGAGGGTGTTTTCTGGCCCCATCGCTGGCAAGCCAGCTCCCACAGGTTTGGTGGCGCTCACAATAATGGTGTTCACCTGGATCTTGTGGGAGCCGGCTTGCCGGCGAAGGGGGCAACTCGGTCTGTAGTCAGGCCGAGTAGGTGCGCCCGGTATGGCTGTTGAGCGAGATGACTTTGGTCTTGCCGATCCGGTGACGGTAGATCTCGCGCAGGTACTTGATCGCTTTCTTCACGCAATCGCGGGAAAGGCGGATGTCGTTGATCGAGACGAACTTCTCTTTGTCGTTGATCAGCTCGCGGTACTTCTTCTCGTACATCGGTTTGATCGCGTACCAGTTGGTGTCGAGGATCTTCGCCGGGTTCTCGAATTCGTTGAGCAGGTCGTCGATGCGGTCTTCGTCGAAGTCCTCGTGGACGATGAAGTCCAGGATCGAGTTGTCCAGGGTCTCGTCGAAGCGGTACGGGTTCTTCGCGAAGCAACGCTTGATGAACGCCACGATCAGGGTCAGGAAGTCGTCCGACAGGCACGGGCTCTTGGCGATCAGGGTGGTCAGCGACAAGTTGGCCGAGGCGCCGATCACCAGCGCGTAGCGTTTGAGCGTGGTGTTGGGGAACAGGCTGTTGAGGTGGGTCTTCAACCGGTTCAGGTCCATGTACGACAGCTTGTAGTCCTTGGGCAGCGAGACGATCGAGACCACCGACGAGCAGTTCTTGAAGAAGTGCAGGTCGTGCAGGGCCGCCGCGTCGTAGCCGGAGTTCTTGTACTGCTCCAGCGAGGCGCGGTAGCGCTTGGACTCGATCGGCAGCAGGCTGATGCCTTCGATGGCCTGGGTGACCTTGTTGAAGTGCGGCAGGTCGATGGAGCGGAAGAACAGGTCGTCGATGTTCAGGCGCTGCGGCTCCTTGTCGAACACCTTGAACTTGTCGCTGCTCGGCGGCGGGGTCTCCGGCACCACGGACTCGGCGTAGGCGATGGCCACAGGGCCCGCCAGGCTCATGAACAGGTCGTTGGCGTCCAGGCGGATGGTCTCGCCGATGTCGATGCCGGCGCGGCGGAAGTAGTTCTGGTCGTAGTCGGTGGTCACCGCCTGCGCCGTCAGGATGTTGAAGATCTGCTGCGAGATGTACTGGTTGGCGTGCTTCTCCATCGCATTGACGTCAATGTTCTGGATGTTGCCGTCATCGTTCTCTTCGGCGTAACGCATGATGTCGTTGGAGATCAGCATCATGGCGTTCCAAGGGCGGATGCGGCCCATGACGCTGGCTTCGCTGCTGTCTTCGTTGGCGAAGTTGTACGAGAAATCCCATTCTTCCGACAGGTACTTGCACAGCAGGCGGCCGGCGTTGATGTGCAACGCTTCGGACATTTCGCTGCGGTGGTCGGAGATGTTCGGCAGCACGCAAATGCCGCTGGTGAAGATCGGCTCGAACACGAACGAGTGGCCGCTCTTGCCGTCGTGCTCGTCCATCGGCTTGGTGTCGAACGTCTTGTTCATGTACGAGTGCTGCTGGGCCAGGCCGAATTCCGAGGCCATGCCGGAGCCTGTGCCGCCGCCGGCGCTGAAGATCGAGAAGTACAGGCGCGACTGGTTGGCCTTGATGCCGCAGCTGTCGATCAGGTACGAGTGGATCATTTTCCAGTCGGGGCTGGAGAAGCGCTGGGTGTCCTTGTTCAGGATGATCTTGGCCAGGTACTGGCCCAGGATCGGTGCGTTGCCCGCGCCGCCGGCGTGGACTTCGGACAGGTCCATGATCTTCATCTTGCTGTAGTCGCGCAGGAACCCGGTCTTCTCGCCCTTGCGCGAGAAGCGGATGCGCCCGGCGATGTCCTTGTCCAGGTCGCCGAGCATCACCAGCGGCTCCACCAGGAACACCGGTTTGCTGGCCTTGTTCGGGCCGATCCGCAGGTTGGTGCGGATCCACTGGGCCGGGCTGTAGCCCTTGTCGGCCAGGCGGCGGTCGACGGCCCGGTCCTCGTTGTTGAATTCGTTGAGGTAGAACTTGCGCGCGTTGTACACCAGCTCCGCCACGTCCAGGGCGATGTTGGAGCCGCAGCGGCCCAGGCCGATCAGGCACACCGACGGGAATTCCTGGTCGTTGTGCTGTTCGTTGTCGCCTTCCAGGTGCGGCGGGCGCGGGAACACCAGGTCACGCAGGCCGTCGAGGTTGTCGAGGATGCGGTCGGTGTTGGTTTCGGTGAAGTACAGGTACTGCTGGGTGCCCAGCGGACGCGAGGGTGGCAATGGCTTCGACGGCGATGGCGACGGGCTGTTCGCCGCCGGGCTCAGGGTCAGATCGGATACCGCAGTGGCCGGATTGTTCTTGGAAGTCATTGGGCGCCATTTACCTGGACTGGTTGGCCCGGCGACCGCTGTCGCCGAACCTCACGGAATGGAATCTCGCGTCTGTTTGCTGCGCGTGTTTGGCCCGGATTCCGGGCCGTTGGCCTGGGTGTCGTCCGGGGGAATCCTTTCCTGATTGATGATGGATCGGCCATGATTCGGCGATCTTTAATAAAAAGGAGGCTAAATGATGTCAACGCTACCTTCGTTGGGGTTCGCCGGGATCGGCCTGATGGGCCTGCCGATGTGCCGGCGGCTGCTGGCCGCGGGCTATCCGCTGACGGTGTGGAATCGCAACCCGGCCAAATGCGCGCCGCTGGTGGAAGCCGGCGCCCGGCAGGTGGCGACCCCCGCCGAACTGTGCGCTCAGGCCGATGTGGTGATGCTGTGCCTGGCCGACACGGCGGTGGTGCGCGAGGTGGTGTTCGGCCCGGCGGGCATCGCCGAAGGCGCGAAGGGCGGTCAGTTGCTGGTGGACTTCTCCAGCCTGGAGCCCACCGCCACCCGCGAGATGGCCGCCGAGCTCCGTGGCCGCACCGGCATGGGCTGGCTCGATTCGCCGGTGTCCGGCGGGGTGGCCGGCGCCGAGGCCGGCAGCCTGGCGATCATGGTCGGCGGCGAGGCGGCGGACCTTGAGCGGGTGCGCCCGGCGCTGATGAGCCTGGGCCAGCGCGTGACCCATATGGGCGGCGTCGGCGCAGGCCAGGTGACCAAGGCCTGCAACCAGATGATCGTGGCCTGCAATGCCCTGGTGATCGCCGAAGTGGTGGCGCTGGCCGAAAGTGCCGGGGTGGATGCGGGCCTGATCGCCGAAGCCCTGGCCGGCGGGTTCGCCGATTCCAAGCCGTTGCAGATCCTCGCCCCGCAGATGGCCGCCAGCCGCTTCGAGCCGGTGAAGTGGCACGTGCGCACGCTGCTCAAAGATCTGGACACGGCAGTGAAGTTTTCCCGGGAGACCGGTTCGGCCACGCCGCTCAGCGGATTGGCCGCACAACTGATGCGCCTGCATGGGAGCCAGGGCTTTTTGCAGCAGGATCCAGCGACACTGGTGCAGATGTACCGTGGGCCCGACTCAGCGGATTGACCGTGTGGGCGTGCTTGCGCTGGTCGATTTCCTCCAGCACCGGCCGCAGTTCACTCAGCGGCACCGGGCGGCTGAGCAGGTAGCCCTGGATGAAATCGCAGCCCGAGCGCTCCAGGAATTCGTATTGCTCCAGGCTTTCCACGCCTTCGGTGACCACCTGCAAGTGAAGGGTGTGGGCCATGACGATGATCGCCTGGACGATCTCCATGTCGGCGGTGGCCTTGGGGATGTCGAGGATGAACGAGCGGTCGACCTTCAGAGTGTTCAGCGGCAGGCGCTTGAGGTAGGCCAGCGACGAGTAGCCCGTGCCGAAGTCGTCGATCGACAGCGACACGCCGAGGGCGCGGATCTGGCGCAGCAGCACCAGGGTGTTGGCGATGTTGCCCATCAAGGCGTTTTCGGTGACCTCCAGCTCCAGCCGTTCGGGTGAGACCCCGGCGGTGCGCAGGGCGGTTTCGATCTCGTCGGCCAGCTCTTCCCGCGCCAGGTTCAGCGGCGAGCAGTTCCACGCGATCTTCAGTTCGTCGCAGCCGTGGCGGGACAACTCGCCCAGGTCTTCGCAGGCCTTGCGCAGCACCCAGTTGTCCAGCTCGGCGATCAGGCCGTTGGTCTCGGCGATGGCGATGAACCGGTCCGGGGTCAGTAGGCCGTGCACCGGATGTTGCCAGCGCACCAGCGCCTCAAGCTTGGTGACCCGGCCGCTGCGCAGCTCGAGGATCGGCTGGTAATGCAGGGTCAGGCCGTTCTCCTCGCGCAGGGCCAGGCGCAGTTCCTCTTCCAGCTGCAGTTCCAGGGTGGCGCGGTTCTTCAGGTTGGCGTTGAAGAAGTGCAGGCCGTTGCGCCCGGCGCCCTTGGATTGGTACAGCGCCAGGTCCGCGTGCTTGAGCAGCTCTTCGCAGGTGGTGCCGTCCTCCGGGAACAGGCTGATGCCGATGCTGGTGGTCATCACCATCCGCCGCCCGGCCAGTTCGATCGGCTCCTTCATCTTGTGCATGATGCGCTGGGCCAGGTTGCGCGCCTCCTCACGGTCGCGCAGGCCGATGAGGATGCAGAATTCGTCGCCGCCGAACCGGGCGACCACGTCCTCATGGCTGCGCACCGATCCTTTTATGTGCCGGGCGATGACCTTGAGCAGCTCGTCGCCGGCGTCGTGGCCGAGGCTGTCGTTGATGCGCTTGAAATGGTCGATGTCGAGGAACATCACCGCCAGCATTCCGCCTTCCTTGGTCTTCTGGCTGAGCTTTTCGGCGAAGATCTGATTGAAGCCGCGGCGGTTGATCAGGTTGGTCAACGCGTCGTAGTTGGCCACCTGCTGCAATGACATGCGCGCCTGGTCCAGCTGGGTGAGCAGGGTGTTGACCCGGCGCAGGTCGTTTTCCTTGTGCTGCAGTTTCTTGTCGGCCAGCGCCGCGCTGATGGCGCTGCCGAGGATCAGCAGGGTGATCAGCGCCACCGTGAGACCCAGTTGCATGTGCCCGGACTGCGGCGGCAACGCCGGCAGGCTGTTCTCCGGCAGCACCAGTTGCAGGGCGGCCATGCCGGTGAAGTGCATGCTCAGGATGCCGGCGCCGAGGATCAGCGCCGCCGCGTACTTGAGCAGTTGCAGGTACAGGCCGGCGCCGTCGCGCAGGCGGCCGGCCACCCACAATGCGGCGAAGCTGGCGCCGATGGCGATCAGGATCGACACCGTGAACAGGGTGGGGTCGTACCAGGCCGTGGCGGCGGAGCGCATGGCCGCCATGCCGACGTAATGCATGCCGGCGATGCCCAGGCCGATGACGACGGCGGTCTTGAGGTATTGCAGCAGGCTCGGTTGCGCCTCGCTCAGGGTGTGCATCGCCAGCCACGAGGCGAAGAGCGCGATCAGCAGGGAAAACAGCGTGACGGGCAGGTCGTACTGGATGTCGATCGGCGCCTGGAACGCCAGCATGCCGATGAAGTGCATGGCCCAGATGCCGCCGGCCAGGCACAGGGCGCCGATCCAGCGCCAGAAGCGCTGCGAGGCCGGATCTTCGGCGTGCCCGACCCGTTCGGCCATGTCGAGGGTGGCGAAGCTCGCCGCGCAGGCGACGAGGTAGGCCACCAGCACCAGCAAGGCGTCATGTGTGCAATTGAGGATGACCTGCCCGCTCTGCGGCAACTCGGCAACGAACTGTAAACCAAGCCACTCCATAGCATGCCCCGTCTCTGAGTGCGTCCCGAGTGCGTTCCGGCCGCGTCATGAACGCAGACGAACGACTGGAGTATAGAGGCCGAATGTGGGGCGAATGCGGTAGTGGCACATTGGCGCTAATGATTTCGGCATTAGCGTCATAGCGAACGGGACTATAGCCAACGGAACAATAGCCAACGGAACAATAGCCAACGGAGCGATAGCGAGCGGGACTGAGGCTCAGGCGCTCTGTTCGTAAGGCGTCTGCGCCCAGTGCGGCTCCAGCGGCGGCAGGCCGAAGCGGGCGCGGGCCTTGTCGCAGTCGGTGTTCTGTTCGCCGTTTTCCCAGGACGACTCGAACTCCCGGCAAGGGCTGGAGCGCTGCTCGTAGATCGAACAGTGCACCGTGCTGCCCACCTCGCCGACCAGCGCGGTGCAGCGGGGCGACTTGCAGTCCGTGCCGTTCATCGCCACCCGGCTGGGGCTGATCTGCGTCACCAGCTCGTCAGGCACCGTTCCGCCGGCCGAGGCGCACTCGCCCCAGAAAAAGGACACGCGGAAATGGGAACAGCAGGCACCGCAATTCAGACACGGACTGGCTTCGGACATGGTCAGGCATCAAAGGAGGGATGGGGAGGATCCGGACGGATCCGGCGGCTATTCTAGGCTTCGCCGCAGACTTGGGAAGGGGGGCGCAAAAGTATTTTTTCGTTGCCGGATTTTGCCGCAAAAGCCCCGGTTTCCGGGGGATTTCAGGCAATTCAAGGGCTTACGTTTCGTAACATCGCCATGGCCCGGTATCAGGCCGGCGAATGATCACAGACATCCGCCGAACGGCTGACTAGATTGCAGGTTCCGGGCTTGAACGCGTCGGCCGTGCAGCCCACATAACAATAAAAGAGGCGGACCCATGCAGCACTCGACCCAAGCGGCGAATGCCTGGCGCATTCTGTTCCTGCTGTTCCTGGCCAATCTGTTCAACTTCTTCGACCGCACCATTCCGGCGATCATCATCGAACCGATCCGCATGGAATGGCACCTCAGCGATTTTCAGCTGGGGATCGTCGGCACCGCCTTCACCATCGTTTACGCCATCGCCGGCCTGCCGCTGGGGCGCATGGCCGACACCGGCTCGCGCAGCAAACTGATGGGCTGGGGCCTGGCGGCCTGGAGCGCGTTGACGGCGGTCAACGGCATGGTCGGTAGCTTCTGGAGTTTCCTGCTGGTGCGCATGGGCATCGGCATCGGCGAGGCCAGCTATGCGCCGGCCGCCAACTCGCTGATCGGCGATCTGTTCCCTGCCCACCGCCGGGCGCGGGCCATGGGCATTTTCATGCTGGGCCTGCCGCTGGGGCTGCTGCTGGCGTTCTTCACCATCGGCGCGATGGTCAAGGCCTTCGACAGCTGGCGCGCGCCGTTCTTCATCGCGGCGGTGCCGGGGCTGGTTCTGGCGGTGTTCATGTTCTTCATCAAGGAACCCAAGCGCGGCGCGGCGGAGACCGTGCAGGTGTCGCAGGCGCCCGTCGACAGGCCGATCCGCCGGGTGCTGGCGGTGCCGACCTTCCTGTGGCTGGTGATGGCCGGGCTGTGCTTCAACTTCGCCACCTACGCCTGCAACTCGTTTCTGGTGCCGATGCTGCAGCGCTATTTCCTGATGCCGCTGCAGGAGGCGGCGGTCGCCACCGGGCTGATCGTCGGCGTCACCGGGCTCATCGGCCTGACCCTCGGCGGCTGGGTCGCCGACAAGATCCACCAGCGGGTGGCCAACGGTCGGTTGCTGTTCGCCGGGTTCAGCCTGATCGTTTCCACCCTGTGCACGGCCTGGGCGCTGCATGCCGGGCGCATCGAGATCGGCGTGTTCGTGGCGGTGTTCAGTGTCGGCTGGCTGTTTGCCTACAACTTCTACACCTGCGTCTACACAGCGATCCAGGACGTGATCGAACCACGCCTGCGGGCCACGGCGATGGCGCTGTTCTTCGCCGGACTGTACCTGTTGGGCGGGGGCCTTGGGCCGGTGGTGGTGGGAGCCTTGTCGGATCATTTTGCGCAGTCGGCGATGCTGGCGGCGGGCGCGGGGGAAATGAGCGAAGCGTTCAAGGCCGTCGGCCTGCATGACGCGATGTACCTGATCCCGGTGGCGTTGTTCCTGACGATGGTGTTCCTGTTCCTGGCGGCGCGGTGCTTTGTGAGCGACGCCCAGCGGATGAAGACGGGGCTGGCGGCGGTGGTGCCGCAGGCTGAGGCGGCGACGGCGTGATCGCTTTCGCCGGCAGGCGGGCTCTCCCATTGGAACGCCGTTCAGGCTGTGGGAGCCAGCCTGCTGGCGATGCGGCCGTCCGCAGCGCCTGAAAATCCGACAGGCAAACAAAAAGGCCCGCATCGCTGCGGGCCTTTTCGTTTTTTGCCGGAGGGCAGGGTGGATCAGCCCGCCACCAGCACCCGGATCGCTTCCAGGCGCAGGGCGGCCTTGTCCAGCATCGCCAGGCCTTCCTCGCGCTGCTTGCGCAGGGCGACCAGTTCGCTGTCGCGCACGCTCGGGTTGACCGCCTGCAACGCGGTCAGGCGCGCCAGTTCTTCGTCGGTGTCCGCCGCCAGGCGACGGCGGGCCTCGGCCACGCGCTCGGCGTGGCGCGGGGCGATCTTGTCTTCACCGGCGTTGATCCGTGGCGTCAGCTGGTCGCGCTGGGCCTGGATGAACTTGTTGGCGCTGGCGCGGGGCACGCTTTCCAGCTGGTCGTTGAGGGTGTTGAACGACACCCGCGCCGCCAGGTCGTTGCCGTTGGTGTCCAGCAGGCAGCGCAGGGCGGCCGGCGGCAGGTAACGGCCCAGTTGCAGGGCGCGCGGGGCGACCACTTCGCTGACGTAGAGCAGTTCCAGCAGCACGGTGCCGGGCTTGAGCGCCTTGTTCTTGATCAGCGCCACGGCGGTGTTGCCCATCGAGCCGGACAGCACCAGATCCATGCCGCCCTGCACCATCGGGTGTTCCCAGGTGATGAACTGCATGTCTTCGCGCGACAGCGCCTGGTTGCGGTCGTAGGTGATGGTCACGCCTTCGTCGTCGCCCAGCGGGAAGCTGGCGTCGAGCATCTTCTCGCTCGGCTTGAGGATCAGGGCGTTTTCCGAATGGTCTTCGCTGTCGATGCCGAAGGCGTCGAACAGGGTTTCCATGTAGATCGGCAGGGTGAACTGGTCGTCCTGCTCCAGGATCGCCTCGACCAGCGCCTCGCCTTCGCCGGCGCCGCCGGAGTTGAGCTCCAGCAGACGGTCGCGACCGGTGTGCAGTTCGGCTTCCAGGCGCTGGCGCTCGGTGCGCGCCTCGTCGATCAGGGCTTGCCACTGGCCGTCGTCGGCCTCTTCCAGCAGCGGCAGCAGGCGCGGGCCGAACTGATGCTGCAGGGCGTTGCCGGTCGGGCAGGTGTTGAGGAACGCGTTCAGCGCCTCGTGATACCACTGGAACAGGCGCTCCTGCGGGCTGGTCTCCAGGTACGGCACGTGCAGCTCGATGACGTGCTTCTGGCCGATCCGGTCCAGACGGCCGATGCGCTGTTCCAGCAGGTCCGGGTGCGACGGCAGGTCGAACAGCACCAGGTGGTGGGAGAACTGGAAGTTGCGGCCTTCGCTGCCGATCTCGGAGCAGATCAGCACCTGGGCGCCGAACTCTTCGTCGGCGAAGTAGGCGGCGGCGCGGTCACGCTCCAGGATGCTCATGCCTTCATGGAACACCGTGGCCGGGATGCCGGAACGCACGCGCAGGGCGTCTTCCAGGTCCATCGCGGTTTCGGCGTGGGCGCAGATCACCAGCACCTTGGTGCGCTTGAGCATCTTCAGCTGGTCGATCAGCCACTCGACGCGCGGGTCGAATTTCCACCAGCGTTCCTCTTCGCCGGCGTCCGGCTGGGCCTGGAAGCTGACTTCCGGGTACAGCTCGGCGTGTTCGCCCAACGGCAGTTCGAGGTATTGATCCGGGCACGGCAGCGGGTACGGATGCAGCTTGCGCTCCGGGAACCCTTGCACGGCGGCGCGGGTGTTGCGAAACAGCACGCGGCCGGTGCCGTGGCGGTCGAGCAGCTCGCGCACCAGGCGGGCGCTGGCTTCGCTGTCGCCGTCGTTGACGGCGGCGAGCAGCGCTTCGCCCTCGGCGCCGAGGAAGTCATGGATGGTCTTGTGCGCGGCGGGCGAGAGGCGGCCCTTGTCGAGCAGTTCCTGCACGGCTTCGGCCACCGGGCGATAGTTGTCGCTCTCGGCGCGGAAGGCGGCCAGGTCGTGGAAACGGTTCGGGTCCAGCAGGCGCAGGCGGGCGAAGTGGCTGTCCTGGCCCAGTTGCTCCGGGGTGGCGGTGAGCAGCAGCACGCCGGGAATCACTTCGGCCAATTGCTCGACCAGCGCGTACTCGGGGCTGGCCTTGTCTTCGTGCCAGACCAGGTGGTGCGCTTCGTCGACCACCATCAGGTCCCAGCCGGCGGCGAACAGGGCGTCCTGGGCCTTTTCGTCGTCGACCAGCCATTCCAGCGCAACCAGCGCCAGTTGGGTGTCTTCGAACGGGTTGGCGGCATCGCTCTCGATGAAGCGCTCTTCATCGAACAGCGCGACCTGCAGGTTGAAGCGGCGGCGCATCTCCACCAGCCATTGGTGCTGGAGGTTCTCCGGCACCAGGATCAGCACGCGGTTGGCGCGGCCCGACAGCAACTGACGGTGGATCACCAGGCCGGCTTCGATGGTCTTGCCCAGGCCCACTTCGTCCGCCAGCAGTACCCGCGGCGCGATGCGGTCGGCGACTTCACGGGCGATGTGCAGCTGGTGGGCGATCGGTTGCGCCCGGGAGCCGCCCAGGCCCCAAAGGGTGGACTGCAACTGGCGGCTGGTGTGTTCCAGGGTGTTGTAGCGCAGGGAGAACCACGACAGCGGGTCGATCTGCCCGGCGAACAGGCGGTCGCTGGCCAGACGGAACTGGATGAAGTTCGACAGCTGGGTCTCCGGCAGGGTGACCGCTTCGTTCTGCCCGTTGAGGCCGTGGTAGACGAGCAGGCCGTTGGCGTCCTCGACTTCGCGCACGGTCATCTTCCAGCCTTCGAAGTGGGTGATGGTGTCGCCCGGCGAAAAGCGTACGCGGGTCAGGGGCGCATTCCTTAGCGCGTACTGGCGGGTGTCGCCAGTGGCCGGGTAAAGCACGGTCAACAAGCGGCCGTCCTGTGCCAGAACGGTGCCTAAACCAAGCTCTGCTTCGCTGTCACTGATCCAGCGTTGCCCCGGTTGATACTGCTGCGCCATGCTGCCTGACTCCCACCTTGAAAAAGCGGGCTATCTTAACGGAATGAGGCTCCGAGGCCAAAGGATTAGGAGCCGTGCCCGGCTTTTAGCTGCCAGCGGCAAACTGAGGGAAGCGTAGGTCATGCATCGGATTCGCGGACGCCGGCGGCACTGTTCGATGCCGATCCGGTCACAAGTTTTCGACCGGTGGCTCAAGGCGTGCCGGGTGCCGCCGATAGCCTGCTGACAGGAGACCCTTCATATGCTGCCACCGATGCTCCCCCTGAGCGCCGTGCCGATCACTTCCCAGCAGGATCCGATCCGCCAGCGGCCGGACATCCCTCCGGTGGTGCCGGTGCAGGAAAGCTCCAACGAAAGCACCATCGACCTGCAAAAGCGCGATCCGGAAGAGGACGGCCTGCTGCTGCGCGAGGAGCAGCGCCGCCAGCAGGAGCGCGACCGCCGCCGGCGCGAGGCCGACGAGGATCCTGAGGAGCACTTGGCCGTGCCCGGCACCGAACTCAACGCCGACAACACCGTGCCGGTGGTGCCGCTGATGGAAGACCAGCCGCGCCAGGGGCTGTGGGTCGACATCGAGATCTGACCCGGGCGGTACATCAATTGTCGAGGTTCATGCGCTGCGGGCTCTGGTCAGCGCCGACGCCAGGCCGCATCATGGGCGCAGTCCTGTCGTTGACGCGGCAGTTGCGATCCTTCCACCCATGCACCGAACGCCATGAGCCAAGACGACAAGCTGATCGACCTCAACGCCGAACGCGCCAAGCGGGTTCACGACCTCAACGACAAGCGCCTGAACGAAGTGCGCCAGGCTTTCGAACAGGCGATGCCGTTGGGCAAAGCCAAGAAAAAGCCGAAAAACAAACCGAAAAAGCGCTGATCTCCCCTGCATCCGTTGATGCAGGTCATTTATTCCCCTTCCTTCCCCCCGCGCATCGACCGGCATTGATCCCGGTCAATTTCTCCCCCCGTCCGATTGGTTAACTTAGCTCCATCGCAACAGAGCAGGGGCCAGGAGGCCAGTGTCATGTTTTTCGATAACGTGGTGTTTGCCGGCGTCCTGACCGTTGGCCTCATGGTTGTGTTTTTTGCAGGGTTTGGAATTTTTATCTGGAAGGATGCGAATAAACGCAAAAAACCGTAGGTCCTTTTGGATTCATGAGCACGCAAGGCATTTTGGGCAACTTCGGTTGCCCTTTTTTTTGCCTGCGGTTTTTTAGGGGTTGGTCTTGGCGGCTTTTGGGCCGACCAGGCTACGGTTTGGTTGAGTACATATCCGTTTCTGCGGTAACGGCGGCTTAGGGTTCCGCCCTTACGGCGGGTCACTTTTTTCAGACGCCAAAAAAGTAACCAAAAACGCTGGCCCCGGCGTTCGGCCCCTCGCTGAGGCTCGGGGTTCCTTCGCTCCGGGATTCATCCGGGGGCATCGGCTACGGTTTGCTTCGCTGCACCTCCTTCCGATGTGTTTGGCTGCGCCAAACGGCGCTGCGCGCCCACCCCCGGATGAACCCCTCCGCTCAGCCTTCCGAAGGGGCCGGCAGATCAAGATCAAAAGCTAGGCGAGCTGACACTCGGCCTTTTGAGAAGCACGCGATGGCGGCCTGACAGCCGACCAATCTCTCCCTGACTGCCCCCAATCCAACTGTGGGAGCCAGCCTGCTGGCGATGACGGCATGACAGCTGACCAACCTCTCCCAGACCACCTCAATCCTTGTGGGAGCTGGCTTGCCAGCGATGACGGCCTGACAGCCGACCAATCTCTACCTGACCCCACCCGATCCAACTGTGGGAGCCAGCCTGCTGGCGATGACGCCCTGCCAGCCAACCCCCTCCACCTGACCGCCCCCTCAGGCAACAAAAAAGGCGTGACCCTCTCGGATCACGCCTTCTTCAACACCTGTGACGATCAGCTGCCCAGCGCCTTGGACGCCAGCCAGAACAGTCCGGCCGACAGTGCCACGGTGGCCGGCAGGGTCAGTACCCAGGCCAGCAGGATGGTGCGCACGGTGCCGCTCTGCAGGCCGCTCTTGTTGGCGACCATGGTGCCGGCCACGCCCGAGGACAGCACGTGGGTGGTGGACACCGGCAGGCTGAAGATGTTGGCCATGCCGATCATGCACGCGGCGGTGATCTGGGCGGACATGCCTTGGGCGTAGGTCATGCCTTGCTTGCCGATCTTCTCGCCGATGGTCAGCACCACACGCTTCCAGCCGATCATGGTGCCCAGGCCCAGGGCCAGGGCGACCGCCAGGATCACCCAGAACGGGGCGTACTCGGTGGTGGTGGTCAGGTCTTTGCGCAGTTTGTCCAGGTCGGCCTTTTCACGGGCCGGCAGGCCTGGCAGCTTGGCGACCTTCTTCGCGGTGTCGTCCAGGCAGAGCAGGTAGCGGCGCACTTCGATGCGGCTTTCCGACGACAGCGAATGGTAGTCCGCCACGCCCTTGAGGGTGTCGAGCAGGGCGGAGATGGTCGGTTCGGTCTGCTGCGGGTTGCAGCGGAACTTCTCCGGCAGGTCGCCTTCAACGCTCTTGCCCAGGGCCAGGAACTCGCCCAGGGAATCGGCGTTGCGCTTGTAGAACTGGCTCAGGTGCAGGGTGGCGTCGCGGGTGCGCTCGATCTGGTAGGTGGTGCTGTTCAGGTCGAGCACGAACTGCGCCGGGACGATGCCGATCAGCACCAGCATGATCAGGCCGATGCCTTTCTGGCCGTCGTTGGAGCCGTGCACGAAGCTCACGGCCATGGCCGAGATCACTAGCACCAGGCGGTTCCAGAACGGCGGGTGCTTCTTGTCGTCGATCTTGCGGCGCTGCTCCGGCGTCTTGTGCATCTTCGACAGCGGGCGCCACCATTTCAGGCCGATCAGCACCAGGGCCGCGACCAGGAAACCGGCCATCGGCGAGAACACCAGCGAGGCGGCGATGTCGATCGCCTTCTGCCAGTTCACCCCGTCCGCGAGCGGAATGTCGTTGATCAGGGCATTGGCCAGGCCGACGCCGAGGATCGAACCGATCAGGGTGTGGGAGCTGGAGGCCGGGATACCGAAGTACCAGGTGCCCAGGTTCCAGGCGATGGCGGCCGCGAGCAGCGAGAACACCATGGCCAGGCCGTGGCCGGTGTTGACGTTGATCAGCAGTTCCACCGGCAGCAGGTGGACGATGGCATACGCCACGCCGACCCCGCCCAGCAGCACGCCGAGGAAGTTGAACACCCCCGAGAAGAACACCGCCAGGTGCGGCGGCATCGCTTTGGTGTAGATCACAGTGGCTACCGCGTTGGCGGTGTCATGAAATCCATTGATGAACTCGAAGGCGAGGACAAATGTCAGGGCGAGCAAGAGGCTCACAAGCACCCAGGCATCCAGTCCGCTGAATAAATCGATCATGAAGGTTTTCTGGCCCGGTCATAAGGGGGCGCGATTATGCCAGAAAAGACCGGAAATCGATCCCCTACCTGCTCATCGGTAACATTCTTCAACGAATTAATTTGTATCAGGCGGCAAAGTCCGAGCGTTTTGCAGGGTTTTGCAAGTGCTTGATTTGATTGAATAAATGGCTCATCTGCAAGCGTCATGGCCAAGGCGCGGAGGCCTCGAACGCTTGTGTGAAATATCTCTGAAACGGGTCAGGCCCGTCGTTTCCGCTGTAGGACGGAACGGTTAGGCCGCTGCCCGCGGGTAGCGGGCGCGCAAGGCATCGTCGTGGCACCGCGCTTGTAACCGGTGTCGACGCAAACCCTTGGACAAGTCAATGCCAAAGGCTCATGGCTCTTCGGCTTTGAGTTCCTTTTCCATTTTCTGCAGTTCTTGCTGGAAGACCTGATCCTGAACGGTGGCGCGTTTGCGCCAGGGTTTGCGTTCCGGTTCGGGCTGGGCGGCGTAGGTGGTGACTTCCCCGCCGTAAACTTCCTTGTAACGTTGTTCCTGGCGCTCAAGTTCCGCGCGCAGTTCGTCTTTCGTCACAGTGCTACCTGTTTGAGTTGAGATGAATGTCTGGTGAAACGCACAGCAACGAATCACTCAAGCGAGTCCGCCGAGGGCAACCGGCCTGAACAGGCGACGGTGTTGTCGGCAGAACGCTCGGGACTTCCATGTTGCAGGCGGCTACGGCACCAGATTAAAACTGACGCAGCATCAGTTTCCGGGTTCAGCGAGCGCGCTGGCGGTGTATGGATAACGGGCATCAGGCGCTGGCCGGGGCCGACGGCGATGGACATCGCGTCGGCGGGCGACGCCGTCGGCAACTAAAGGCGCGGCGTCACTGAGTTGCATTATAGCGGCCGATTCGGGATTGACTATCTTCGGCAAGTTAAAAACGGTTGCGCGGGCATGATTGTTTTGTGACTGACATTTTTTATCGGTAGTTGTCGCGGCGATGGCCGGCGGTGTGATTTTGGCGTCATTAAGCCGGACAACTAAGGTTCGCACTCAACGAGTGCTCCAAGTTCAAGGCGACCGTTGCGGCCGATCAGGAGCGCGCAGAGGGCGATTGCGATTATCGGTCGCCGGTTCGATAATCGCCCAATATTGACGACCCCCCGCTTGTGCATCGGCCGGCGGGCCGCTTGTATGGCCGTTGCCCCGCGAAATATTGAGAACCGGACATGAACGATCAAATGCGCAACTCCTTCACCTCGGTGGCACCGCCGATCGTCGCCTCGCCGGCCAAGCGCATCCAGGCCATGACCGGCGATCCGGATTTCATGACCTCGCTGGCCCGGGGCCTGGCGGTGGTGCAGGCGTTCCAGGAGCGCAAGCGCCATCTGACCATCGCCCAGATCAGCCACCGCACGGAAATCCCCCGCGCCGCCGTGCGCCGTTGCCTGCACACGTTGATCAAGCTCGGTTACGCCACCACCGACGGCCGCACCTACTCGCTGCTGCCCAAGGTGTTGACCCTCGGCCACGCCTATCTGTCCTCGACGCCGCTGGCGGTCTCGGCCCAGCCGTACCTCGACCGCATGAGCGAGCAACTGCACGAGGCCTGCAACATGGCCACGCTGGAGGGTGACGACATCCTCTACATCGCCCGGTCGGCCACCACCCAGCGGCTGATTTCGGTGGATCTGTCGGTGGGCGGGCGGCTGCCGGCGTACTGCACCTCCATGGGCCGGATCCTGCTGGCGGCGCTGGACGACACCTCGCTGCGCGAATACCTCGACCACGCGGAGCTGGTGGCCAAGACCAGCCGCACGCTGCACACCCCCGAAACCTTGCTCGAATGCCTGCAGGAAGTGCGGCGCCAGGGCTGGTGCATCGTCGACCAGGAACTGGAGCAGGGCCTGCGTTCGATCGCGGTGCCGGTGTACGACGCCTCGGGCCAGGTGGTGGCCGCGCTCAACGTCAGCACCCACGCGGGGCGCGTCAGCCGCACCGAGCTTGAGCAACGCTTCCTGCCAGGCCTGCTGAGCGCCAGCCGCGACCTCAGTGCGCAATTGTTCGCCTGAGGAAGCTGTTCGATAAACGCACAGAGTTGCGTTTATCGAATTGACGCTCATTCCCCCGGATCATTAATGTCGCGGCAGCGTCATCCGGCACAGGCCTTCTCCGGCCGGCCGTTGACGCCTCTGATAATAATGACAAGAGGCAACCTCCCATGCGCACGTTTCCCGACTGTCGCCGTTCTCGCCCGTGTTGCCGGGCCTGACGCAACGCCCTGACTCCAGCCTTCTATTCTCATGACCGTGCCGCTCTTCGGCCGGCCTCCGTTCGACTGCGTTTTTTGCGTGGAATAAAAACAATGAACCAGCCTCAGTCCGCTGTGGGGCACTGCCTCGACGTGCAGTCCTTCATCAATGCCCAACCGATCTCGCGCTATCAGTGGCGGGTGGTGATCCTGTGTTTCCTGATCGTGTTCCTCGATGGCCTCGATACGGCAGCCATGGGCTTCATCGCCCCGGCCCTGTCCCAGGACTGGGGCATCGACCGCGCCAGCCTGGGTCCGGTGATGAGCGCCGCGCTGATCGGCATGGTGTTCGGCGCCTTGGGTTCGGGCCCTTTGGCCGACCGTTTCGGGCGCAAGGTCGTGCTGGTCGGGGCAGTGGCGCTGTTCGGCGCCTTCAGCCTGGCGTCGGCCTACAGCACCAACGTCGAGCAGTTGCTGGTGCTGCGCTTCCTCACCGGCCTAGGGTTGGGCGCGGGCATGCCGAACGCCACCACGCTGCTGTCCGAATACACCCCGGAGCGTAAGAAGTCGCTGCTGGTGACCAGCATGTTCTGCGGCTTCAACCTCGGCATGGCCGGCGGCGGATTCATTTCGGCCAAGCTGATTCCGGCGTTCGGCTGGCACAGCCTGCTGCTGATCGGCGGGATCCTGCCGCTGATCCTCGCGTTGGTGCTGATGGCCTGGCTGCCGGAGTCGGCGCGGTATCTGGTGGTGCGCAACCGTGGCACCGACAAGGTGCGCAAGGCCCTGGCGCCGATTGACCCCGCCCAGGTCGCCCAGGCGTCGGCCTTCAGCGTGCCGGAGCAGAAGACCGTCAAGGCGCGCAACGTGTTCGCGGTGATCTTCTCCGGCACCTACAGCACCGGCACGCTGCTGCTGTGGCTGACCTATTTCATGGGCCTGGTGATCGTGTACCTGCTGACCAGCTGGCTGCCGACCCTGATGCGCGACAGCGGCGCGAGCATGGAGCAGGCCGCGTTCATCGGCGCGCTGTTCCAGTTCGGCGGCGTGCTGAGCGCGGTGGCCGTCGGCTGGGCGATGGATCGGTTCAATCCGCACAAGGTCATCGGCACGTTCTACCTGCTGGCCGGGGTGTTCGCCTACGCGGTGGGGCAGAGCCTGGGCCATATCACGCTGCTGGCGACCCTGGTGCTGGTGGCCGGCATGTGCGTGAACGGCGCGCAATCGGCGATGCCGTCGCTGGCGGCGCGGTTCTACCCGACCCAGGGGCGGGCGACCGGGGTGTCGTGGATGCTGGGGATCGGCCGGTTCGGCGCGATTCTCGGGGCGTGGATGGGTGCCACCCTGTTGGGGCTGGGCTGGAACTTCGAGCAAGTGCTGACGGCGCTGGTGATTCCGGCGGCGCTGGCCACCACGGCGGTGCTGATCAAGGGCGTGGTCAGTCACGCGGATGCGACTTGAATCAGCACTGAATGATCCGGCTTTCGCGAGCAGGCTCGCTCCTACAGGAAAACGCATTTCTCTGTAGGAGCGAGCCTGCTCGCGATGCTTTTGGCAGTGATCGTTAGCGAGATAACAATCTGTTCGATAAACGAACACTCACTCGATTATCGGATTGTTTGGCGTTTTTCACGGGCTTAATCTTCAGTGACTCCGGCGCCGAACCTCGCGCCTTTTTATCACTGGCGATTCACTACAGAACGGGAGCCAGCTCCATGGCCGAGATCCTTTCGCTGCACGACGCGGTGAAGCAATTCGTCAACGATGGCGACACCGTCGCGCTCGAAGGCTTCACCCACCTGATTCCTACGGCGGCGGGTCATGAAATCATCCGGCAGGGCAAGAAAGACCTGACCCTGGTGCGGATGACGCCTGACCTGATCTACGACCAACTGATCGGTGCCGGTTGCGCCCGCAAGCTGATCTTTTCCTGGGGCGGCAACCCTGGCGTGGGTTCGCTGCACCGTCTGCGCGACGCGGTCGAGAAGCAATGGCCGCACGCGATCGAAATCGAAGAGCACAGCCACGCCGACCTGGCCAACGCCTACGTGGCTGGCGCGTCCGGCCTGCCATTCGCGGTGCTGCGCGCCTACGCCGGTTCCGACCTGCCGAAGGTCAACCCGCTGATCAAGAGCGTGACCTGCCCGTTCACCGGTGAGGTGCTGGCGGCGGTGCCGTCGGTGCGCCCGGACGTGACCGTGATCCACGCGCAGAAGGCCGACAGAAAGGGCAACGTGCTGCTGTGGGGGATCCTCGGGGTGCAGAAGGAAGCGGCGCTGGCGGCCAAACGCTGCATCGTCACCGTCGAGGAAATCGTCGATGACCTCAACGCACCGATGAACGCCTGCGTCCTGCCGACCTGGGCCCTGAGCGCGGTCTGCCATGTGCCGGGCGGCGCGCACCCGTCCTACGCCCACGGCTACACCGAGCGCGACAACCGTTTCTACCAGGCGTGGGATCCCATTGCCCGCGACCGTGGGACGTTTACCGCGTGGATCGACGAATACATCCATGGCTGCGCTGACTTCGGCGCGTTCCAGGCCAAGTTGGCCGCGGCTTCGGAGGCCCAGCAATGACTTACACCACTAACGAAATGATGACCGTGGCCGCGGCCCGTCGCCTGAAGAACGGCTCGGTGTGCTTCGTCGGCATCGGCCTGCCGTCGAAAGCCGCCAACCTGGCGCGCCTGACCTCGTCGCCGGACGTGGTGCTGATCTACGAATCCGGCCCGATCGGCGCCAAGCCGAGCGTGCTGCCGCTGTCCATCGGCGACGGCGAGCTGGCGGAAACCGCCGACACGGTGGTGCCAACCGGCGAGATCTTCCGCTACTGGCTGCAGGGCGGGCGCATCGATGTGGGCTTCCTCGGTGCGGCCCAGGTCGACCGTTTCGGCAACATCAACACCACAGTGGTGGGCGATTACCACCAGCCGAAAGTGCGCTTGCCGGGGGCCGGCGGTGCGCCGGAAATCGCCGGCTCGGCCAAGAGCGTGCTGATCATCCTTAAACAGTCTGCGCGCTCGTTTGTCGACAAGCTCGACTTCATCACCTCGGTCGGCCACGGCGAAGGCGGCGATTCGCGCCAGCGTCTGGGGCTGCCGGGCGCCGGGCCGGTGGGCATCATCACCGACCTGTGCATCATGGAACCGGAGGCCGGCACCCACGAGTTCGTGGTGACCGCGCTGCATCCGGGCGTGACCCGCGAACAGGTGAGCGCCGCCACCGGCTGGCCGATCCGTTTCGCCGAGCAGGTGGCCACCACCGCCGAGCCGACCGCCGTCGAGCTGACCGCCCTGCGCGACCTGGAAGCCCGCACCGCCGCGGCCCACGGCCAAGCCCCGGGAGAAGCCTGATGCGCGACGTCTATATCTGCGATGCGATCCGCACCCCCATCGGCCGGTTCGGCGGCGGCCTGTCCGCCGTGCGCGCCGACGACCTGGCCGCCGTGCCGATCAAGGCCCTGATGGAACGCAACCCGTCGGTGGACTGGACGGCCCTGGACGAGGTGTTCCTCGGCTGCGCCAACCAGGCCGGCGAAGACAACCGCAACGTGGCGCGCATGGCGCTGCTGCTGGCGGGCCTGCCGGACAGCGTGCCGGGGGTGACCCTCAACCGTCTCTGCGCCTCGGGCATGGACGCCATCGGCACCGCGTTCCGCGCCATCGCCAGCGGCGAGATGGAACTGGCCATCGCCGGCGGCGTCGAGTCGATGTCCCGTGCGCCGTTCGTGATGGGCAAGGCCGACGCGGCGTTCTCGCGCAACCTGAAACTGGAGGACACCACCATCGGCTGGCGTTTCATCAACCCGCTGATGAAGGCCCAGTACGGCGTGGACGCGATGCCGCAGACCGCCGACAACGTGGCCGACGACTATAAGGTGTCCCGCGCCGACCAGGACGCCTTCGCCCTGCGCAGCCAGCAGCGCACCGCTGCGGCCCAGGCCGCCGGTTACTTCGCCGAAGAGATCGTCGAAGTGCGGATCGCCCACAAGAAGGGCGAAACCGTGGTCAGCGAGGACGAGCATCCCCGCGCCGACACCACCCTTGAGGCCCTGGCCAAACTGAAACCGGTCAACGGCCCGGACAAGACCGTCACCGCCGGCAACGCCTCGGGTGTCAACGACGGTGCGGCGGCCCTGATCCTGGCCTCGGCCGAGGCGGTGAAGAAACACGGCCTGACCGCCCGCGCCAAGGTGCTGGGCATGGCCAGCGCCGGGGTGGCGCCGCGGGTGATGGGCATCGGCCCGGTGCCGGCGGTGCGCAAGCTCACCGAACGCCTGGGGCTGGCGGTCAGCGATTTCGATGTGATCGAACTCAACGAAGCGTTCGCCAGCCAGGGCCTGGCGGTGCTGCGCGAACTGGGGCTGGCGGACGATGCGCCGCAGGTCAACCCGAACGGCGGCGCGATCGCCCTCGGCCATCCGCTGGGCATGAGCGGCGCCCGGCTGGTGCTGACGGCGCTGCATCAGCTGGAGAAGGGCGGCGGCCGCAAAGGTCTGGCGACCATGTGCGTCGGCGTCGGCCAGGGTCTGGCCCTGGCCATCGAACGCGTCTGACCCTGCGCCCTGACGAACAAGAACCGAGGAAAGCGAAATGACTGACAAGCCTGGCTACCGCCGTCCGCAGGAAGGCACCCAGCCGCCGTACCTGCACCCGACCTATCAATCCACCAACCTGCGTGCGCCGTCCAAACCGTTGGTGTTCCTGCCGCATTCGCTGTCGGAGATCACCGGCCCGACCATCGGTGCCGAGCGGGTCGGCGACAACGATCACGACCTGACCGCGCAGCACGCCGGCGAGCCATTGGGCGAGCGGATCATCATTCACGGCCGTGTGCTGGACGAAGACGGCCTGCCGGTGCCGGGCATCCTGGTGGAAATCTGGCAGGCCAACGCCGCCGGCCGCTACAACCATGCCCGCGACCTGCACGACGCGCCGTTGGACCCGAACTTCACCGGCACCGGCCGCACCGTGACCGACGCCGACGGCCGCTACGAATTCCAGACCATCAAGCCCGGCGCCTACCCGTGGGGCAACCACCACAACGCCTGGCGCCCGGCGCACGTGCATTTCTCGCTGTTCGGGCCGAGCATCCTCACGCGCCTGGTCACCCAGATGTATTTCCCCGGCGACCCGCTGCTGGCCTACGACCCGATCTACAACTGCGTGCCGGACGCGAGCGCCAAGGAACGCCTGATCGCCGCTTTCGATCTGGAAAAAACCATTCCGTCCTACGCCCTCGCTTACCGCTGGGACATCGTGCTGCGCGGCCGCGAAGCCACGCCGATGGAGAAATGAGATGACCCTGACCGCGACCACGTCCCACACTGTCGGGCCGTACTACCACATCGGCCTGACCTGGCTGAACCGTGAGCAACTCGCCGACGAACTCGCCCTGGGCGAGCGCGTGGCGATCACCGGGCAAGTCGTCGACGGCAACGGCGACACCGTCAATGACGCCATGCTCGAAGTCTGGCAGGCCAACGCCGCCGGCAAGTACGCCCACCCGGAGGACGAGCAGGACAAACCGCTGGATCCGCACTTCGAAGGTTTCGGCCGGGTGCCGGTGGACGCCGAGGGGCGCTTTCGCTTCACCACCATCAAGCCGGGCACCGTGCCGGGCCTTAAGGGCACGACCCAGGCGCCGCATCTGGTGGTGCTGGTGTTCGCCCGTGGCCTGGTCAAGCACCTGCTGACCCGGATCTACTTCGAGGGCGATCCGGCGAACGTGAACGATCCGCTGCTCGAATGCGTGCCGGCCGAACGCCGCGCGACGCTGTTGGCCAGGCCGGACGCGAGCGGCGTTCACCAGTGGAACGTGGTCCTGCAGGGCACCGAGGCCGAGACGGTGTTCTTCGACTACTGAATCCGCCGCAGCTTCTGTAGGAGCCAGCCTGTTGGCGATGGGGGTGTGTCATTCAACGGTTTGGGGCCTGATTCACCGCAATCGCCAGCAGGCTGGCTCCCACATGGGTAAGGCATGACTGATCCGTCACCGAGATTTCCCATCAGGAAACCCGGTGACGGATGTAGGTGTGGAACGGGGCTGTTACGAAGTGTGTCTAGACTTTCACCTGTCCCCTCAGAGTAAACAACAATGACAACATTGACCTCCCCTTACACGGGCGAAGAGCGCAGCAAGCGTATCTTCGCCATTGTCGGCGCATCGTCCGGCAACCTCGTCGAATGGTTCGACTTCTATGTCTACGCGTTCTGCGCGATCTATTTCGCCCCGGCGTTCTTCCCCTCCGACAACCCGACGGTGCAACTGGTCAACACGGCCGGCGTGTTCGCCGCCGGCTTCCTGATGCGGCCCATCGGCGGCTGGATCTTCGGCCGCGTGGCGGACAAGCACGGGCGCAAGAACTCGATGATGATCTCGGTGCTGATGATGTGCTTCGGCTCGCTGCTCATCGCCTGCCTGCCCACCTACAACAGCATCGGCGTCTGGGCGCCGGTGCTGCTGCTGTTCGCCCGCCTGCTGCAAGGCCTGTCGGTGGGCGGCGAGTACGGCACCACCGCCACCTACATGAGCGAAGTGGCGCTCAAGGGCCAGCGCGGGTTCTTCGCCTCGTTCCAGTACGTGACCCTGATCGGCGGGCAACTGCTGGCGGTGCTGCTGGTGGTGATCCTGCAGCAGTTCCTCAGCGAAGATGAATTGCGCGCCTACGGCTGGCGGATCCCGTTCGTGGTCGGCGCGGCGGCGGCGCTGATCTCGCTGTTCCTGCGCCGTTCTCTGAAGGAGACCACCAGCAAGGAGGGCCGCGAAAACAAAGACGCCGGCAGCATTCGCGCGTTGTTTCGCGACCACAAGGCCGCGTTCATCACCGTGCTCGGCTACACCGCCGGCGGCTCGCTGATCTTCTACACCTTCACCACGTACATGCAGAAGTACCTGGTGAACACCGCCGGCATGCACGCCAAGACCGCCAGTTACATCATGACCGGCGCGCTCTTCCTATATATGTGCATGCAGCCGCTGTTCGGCATGCTGGCGGACAGGATCGGCCGACGCAATTCGATGCTCTGGTTCGGCGCCCTCGGCACGCTGTTCACGGTGCCGATCCTGTTGAGCCTCAAAAGCGTCAGCAGCCCGTTCCTGGCCTTCGTGCTGATCACCGTGGCGCTGGCCATCGTCAGTTTCTACACCTCGATCAGCGGCCTGGTGAAGGCCGAAATGTTCCCGCCGGAGGTCCGCGCCCTCGGCGTCGGCCTGGCGTATGCGGTGGCCAATGCGATCTTCGGCGGTTCGGCCGAATACGTGGCCCTGAGCCTGAAGTCGGCGGGCTTGGAAAACTCGTTCTACTGGTACGTCACGGTGATGATGGCGGTGGCGTTCCTGTTCAGCCTGCGCCTGCCGAAACAGGCGGCATACCTGCACCACGATCTCTGAAACCCTGTGCGCGGGCCCCTGTGGCCCGCGCCGGCAAGGACTGTTTATGACGCAACGACCGGGCAATCAATTGTTCGATGCCTACTTCACCGCCCGCGACATGCGCGAGGTGTTCTGCGACCGGGGCCGGGTGCAGGCGATGCTCGACGTCGAAGCCGCGTTGGCCAGGGCCCAGGCCCGGGTGGGGGTGATTCCGGCCAGCGCGGTGCCGGCCATCGAAGCCGCGTGCCGTGCGGACCTGTACGACTTTGCGGCGTTGGGCGAGGCGATCGCCAGCGCCGGCAACTCGGCGATTCCGCTGGTCAAGGCGCTGGGCAAGCGGATCGCCGCGACGGACGCCGAGGCCGAGCGCCACGTGCACTTGGGTGCCACCAGCCAGGACGTGATGGACTCGGGGCTGGTGCTGCAACTGCGCCAGGCCCTGGCGTTGATCGAAGGCGACCTGGCGCAACTGGCCGATGCGTTGGCCACGCAAGCGCAGCGCCACGCCGCGACGCCGCTGGCCGGGCGCACCTGGCTGCAGCACGCCACGCCGGTCACGCTGGGCATGAAGATCGCCGGATGCCTCGGCGCCGTGACCCGCAGCCGTCAGCGCCTGCGTGAGCTGAAGCCGCGCCTGTTGGCGCTGCAGTTCGGCGGCGCCTCCGGCACCCTCGCGGCGCTGGGCGAGCAGGCGCTGCCGGTCGCCCGGGCGCTGGCCGAAGAACTGCAACTGGCGTTGCCCGAACAGCCCTGGCACACCCAGCGCGACCGCATCGTCGAGTTCGGCGCCGTGCTCGGGCTGATCGCCGGCAGCCTCGGCAAGCTCGGCCGCGACATCAGCCTGCTGATGCAGACCGAGGCCGCCGAAGTGTTCGAGCCGTCGGCGCCGGGCAAGGGCGGTTCCTCGACCATGCCGCATAAGCGCAACCCGGTGGGGGCGGCGGTGCTGATCGGCGCCGCGACGCGGGTGCCGGGGCTGGTCTCGACGCTGTTCAGCGCCATGCCCCAGGAGCACGAGCGCAGCCTGGGGCTGTGGCACGCCGAATGGGAAACCCTGCCGGAAATCTGCTGCCTGGTGTCCGGCGCGCTGCAACAGGCGCGGCTGCTGACGGACGGCATGGAGGTCGATGCCGAGCGCATGGGCCGCAATCTTGAGTTGACCCAAGGACTGGTGCTCGCCGAAGCGGTGAGCATCGTCCTGTCGCAGCGGGTCGGGCGCGACGCCGCCCATCATCTGCTGGAACAGTGCTGCAAACGGGCGGTGGCCGAGCGGCGCCACCTGCGCGCCGTGCTCGGCGACGAGCCCGAAATCACCGCCCGGTTGAGCGGCGCTGAACTGGATCACCTGTTGGACCCCGCCCATTACCTCGGCCAGGCGAGTGCCTGGGTCGAGCGGGCGGTGGCCGAACATCACGCGTTGTCTGTCTGAAGGAGAGGGCTGTGGCTTTCGTACCACTCGCCGATGGCGAACTGCATTACCAGATTGAAGGCCCGGTCGATGCGCCGGTGCTGGTGCTGTCCAACTCGCTGGGCACCGACCTGCACATGTGGGACGTGCAGATGCCGGCGTTCACCGGGCATTTTCGCGTGCTGCGCTTCGACACCCGCGGCCACGGCCGCTCGCTGGTGACCCCGGGCCCGTACAGCATCGAACAGTTGGGCCGCGACGTGCTGGCGCTGCTCGATGCGTTGAACATCGAGCGCGCGCATTTCTGCGGGCTGTCGATGGGCGGGCTGATCGGCCAGTGGCTGGGGATCAACGCCGGCCAGCGGCTGAACAAGCTGATCGTCTGCAACACGGCGGCGAAGATCGGCGATCCGTCGGTGTGGGATCCGCGCATCGACACCGTGCTGCGCGACGGCCCGGCGGCGATGGTCGCCCTGCGCGATGCGTCCATCGCCCGTTGGTTCACCCCGGACTTTTCGGCGGCCAACCCGGCGGCCGCGAAGCAGATCACCGACATGCTCGCGGCCACATCGCCCCAGGGCTACGCGGCCAACTGCGCGGCGGTGCGCGATGCCGATTTCCGTGACCGGCTGGGCGAGATCAAGGTGCCGCTGCTGGTGATCGCCGGCAGCGACGACGCGGTGACGCCGCCGTCCGGCGGGCTTTACATCCAGGCGCGTGTGCAGGGCGCCGAGTACGCCGAGTTCCATGCCGCGCATCTTTCCAACGTCCAGGCCGGCCACGCGTTCAGCGACCGGGTGCTGGCATTCCTGAAGGCCGATTGAGGAAGACACCGTGGACGAGAAGCAACGTTACGACGACGGCATGCAGGTGCGCCGCGCGGTGCTGGGCGATGCCCACGTCGACCGCAGCCTGAACGCCCTGACCGAGTTCAACGCCGAGTTCCAGGAGATGATCACCCGTCATGCCTGGGGCGACATCTGGACCCGCCCGGGCCTGCCGCGCCACACCCGCAGCCTGATCACCATCGCCATGCTGATCGGCATGAACCGCGAAGGCGAACTCAAGCTGCACCTGCGCGCCGCCGCCAATAACGGCGTGAGCCGGGGCGAGATCAAGGAAGTGATCATGCAGAGCGCGATCTACTGCGGGATCCCGGCGGCCAACGCGACGTTCCACCTGGCCGAGTCGGTGTGGGATGAACTGGGGGTCGAATCCCGCGGTTGAGCGGCGTCTGGACTGACGCCATCGCCAGCAGGCTGGCTCCCACGGGGATCTCGGGTGGATGCGGGGATTGTGGACACAGCCTTCGGCAGAGTGAGCTCAAACCCTGGCGACCATGAACACCCGCTTGAACGGAAACAGCGTCAGCCCGTCGTCCTCCGGGGGGTAGTGCGCATGCAGCCTGAGCAGGTAGTGGTAGATGAACCGCGCCTGCTCCCCGGCGTCCAGCCCTTGCAGCACCGGCCGCAGCGCCGAGACCTTGACCCAGTCGTAGACCGGCGACTGGCCTTGCACCGCCTGCAGTTGCTCGGTTTCCCAGATGTCCAGCGAGCGGGTCAGCGGCGCCAGCAGGCGGTAGTAGCCCTCCAGCGACAGCAGCGGCCGCGCCGCCATGCGCTGGCGCAACTGCGCCGAGCCCAAGGGTTTGCCGCCGGGGCCGGCATCGTCGAGGGTGTCGAGCATCAGCCGGTACCACAGCGCGTCGCGCCAGTTCGGCAAGTGTGCCGCCAGGCAGCCGCCGGGGTTGAGATGGCCCAGCAGATGCGGCAGCAACTGTTCGTGGTCGTCGAGAAAGTGCAGCACCGCCGCCGCGAACAACAGATCCGCCGGCCGGTCGGGTCGCCAGTGCAGCAGGTCGCACTGCTGCCAGTGCGCCGTGATCGGCAGGCGCCGCGCCTCCTCAAGCATCTGCGCGGAGCTGTCGATGCCGCACAGGTACGCACGGGGCCAGCGCCTGGCGAGCAATCGGGTGGCGATGCCGGTGCCGCAGCCCAGGTCGTAGAGGCACTGGGGCTTTTTCAGCGTGATGCGGCTGAGCAGTTCGTTGACCGGTCTTTGCCGGTGCAGCGCAAACCGCTGGTAAGCCTTGGCGTCCCAGTCGGGTGTCGCGTCGAGTCGGGCGACCATGAGGGTGTCCTCCGGTGATCGGTGGTGTCTTCCGATGACAGCCTGGCTCGAACTTCAACAGATAACGGAAGCGGAAAAGGGGAGTCACCTGAGTCTGTCAGGTGCACTCACTTTACTGGATTGCGCACGCCGCACAGGGCTTTCTGACGGAAGGGAAAGCGGGGCGGGCCCGCTCCCGCAAGGGGTCACAGCAGGCTGATCGGGTAACTGACGATCAGGCGGTTCTCGTCGAACGCGTTGTTGCTGTAGTCCCGGCGCATGGTCGAGTTGCGCCAGCGCACGCTCAGGTCCTTGAGCGTGCCGCTCTGCACGGTGTAGCCCAGCTCCGACTCGCGGCCCCATTCCTTGCCGTCGGAGGTGGTGGCGGTGTGCACGTTGTCGCCTTTGATGTAGCGGTTCATCAGGGTCAGGCCGGGGACGCCGAGGGCGGCGAAGTTGTAGTCGTGGCGCACCTGCCAGGAACGTTCCTGGGCGTTGTCGTAGCTTGAGTTGTAGCTGTCGTTGGCCAGGGTGCCGCCGCTGGTGCCGTTGACCCGCATCCAGGCGCTGTCGCCGGTGAGCTTCTGCAGGCCGACGTAGAAGGTGCTGGCGCCGTACCTCGCCGAGAACAGGCCCGACCAGGTCTTGTTGTCGAGGTCGCCGGCCCGGGCGCTGCCGTCGTCCTTGCCGTAGAAGAAGCCGAGGTTGGCCCCCAGCGTCCAGTCGCCCAACGGCTGGCTGTGGGTCAGGTTGACGTACTGCTGGCGGTAGATGTCCTTGAGCTGGGCGTTCCACACGCCGATCTGGGTGCGCTTGCCGTTGAACGCGTATTCGCCGCCCTGGAAGTTGAAGCGGTCGGAGGTGAACGCCGGTTTGCCGGTCATCGACAGGTCGCCCATGCTGCTGTCGTCGCGGGGGCTGTTGGCGCGGAACTGACCGCCGTAGAGGGTCAGGCCGTCGATTTCCTTGGAGGTGAGTTGCCCGCCACGGAAGGTCTGCGGCAGCGAGCGGCCGTCGTCCGAGCGCAGGATCGGCAGCACCGGCATCCATTCGCCGACCTTGATCTCGGTCTGCGACAACCGGGCCTTGAACGCGACGTTGGTGCGGCCGAAGGTGTCCGCCGGGCGGCCGTCATGGTCCAGCGGCAGCAGTTGCGTGCCGCCGGTGCCCTTGCCGCCGTCGAGCTTCACCGAGTACAGCCCCAGCACGTCGAGGCCGAAGCCGACGGTGCCCTGGGTGAAGCCGGACTTGGCGTCGAGGATGAAGTTCTGCGTCCATTCCTCGGCCTTGCCCTGGGCCTTGGTCGGGTCGGTGAAGTTGCGGTTGATGTAGAAGTTGCGCAGGTTCAGGCCGGCCTTGGCGCCTTCGATGAAACCCGGCTCTTCGGCGGCGGCGGGCAGGGCCGTGCCGGCCAGGGTCAAGGCGATCAGGCCGGGAAGGGCGAAAGGGGCAGGGGAACGGGTCATGGGCTCGGGTCTCTCTGATTGTTTTGTTGGGGATGAGGCAGGGCGCCGCCGCAACCTTGGGTTGCAGACAAAAAAAGCGGTCGTCATGGCGGAGGGGCGGATCAGCCCGAGCGGGGAGGGCGCGTGGTCATGGGGATGAACCTGTTTTTATTGGTTTTGTCGGTGCGGGCAATGGTGAAGGGGATCGGCGCGGGGATTCAATCGGGGTGAACCGGGTTGTGGGCGATTATCGAACGCAAATCGGCGGTGGTTGCCTCTGCCCCACGCGCGCCATTCCCAATCAAATCCCGTGCTTATGTTGCTTGTTTGCTGATTGTTTTTTTGCCGCTGAATTAATGGCGGAGTTTGAACTGTTTATTTCTTTGGTAGTAGGAAAGTTCTTACAGTAAATATGGCAATTAAAGGTGTCTGGATAATCGCCGGATAAACTTAATATTTGGTGTTGTCGCTTATCGTGAAAAGATTTAATGATATCCGTGCTTGTAACTGGCAAAGGAAAGCGGCGTTGCTATATTCAGAATTCCCGGAGGGGACAGGGAGTTTAATGTTTCGCCCGGGATGTTTCTTTATTGATGACAAGGAGAGAAAGCATGTCTGCAAAAGTGAATCAGGAACGTCTCGCGACAGTGGTGGGTCGTGCCCTTATTGATAAGGAGTTTGCGGAACAGTTGCATAAGGACGCCGAAGGCGCCGCCAAGAGGATCGGCGTGCACTTGAGTGCCACCGAACTCACGGCGGTGAAAAACATCGACTCCGCCAAACTGGTCAGCGCAGGGGCGGGCATTCGCGACAAGCTGGGCACTGCCGCGATCTTTGACCAGCAACAGCAGGTCCAGGCGCGGATGGACTGACGCCCGGGGGCCGTTTGGCGCGCTCCGGAGCGGCGATCCGGTTCCGAAGCACGCCAAACGGCCTGATCGAAAGCGCTTGGACAAGGAGTGAGCCGCTCATGCCTGTCACCTTGGTTCCCATGGACGATGCGGATTTTACGGTGTTCACCGAACGGGCGGTGGAGGAGTACGCCCAGGGCATGGCCGCTTCGGGAGAGTGGAGCGAGCAAGAGGCGCCGCAGCGCTCCAGCGCGGCGTTCACGCAGCTGCTTGAACACGGGCGGCAGACCGCCGGCCACCGGCTCTGGGTGATCAAGGACGGGGAACGGCGCATCGGCGAACTGTGGATCGCCCAGCGGCATGTCGGTACCCGGTCGATCGCCTTCATCCTGGATGTCTACATCGAGCCCGGCGAGCGCCGCCAAGGCTATGCCCGGCAATCGATGCTGGCCGCCGAGGACTGGGCGCGCCAGCACGGGTGCGAAGAAATGCGCCTGCACGTGTTCGGCCGCAACGCGCCGGCCCGTCGCCTTTATGAACAATTGGGGTATGACATCGCCAGCCTGAGCATGGCGAAGCCATTGCCGCCTGCCTGAAAAGGATGGTTGAACATGGATATTGCACACCACGGCCAACTTGATGCGGCTGTCGATGAACTGTTCAAGGGCACTACCTTTCTTCCGGATACCGATATGTCCCGGTTTGAAACATTGCTCGAATATGTCAGCCGGAACCGCTTCACGACGTTCACTGTTTTATATGCTGAGCTATACAAGTTGTTTGCCGAGGTGGCGCGCTTGTCGGACTTCTTTGATCAGGCGGTCGAACTTATCGTCCTGCCGAAACGTGAACAGTATCCGATCGTCAATGATCCGGTATTTCAGATCTGGGTCGGCCAGGCTTTCCGTGACACCAACCATATCCTGACCGGGAAGGTCGAAGGCACGGCGGAACTTGAAAAGACCGTGTCCGGGTTCGCCGACATGTTGAGCCGGGTCAAGGCCCGGCAGGCCTCTGGCGTTTTTCCGGAGGATCCGCCGGTGTACCGGTTCGATGCCGACCCGTTGCTCATGCAGGCCACGCCGCCCAGCTACGAGTTCCCGGAAGACGATGCGGCCCGCAAGCGTCTGGAGCGCGGCGTGTTTTCCAGCCGGTTCTTTGCCGACGTGGTGAAGATCGCCCTGCTGCGGATCGAACACACCTGGCCGGACTGCCGGGAACAGATCAGGCACCTGATCAAATCCATCTGCTTCCTGCCCGACGGCACTTTCCGCAGTTGCTCGGCCTCGCGCTACACCGGGGTGGTCCTGCTGGCGAGCCGGGACGAGTCGATCCTCGACCTGGAAGAATCGCTGGTGCACGAGGCCACCCATCAGTTGCTCTACCACGTCGTCGAAGTGGCCCCGGTGGTCGAGCCGCAGACTTCGCAGGAGGCCACGTTCAGCCTGCCGTGGTCGGGGCAGAAGCGTGACCTGTATGGCTACTTCCATGCGTTCTACGTGTACATCGCGCTGGTCAAGTACATGGAGCGGGTGCGTTCGCGCTCCGCCGAGGAACTCAAACGGGCGCAGAACCGCATGCTGTTCATCGTGCGCGGGCTGATCCGGGCCTTGCCGGACCTGGAAGGCAGCCCCGACTTCACCCGCCACGGGCGCCAGTTGCTGGACAACCTGGCGGCGGAGGTGCGGGCCATGGAAAGCCGCCACGCCGGCCTGCTCGCCATCACCGCCCCGTTGTCCGCCGCACTGCCGGTGCTGGGCGCCACCGCTTGACGCCAGGGAGGCGACCATGACGCTATTCGATGCTTCGCGGTTTCCCGAGGCTGGGGTGGGGCTGGAGTACCACTTGCCCAAGCGGCCGGATCCGGATCACGGCCTCGACCCGGTGCTTGAGCGGATCCTCGCCGAAGGGCTGCCGCATTTCGATTACCTGGAGTTCCAGCCGACCCACAGCATCCTGCAGCCGCGCCTGCTCGACGTCGGGGCGCAGACGCCGAGCCTGCTGCATTCCTCCAGCCTGTCGTTGGGCAGTGTGGGGATCGCGATGGACCGTGAGTTCCTGCGCATGACCCGGCGCCTGTGCGACGCGACCCGCTCGCCGTGGCTGGCCGAGCACATCTCCTGGTCGCGCTTCCATGGCGGCGACACCCAGCATTTCATCCTGCCGACCCTGGCCAAGGAGGTGGCCGACACCGTGGTGGCCAACGCCCTTGAGCTGCAGGCGCTGACCGCCACGCCGCTGGTGCTGGAGAACGCGCCGCGCCTGTTCGCGCTGGCCGACGCGGCGGAGCAGTCTGAGGGCGAGTTCATTTCGGGCGTGGTGGCGCGCAGCGGTGCGGGGTTCCTGCTGGATCTGGACAGCGCCCTGGCCACCGCCCGGGCCCAGGGCTACGACTTCAAGGATTACCTGCGTTCGCTGCCGCTGGACCGGTTGATCGAGATCCACACCGGCCATCCGAGACGGGACTGGGATCTGCTCAAGGAGCTGTTTGCGCGGTCTCCGGTCAGGGCGGTGACCCTGGAGTGGGACATCGACGACAAGGCCGGCGACGCGCAACTGGAGACACTGGTGCGCGACCTCAAGCGACTCAAGCCCAAGACGCTGTTCTGGCAGGGGCGGGAGCGGCCGGCCGAACCGCCGGCGCCGGCCCCGGAGCCCGGGGATCTGCTCAAGCTGCGCGACAGCGTGTGGTTCAGCGTCGGCGCGTCGACGTTCGTCGTGCATGACCGGCGCACCGGCCTGAGCCTGGAGTTCTGCCTGACCCTGCTGCCGCTGCTGAACCATTTCATGACCCCGCGGACGCTGGAGAGCGCCCTGATGCTGCCGGGCGTGCTGCGCAGCCCGGCGCAGGACAACAGCCTGGCGTTCCTCGGCGCCCTGGTCGGGCAGGGCATCGTGCAGCCGGTGGGGCGCCTGGCGGAGTCGGGGCGCAGGCAGGCGCACCGGCTGTGGTCGCGTTGGGAAGCGGCGCTGGAGTTCTACCTGAGCACCCGCACGGGGTTGCAGACGCCGTACGTCAGCGTCGTCGAGCTGGAGGCCGAGCTTGAGCAGAAAGCCTCGCAGCAACGCCAGCCCTCGTCCTTCAAGGACTATCACTCGCACCCGTTCATCGCCCTGGAGAACCCGCTGCTGGCGCCCGGCGAGGCCATCGCCGACGCCACGCTGCTGGATTCGCTGTGCGCCCGGCGCACGGCCCGGGCCTTCGGCGGCGCACCGCTGACGCCGACGCAATTGTCCCTGTTGCTCTATTACACCTGGGGCATGACGGCGATGGAGCCCAACGGCATGGGCGACTTCTTCCTGAAGAAGACCTCGCCTTCCGGCGGTTCGCTGCAAGTCACCGAGGTGTACGCGGTGCTGATGAACGTGCAGGGGTTCGAACGGGGGCTTTATCACTATTCGGTGCGCCGCCACGGGCTGGAGCTGATTTCGCGGGAGGATCCGCGGGCCTGGATCAGCGAAGCCTGCGGCGGGCAGCCCTGGGTGAAGGACGCGGCGGCGGTGTTCGTGTCCACCGCAAGGGTCGAGCGGCTGGCCTGGAAGTACGAGTTCAGCCGGGCGCTCAGGGTGGCGATGATGGACGCCGGGCACCTGAGCCAGACCTTCTCCCTGGTGGCCACGGCCCTGAACCTGGGCTGCTTCACCACCGCCGCGCTGCGCGACGAGATGTTCGAGAACCGCCTGGGGCTCGACTATCTGGAAGAGCCGGTGTTCCTGCTCAACGGCGTGGGTGGCTGAACAAGGCCCGGACAGCAAAAAGCCCACCGTTCGGTGGGCTTTTCGTTCATCGCGGCGCGGTCAGAACAGCTTCATCTTCGGCGCTTCTTCCTTGAGCGGCTCGTTCTGCGCGGTCTGCGCATTCCAGCCGCCGCCCAGGGCCTTGTACAGGTTGACCGCACTGGTCAACTGCGCGAGGCGGTCGGTGATCAGCGCCTGTTGCGCGCTGAACAGCTGACGCTGGGCGTCGAGGAAGGTCAGGTTGCTGTCGACGCCGATGCGGTAGCGACGCTCGGCCAGGCGGTAGTAGTCCTGGTTGGCGGCGACGAAGTCACGCTGGGCCTGCAGCTGCTCGGTGTAGGTCTGGCGGGCGGCCAGGCCGTCGGCGACTTCCTGGAAGGCTGTCTGGATGGACTTCTCGTAGTTCGCCACGCCGATGTCCTTCTGGATCTTGGCGGCGTCGAGGCTGGCGCGCAGGCTGCCGGCGTTGAAGATCGGCAGGTTGATCTGCGGCTGGAACAGCCAGGTGCCCGAGCCGCCCTTGAACAGGCCGGACAGGTCCGGGCTCAGCGTGCCCGCGTTGGCGGTCAGGCTGATGCTCGGGAAGAACGCCGCTCGGGCCGCGCCGATGTTGGCGTTGGCCGCCTTCAGGTTGTACTCGGCCTGAAGGATGTCCGGACGGCGTTGCAGCAGGTCCGACGGCAGGCCGGCCGGCACGTCGCTGAGCAGGTCATCGGACAGCGGCCGGGCCGCTTGCAGGTTGGCCGGGATGCCGGTGCCGAGCAGCAGGGTCAGGCTGTTTTCGTCCTGGGCCACCTGGCGGGTGTAGCGGGCCAGTTGCGCACGGGCGTTTTCCACCGAGGTACGCGACTGGGCCAGGTCCAGCGCCGAGGCCACGCCGACCTCGTTGCTGCGGCTGGTCAGCTTGTAGCTTTCCTCGAAGGCGGCGAGCGTCTCCTGGGTCAGCTTGAGCAGTTCCTTGTCGGCCTGCCAGGTCAGGTAAGCGTTGGCCACGCTGGCCACCAGGCTGATCTGGGTGCTGCGGCGCGCCTCTTCGGTGGCGAAGTACTGCTGCAGCGCCTGTTCGCTCAGGCTGCGCACCCGGCCGAACAGGTCGAGTTCGTAGGCGCTGATGCCGACGGTGGCCGAGTAGGAACTGTTGATGGACGCTTCGCCGGTCTGCGAGGCCCGGGCCGGGACGCGCTGGCGGCTGCCGCTGGCGTTGGCCGAGACCGCCGGGAACAGGTCGGCGCGCTGGATGCGGTACTGGGCCGCATAGGCGTCGATGTTCAGCGCCGCGACGCGCAGGTCGCGGTTGTTCTCCAGCGAGACCTGGATCAGTTGCTGCAGGGCCGGGTCATGGAAAAACTGCTTCCAGCCCTGCTCGGCGGCGGCCTGCGCCGGCGCCTGGGCCGGCGAATATGCCGGGCCCTGCGGGTACTGGCCGGCAATCGGCGCTTCGGGTTGCTGATAGTCCGGTATCAGCGAGCAACCGCTCAGCACGAAGGCGGCGACTGCGATGGAGAGTAGCGACTTGCTCATTGGCCAGCCTCTTTAGGGGTTTCTGTGGCGTCGTCCTTGCCGGCGTTTTTGCGCTGGCCCATGGACGACACGGTGACGAAGAACAGCGGTACCCAGAAGATCGCCAGGATCGTTGCGGTGAGCATACCGCCGATCACGCCGGTACCGATCGCATGTTGACTGCCGGAGCCGGCGCCGGTGGAGATCGCCAGCGGCACCACGCCGAGCACGAAGGCCAGCGACGTCATGATGATCGGCCGCAGACGCATGCGGCAGGCCTCGATGGCCGCGTCGCGCAGACTGCGCCCTTGCTCGTGCAGCTCCTTGGCGAACTCGACGATCAGAATGGCGTTTTTAGCCGCAAGACCGATGGTCGTCAACAGACCCACCTGGAAGTACACGTCGTTGGACAGGCCGCGCAGGCTGGTGGCCATCAGCGCACCGATGATCCCCAGCGGCACCACGAGCATCACGGCGATCGGGATCGACCAGCTCTCGTAGAGCGCCGCCAGGCACAGGAACACCATCAGCAGCGACAGGGCGTACAGTGCCGGCGCCTGGGAACCCGACAGGCGTTCCTCGTACGACAGGCCGGTCCAGGAAATGCCCACGCCGGCCGGCAGTTTCTTGGCGATGGCTTCGACTTCGGCCATGGCTTCACCGGTGGAGTAGCCCGGCGCCGGGGCACCGAGGACTTCGATCGCTTCCACGCCGTTGTAGCGCGCCAGCTTCGGCGAGCCGTAGATCCACTGGCCCTTGGCGAACGCGGAGAACGGAACCATGGTGCCGGCGGCGTTGCGCACGTACCACTTCTTCAGGTCTTCGGGGTTCATGCGCGAGTCGGGACGACCCTGCACGTACACCTTCTTCACCCGGCCGCGGTCGATGAAGTCGTTGACGTAGCTACTGCCCAACGCGATCGACAGGGTGTTGTTGATGTCGGCGATGGTGATGCCCAGCGCGCTGGCCTTCTCGTCGTCGATCTCCAACTGGAACTGCGGCTCGTCGTTCAGGCCGTTCGGACGCACCTGGGTCAGCACCTTGCTCTGCGCCGCCATGCCGAGGAACTGGTTGCGCGCTTCCATCAGTTTTTCGTGGCCGATGCCGGCGCGGTCCTGCAGGAACACGTCGAAACCGGTGGCGTTGCCCAGCTCCAGCACCGCCGGCGGGGCGAAGGCGAACACCATCGCATCGCGGAAGGTGAAGAAGTGCTGCTGGGCGCGGGCGGCGAGCTTGAACACGCTGTTGTCGGCGTTACGCTCGTGCCACGGCTTGAGCATGATGAACGCCATGCCCGAGCTCTGGCCACGGCCGGCGAAGTTGAAGCCGGTCACGGTGAACACCGACGCCACGGCGTCGCCTTCGCCGCCGTCCTTGCTCGGACGCAGCAGGAACTCACGCATTTCGTCCACCACCACCTGGGTGCGCTGGGCGGTCGAGCCGGCCGGGGTCTGCACCTGGGCGAACAGGACGCCCTGGTCTTCTTCCGGCAGGAACGCGGTCGGGATGCGCGAGAACAGCCAGATCATGCCGACCACGATCAGCAGGTACGCCAGCAGGTACGGCGCCTTGCGTTGCAGGATGTTGCCGACGCCGCGCTCGTAGCTGCGCACGCCGCGGTCGAAGTTGCGGTTGAACCAGCCGAAGAAGCCTTTTTTCGGCGCACCGTGCTCGCCGTGCGGAATCGCCTTGAGCATGGTGGCGCAGAGCGCCGGGGTGAAGATCAGGGCGACCATCACCGACAGGGCCATGGCCGACACGATGGTGATCGAGAACTGCTTGTAGATCACACCGGTGGAGCCGCTGAAGAACGCCATCGGCAGCAGTACCGCCGACAGCACCAGGGCGATGCCGACCAGGGCGCCCTGGATCTGGCCCATGGACTTCTTGGTCGCTTCCTTCGGTGACAGGCCTTCTTCGCTCATCACCCGCTCGACGTTCTCCACCACGACGATGGCGTCGTCCACCAGCAAGCCGATGGCCAGCACCATGCCGAACATGGTCAGGGTGTTGATGCTGAAGCCGGCGGCGGCGAGGATGCCGAACGTGCCGAGCAGCACCACCGGCACGGTCATCGTGGTGATGACGGTGGCGCGGAAGTTCTGCAGGAACAGGAACATCACCAGGAACACCAGCACGATCGCCTCGACGAGGGTTTCAACCACACCCTTGATCGATTCGGTCACCACCGGGGTGGTGTCGTACGGGAACACCACTTCCATGCCTTGCGGGAAGAACGGCTTGAGGTCGTCGATCGTCTTGCGCAGCGCCTTGGCGGTGTCCAGGGCGTTGGCGCCGTTGGCCAGCTTGACCGCAAGGCCGGAGGCCGGGCTGCCGTTGAACTGGGCGCTGATCGAGTAGTTCTCGCCGCCCAGGCCGACGTCGGCGACGTCCTTGAGGCGAACCTGGGAGCCGTCCTTGTTGACCTTGAGCAGGATTTCCTTGAACTGCTCGGCGGTCTGCAGACGGGTCTTGCCGATGATCGTGGCGTTCAGTTGCTGGCCTTGCACGGCCGGCAGGCCGCCCAACTGACCGGACGACACCTGGACGTTCTGCGCCGCGATGGCGGTCTTCACGTCGACCGGGGTCAGGTTGAAGTTGTTCAGCTTGGCCGGGTCGAGCCAGATGCGCATCGCGTACTGGGCGCCGAAGACCTGGAAGTCACCTACGCCGGCGGTCCGCGAGATCGGATCCTGCATGTTCGACACGATGTAGTTGGACAGGTCGTCCTTGGTCATGCTGCCGTCGCGCGACACCACACCGATCACCAGCAGGAAGTTCTTCACGGCCTTGGTGACGCGGATGCCCTGTTGCTGCACTTCCTGCGGCAACAGCGGGGTGGCCAGGTTCAGCTTGTTCTGGACCTGCACCTGCGCGGTGTCGGAGTTGGTGCCTTGCTCGAAGGTCGCGGTGATGGTCATGCTGCCGTCGGAGTTACTTTCCGACGACACGTAACGCAGGTTGTCGATGCCGTTGAGCTGCTGCTCGATCACCTGCACCACGGTGTCCTGCACGGTCTGCGCGGACGCGCCCGGGTAGGTCACCTGGATCGCGATGGCGGGCGGCGCGATGCTCGGGTACTGGTTGATCGGCAGCTTGAGGATCGAAAGGGCGCCGACCAGCATGATCACCAGGGCGATCACCCAGGCGAAGATCGGGCGGTCGATAAAGAATCTTGACATGGATTACTCCCCTTTGCCGCCGGCGGCCTTGTCGGCTGCCTGAGCGGGGGCCGGGTTCTTCGCGCCGACGTTGGTCGCTTCGGTCGGGTTGACCACCGCGCCCGGACGCACGAACTGCAGGCCTTCGGTGATCAGGCGGTCGCCGGCCTTCAGGCCGTCTTCGACCAGCCACTGGCTGCCGACGGTGCGGCTGGCCTTGAGCTGGCGCAGCTCGACCTTGTTGTCGGCGCCGACGACCAGTGCGGTCGGGGTGCCTTTGAGGTCGCGGGTCACGCCTTGCTGCGGCGCGAGGATCGCGGCGCTGTTCACGCCGGCCTGCAACTGGGCGTGGACGAACATGCCTGGCAGCAGGGTGTGTTCCGGGTTCGGGAACACGGCGCGCAGGGTCACCGAACCGGTGGTCTGGTCCACCGACACTTCGGAGAATTCCAGCTTACCGTCGAGCTTGTACTGGCTGCCGTCTTCCAGGGTCAGCTTGACCGCAGCGGCGTTGTCGCCGGCCTTCTGCAGGCGACCGCTTTCCAGTTCGCGGCGCAGTTCCAGCAGTTCGACGGAAGACTGCGTCACATCGACGTAGATCGGATCCAACTGCTGGATCGTCGCCATCGCGTCGGCCTGGGCGTTGCTCACCAGCGCGCCTTCGGTCACCGAAGAGCGGCCGATGCGGCCGGAGATCGGCGCGTAGACCTTGGTGTAGCGCACGTTGATCTGCGCGCTCTGCAGGGCGGCTTCCGATTGCAGGCGGTTGGCCACGGCGGTGTCGTATTCCTGGCGGCTGACGGCTTGCTCGTCGACCAGTTGCTTGTAGCGGTCGGAGATCGACTTGGTCGAACGCAGGTTGGCTTCGGCGCTTTTCAGGGTCGCCTCATAGACCGACGGATCGATCTGGTACAGCTGCTGGCCGGCCTTGACGTCGCCGCCTTCCTTGAACAGACGCTTGAGGATGATGCCGTTGACCTGCGGGCGGACCTCGGCGATGCGGAACGCACTGGTGCGCCCCGGCAGTTCCGAGGTCAGGGTGAAGGTCTGGGGTTGCAGGGTGACGACGCCGACCTGAGGAGGTGGGGCGGCGGGCGCCGCCTCTTCCTTTTTGCATCCGCTGAGCAGCGATGCCAGGGCGACGGCAGTGACCAGAGCGGTAACAGCTGGCTTGAATTGCATGAAGATCCTCGGGTCAGGCGCGCAAAAAGCGCACAAGAAAGGTGGAAGGGTAAAAAAGGGATGCCGGGTGGATAAGTAGCTTGCTAAGGAATATACTTACGTTCATGGTTGTTTGTAAACACCTTGACTGCGTACCCACCCTGTTACAAAAGTCGTCGCAAGGTTCGAAATTGTAGGCCGGGGCAGTCGATCCACGAGAGATCACCCCCTTTTTATTCAGCGGATATTCAGCCATCCCTGAAACATCCTGTTTGAGGTTTTACTGCCATGGTCCGTCGCACCAAAGAGGAAGCTCAAGAGACCCGGAGCCGGATACTCGAAGCGGCCGAGCACGCGTTCTACGAGCGTGGCGTGGCCCGCACGACGCTGGCCGACATCGCGACGCTGGCCGGTGTCACCCGCGGCGCCATCTACTGGCATTTCAGCAATAAGGCCGATCTGCTCCAGGCCATGCTCGACACGTTGCGCGAGCCGCTGGACGAACTGGCCCGGGCCAGCGAAAGCGAAGACGAAGTCGACCCGCTGGGCTGCATGCGCCAACTGCTGGTTCATTTGCTCCATCAGATCGCGCTGGATCCGAAGACCCGGCGCATCAACGAAATTCTTTTTCATAAGTGCGAGTTCACCGATGAAATGTGCGACCTGCGCCAGCAGCGTCGGGCGGCCAGCCTCGAATGCAACGTGGGCATCGGGCTGACCCTGAGCAATGCGGTCAAGCGCGGGCAGTTGCCGGCCGACCTCGACACCGTCCGGGCCGCCATCGCGATCCATGCCTACATCGACGGTCTGCTGTATCAGTGGCTGCTGGCGCCGGACAGCTTCGAGCTGCAGGCCGAAGCCGAACGCTGGGTCGATGCAGGGTTGGACATGCTGCGCTTGAGCCCCGCCCTGCGCAAATGAAACAAAATGCGTATTTGGATCAGCGTGTGTCAATCAAGGAGGCCGATGAAGATCCCTGTTCACAGGCCCCGCTGCCTAGGAGTGCTTTTATATACGCCTGCGGCAGGGGTTGATACATAGCGGGCTACGTATTTTGTAGGGATTTTGTTGCGCACCTGTGAAGGTGTGTGAGGCGCGTTGCGAACGCGCAAGAAAAAGCCCCGGCTCTGACGAGTCGGGGCTTTTGCGTTTCTGCGGTGCGGCTTACAGGGTCGGGTAGTCGAGGTAGCCGACCGCGCCCTTGCCGTAGAACAGTTCAGGACGCGGCTCGTTCAGCGGCGCGTCGGCCTTGAGGCGGGCCGGCAGGTCCGGGTTGGCGATGAACGGAACGCCGAAGGCCACCGCATCGGCCTTGCCGCTGGCCAGCCATTGGTTGGCGCTGTCCTTGGTGAAGCGCTCGTTGGCGATGTAGGCGCCGCCGAAGGCTTCCTTGAGCTGCGGGCCGAGGCTGTCGGCGCCTTCCTTCTCGCGGGAGCAGATGAACGCGATGCCGCGCTTGCCCAGTTCACGCGCCACGTAGGTGAAGGTTTCGGCGAGGTTGTCGTCGCCCATGTCGTGGGAGTCGGCGCGTGGCGCCAGGTGCACGCCGACGCGGCCGGCGCCCCAGACATCGATGGCGGCGTCGGTCACTTCCAGCAGCAGGCGGGCACGGTTTTCCAGGGAACCGCCGTACTGGTCGGTGCGCTGGTTGGTGCTGCTCTGCAGGAACTGGTCGAGCAGGTAGCCGTTGGCGCCGTGGATCTCCACGCCGTCGAAGCCGGCGGCCTTGGCGTTCTCGGCACCGGTGCGGTAGGCCTCGACGATCTCGGCGATCTCATCGGTTTCCAGGGCGCGCGGGGTGACGTAGTCGGACAGCGGACGCACCAGGCTGACGTGGCCTTTGGGCTGCAGGGCGCTCGGCGCGACCGGCGTCTCGCCGTTCAGGTACGACGGGTGGGAGATCCGGCCGACGTGCCACAGTTGCAGGACGATCTTGCCGCCGGCGGCGTGCACCGCCTTGGTCACGTTGGTCCAGCCGCGCACCTGGTCGTTGGACCAGATGCCGGGGGTGTCCGGGTAGCCGACGCCCATCGGGGTCACCGAGGTGGCTTCGCTGAGGATCAGGCCGGCGGAGGCGCGCTGTACGTAGTACTCGGCCATCAGCGCGTTGGGCACGCGGCCTTCGTCGGCGCGGCAGCGGGTCAGCGGCGCCATGATGATGCGGTTGGACAGTTCCAGGTCGCCCAGTTTGATCGGATCGAAAATCGTTGCCATGAGATACAACCCTCGTGAGGTGAAAAGTGAATCAGTTTGCAGCCGGTGCCAGTTCGGGATTGCCGTTCTGGCGGAAAGTGATCAGGGTCGCCAGCAAGGCGAGCACGGCCAGGACGGCGGCGGCCAGGGGAACGCTGGTCAGGCCGTAGCCGTGGGCGATGACGCTGCCGCCGACCCAGGCGCCCAGGGCGTTGCCGACGTTGAAGGCGCCGATGTTCAGGGTCGAGACCAGGTTCGGGGCCGCCTTGCCGAAGGTCACCACGTTGACCTGCAGTGCCGGCACGGCCGCGAAGCAGGCGGTGGCCCAGAGGAACAGGGTGATTTCGGTGGGGATCAGCGCGACGCTGGTCCAGGTCAGCACGGTGGAGACGACGGCCATGGCGATGAACACGCCGATCAGCGTGGCGGCCAGGCCCTTGTCGGCCAGCTTGCCGCCGATGATGTTGCCGACGGTCAGGCCCAGGCCGATGAGCATCAGCGTCCAGGTCACGCCGCGGGGCGAGACGCCGGTGACTTCGCCCAAAAGCGGCGCGACGTAGGTGAACAGGGTGAACACCGAGGCGGCGAACAGCGCGGTCATGCTCAGCGACAGCCAGATGCCGGCGCCCTTGAGGGCGGCGAGTTCGGCGCGCATGTCGAGCGTTTCCTCGTCGCGCTTGGCCGGCAGGAAGCGCACCAGGCCGAACAGGGCGACGACGCCGATCACGGTCACGGCCCAGAAGGTCGAGCGCCAGCCGGCTTCCTGACCGAGGGCGGTGCCCAGCGGCACGCCGAGGACGTTGGCCAGGGTCAGGCCGGTGAACATCAGGGCCACGGCCGAGGCGCGCTTGTTGGCCGGCACCAGGTTGGCCGCCACCACCGAGCCGATGCCGAAGAAGGCGCCGTGGCACAGGGCGGTGATGACCCGCGCCAGCATCAGCACGTTGTAGTCGCTGGCCACCGCACACAGCAGGTTGCCGACGATGAAGATGCCCATCAGTGCGATCAGCGCGGCCTTGCGCGGCAGGCGGGCGGTGGCCAGCGCCATGAACGGCGCACCGATGGCCACGCCCAGGGCGTAGCCGGTCACCAGCCAGCCGGCGCCGGGGATCGACACGCCCAGGTCGGCCGCCACATCGGGCAGCAGCCCCATGATGACGAACTCGGTGGTGCCGATGGCGAAGGCGCTCAAGGCGAGTATGAGAAGCGGGATGGGCATCGTTATTTCCTTTTGGGCCGGCTGACGTTAAGGGTCAGAGCTCTTTGCCGAGTGTTTCGAGGAACGCCTGGATCACGTCCTCGTTGCGTTTGAAGAAGTGCCACTGGCCGACCTTGCGGCTGCTGACCAGGCCGGCGCGCTGCAGGGTCGCCAAGTGGGCGGATACGGTCGACTGCGACAGGCCGCAGCGTTGGTCGATCTGCCCGGCGCAGACGCCGTGCTCGTTGCTGTGGGACTGGTCGGGAAATTCGACGGTCGGGTCTTTCAGCCAGTGCAGGATGTCTCTGCGTACCGGGTGCGCCAGGGCTTTTATGATTTCGTCGAGGTTGAGGTTCATGGTCGGGTGCTCGTGACGTGTAGCGTTATATCGCGATGAGGCGAACTTTAAATCGGTATTTCGCGATATACCAATATGATTTCGATCTGACGACCGCGTAAATCGGTATATCGGGTTATAACGATATTGTGGTTGTGATCCAGCAAAGGAGCAGTGCTAAGCTGCGCCCATGAACTATCTCGCACATTTGCACCTCGGAGGCCAGCGCCCCGGACAATTGCTCGGCAGCCTGTACGGCGATTTCGTCAAAGGGCCGCTGCAAGGGCAGTACGCGCCGGAGATCGAGGCCGCCATCCGGCTGCACCGGCAAATCGACGTGTTCACCGACCGGCACCCGCTGGTGGGGACGGCGCTGGACCGCTTCGCCACCACCCGGCGGCGTTATGCGGGCATCGTCCTCGACGTGTTCTTCGACCATTGCCTGGCCCGAGACTGGACGCTGTACGCAGACCGGCCGCTGGAACACTTCACCTCCGATGTCTACCGCACGCTGTCCAGCGAACGGCAATTGCCGGAGCGCCTGGCGAAGATCGCGCCGTACATGGTGGCCGACGACTGGCTGGGCTCGTACCGGGAGTTCGAGGTGCTGGAACAGGTGCTGCGGGGGATTTCCCGGCGGCTGAGCCGGCCGGAGGAACTGGCGGGGGCGATGGACGAACTGCGGCGGCTGTACGAGCCGTTGAGCGAGGATTTTGCGCGGTTCTATCCCAGGCTTCAGGACTTCGCGCAGACCCCGCCGACATCTTGATTCCCTTGTAGGAGCCAGCCTGCTGGCGATGGCGGCCTGTCAGTCGATGTTGATGTGACTGATCCGGCCCTATCGCCAGCAGGCTGGCGCCTACAGGGTTGCGTGGCCTCAGGCGGCAATCAGGTCGCCGGCACGGCTCGGTTCGACCGGCTTGGCCACCTCGCCGAACAATGCCTTCTGCACCGCCTGCTGCGCCTCGAACGCCAGCGCGGCACGCTCGCGGCCCTGGCAGGCGATCGGCTTGAGCAGGTGGATCTCCACCTCGCCGCAGTCATGGCTGAACAGGCGCATCAGGTGCGACAGCAGGTCATCGTCACCGATGAACGGTGCCAGCGGGTCGATGTGGCCATTGCGCAGGTAACGGATCGCCACCGGTTGCAGCTTCACCTCGGAGTCGATGGCCGCCGACAGCAGGCGCCCGTGGAAGGTGCGCAGCGAGCGGCCGTCGGTGGTGGTGCCTTCCGGGAACATCAGCAGCGGATGTTCCGATTGCAGGTGACGGGTCATCTGCTTGCGGATCAGCTGGCTGTCGCCCGAACCGCGGCGGATGAACAGGCTGCCGGCCTTGGCGGCCAGCCAGCCGGCCACAGGCCAGGTGCGCACTTCGGCCTTGGACAGGAACGACAGCGGCGTGAGCATGCCCAGCAGCGGAATGTCGGTCCAGGACACATGGTTGCTGACCCACAGCATCGGCTGCTTGGGCAACTCGCCCAGGACGGTCACGCGAAAGGGCAGGGCGTTGCTCAGGCGCGCCATGAAAAACCGCGACCAGCGCTGCCGGCGCACCATCGAATGGGCCAGGCCCAGCCGCTCGAACACCCCGAACACGCTGGCCATGCACAGGCCCAGCGCCACCACCAGCAGCACCCGCGCGATCCGCGCGTACACCCGCAGGCGGCCCATCACACGGCCGCCTTGAAGTGCTTGGCGTAGCGCGGGCAGAGCTCGTCGCGCTTGAGCAGGATGAACACGTCGGCCACCTGGAAGTCTTCGTCCCAGCAGGGCTCGCCGCAGATCTTCGCGCCCAGGCGCATGTAGGCCTTGAGCAGCGGCGGCATTTCGGCGATCACGTTGGACGGGATGTCCAGCGACGGCAGCGGATTCTTCGGTTCGGCGCGCAGGTGTTCGGTGCACAGGTAGCGTTCGCGCAGGCGCTGCATGATCGCGTGGGCCTGCACGCCGCCGTCCTGCATCGGGATGCTGGCGCAGCCCATCAGGTAGCTGTAGCCGCCCTGGTTCAGCACTTCGGCCAGTTCGCCCCAGAGCACGGCGATGGTGCCGCCGTTGCGGTAGGCCGGATCGACGCAGGTGCGGCCGATCTCCAGGATCGGGCCCTGCAGGCCGGCGAGGCCGTGCAGGCTGAATTCCTCTTCGCTGTAGAAGCGGCCCAGGCTGCTGGCGGCAGTGTGGTCGAGCAGGCGGGTGGTCGCCACCAGGCGACCGGTGTTCAGGTCACGCACGCCGATGTGGCTGCAGTGGACATCATAGTCATCCATGTCCAGACCCAGCTCCGCGCCCTTCAGCTTGGCGTTGAACTCGCCGCTGAACACGTTGAAGCGCAAGGCCTGGGCTTGCTGCAGAGCCTCGGCGCCGATCAGGCGTTCGGCTTGCAGGCGGCGTTCATTGCCGGTGTCGCTGATGCGGGCGATCTGAGTCATGTGAATCTCCGTACGGGCCGTTCACCCGTCAAGGGTTGCAGCCGATCGACTTTCTTTATGCCGCCGTGTTGGGCAAAGTCAGGCTATGTAGCCCCGGTGTCATCGCCATGAATGTTTGGTGATGCTTGTATGACAGCCCTCAAGGAGCCTCCTATGCCCTGGCCGACCCTGCTCGAATGCCGTGAACGAATGCCCGCCGTCCCTGACCTGAGGGAAGGTTTCGCGATGCTGCTGCATCAGTTGGGCACCGTGACCCCGTTCGAACTGGCGGTGGCCGGCGGGCGGCGGATGGCCACGCCGGGCCTGGCGTTCCTGGTGGGCTATCAGGCGGCCCTGCGCATGCTCTGGCCGAGCGCGCCGCCCAGCCTGGGCGCCCTGTGTGCGACCGAACAGCGCAGCCTGCGCCCGGCGGACATGCAGACCCGTCTCACGGACCTGCGCCTGGACGGGCGCAAGGATTTCGTCACCGCCGGCGACGCCGCCGACTGGCTGCTGGTCGCCGCGCGCAGCGAGGCGCCGGGGGAGGCGCCGAGCCTGAGCCTGGCGGTGGTCTATCCGGACGAGCCCGGTGTGCGGGTGGAAACGCTGCCGGCCCTGCCGCTGATGCCGGACATCAGCCACGGTCGCCTGCACCTGGAGAACGCGGGCTGCGAATTGCTTGCCGGGGATGGCTGGGACGCCTACGTGAAACCGTTCCGCACCCTGGAGGACATCTACGTGCTGAGCGCGATGACCGCGTGGCTGTACGGCGTCGGCCAGGACAGCGGCTGGCCGCAGGCGCTGCAACTGCGCTGGGTGGCGCTGCTGGCCGGGTGCGCGGAAGCCAGCCGGCTACCGCCGGACAGCCCGGTGGCGCATGTGGTGCTGGGCGGATTGTTCGCGCAGTTCGACGCGCTCAAGCCTGAGTTGGATCAGGCGCTTGCCCAAGGGGCGCCCGAGTGGGCGGCGATGTGGGCACGGGACCAGTCCGTCATGCAGTTGGCGGCGGGGGCACGGGCCAAGCGGCTGGCCAAGGCCTTGGCGGCGGGCTGACCGCAAGCCCTGCATTCAGCCGAACACCCTGTGGGAGTCAGCCTGCTGGTGATAGCGATCTGTCTGACACCTCAATGCCGGATGTGCTGCCGTCATCGCCAGCAGGCTGGCTCCTACCGTGTTCTGGGGTGACCGCAGACTCTGCATCAGGCCCCGTCCATCGCCAATCTGTCATCAATGCCGGCTACCCTCGTCGGGTTCATCCCCAGAGCCCCCGCCATGTTCAAAGGCCTGTCCCTGTGTCTGCTGCTGATCAGCCTTGCGGTGCGCGCCGAGGAATGGCCGGTTCCCCCGCAAGCGACCGGCCCGGCCATCGAGGCCCTGGAGGCCTACGCCTTCCCGCCCCGCGACGACGTCACCCGCCAGGGCATCCGCACCGACGCCTTGCTGGTGATCCGCGACGGCCGATTGGTCTACGAGCGCTACGCCGGTCCGACCACCGCCGACACCCCGCACCTGACCTGGTCGATCAGCAAGAGCCTGATGGCCACGGTGCTGGGGGTGGCCTACGGCGAAGGGCGGTTGCGCCTCGAAGAACCGGCGTCGAAGTATTACCCGGCGCTGGAGCGGCACCCGACCCTCACCCTGGGCGACCTGCTGCACTGGGCGTCCGGCCTGGACTGGCAGGAAGACTACGAATACGCGCCGCTCAAGTCCTCGGTGGTGGCCATGCTCTACACCCGCGGCCATCGCGACATGGCCGCGTTCGCCGCGGGCCATGAGGCTTATGCCGCACCGGGCAAGGCCTTCCGTTATTCCAGCGGCGACAGCAACCTGCTGGCGGCGGCGCTCAAGGGCATCGTCGGTCCGCAGCGCTATGCGGACTATCCCTGGACGGCCCTGTTCGAACCGCTGGGCATCCGCCGTGCCGTGTGGGAGACCGATGCCGCCGGCATCTTCGTCGCTTCGTCCTATGTCTACCTGACCGCCCGCGATCTGGCGCGGATCGGCCTGCTGATGGCCCGGGACGGGCGCTGGGGCGAACGGCAATTGCTGCCTGCAGAGTGGATCGCCTTCAACCGCACCCCGTTCGCGGGCTACAAGGCCGGCCAGGACGAGGCCGTGCCCGGCGGCCACTGGTGGCTCAACCTTGCGGTGGACGGCGCGCCGTCGCCCTGGCCCGACGCGCCGCCCGACACGTTCGCCGCCCTCGGCCATTGGGGGCAGGCCTTGTATGTGATCCCGAGCGCGAACCTGGTGATCGTGCGCTACGGCGACGACCGTGACGGCCGCTACCGGCACAACGAACTGCTCAAGCGGGCCCTCGCGGCATTCGCCGGGACGGTGCGGCCATGAAATTGCTGGGGCGTGTGTTGCTGCTGGCGTTCGTCGCGCTGCTGGGCTGGGGCTGGCTGGAGCGCCAAGCGCTGTGGGCGTTCCCGGACATCATCAGCGCGTACACCGCCAAGGAATACTGCTCGTGCCGGTACGTGATGAACAACGACGCCGCGTACTGTCGCGGGTATGTGAAACAGTGGCTGGCCACCAGCGCCTTTGCCGACGAGCCGTCGAGCAAGACCGTCACGGTCAGCGGCCTGGGCCGCAGCAGCAGCGCCCGATGGATCGGCGAGCGCCAGGGCTGTCGCCTGGCGCCCTGATGCTGTGACTTGCGGCGGGGGCTTTGCCGGAACGGCCCGGGCCGGTTAAGGTTCGTGCAGGTTTTTCTGCCCCACGGGTCTTCAATGCTCAACCGTTCTCTCTGCACCGCCGCCGGCCTGCTGCTGGCCGCGGCCGCCCTGCCGGCCCAGGCCAACTGGTACCTGGACGGCGAATCCTCGCGGCTGTCGTTCGTCAGCACGAAAAACGCCAACGTCTCCGAAGTGCAGCGCTTTTTGGTACTGCACGGCAAGGTCGACCCGGACGGCCGGGCCGAGGTCGAGGTCGAGCTGGAGTCGATCAACAGCGGCATCCCGCTGCGGGACGAGCGCATGCGCAAGGAGCTGTTCCAGATCGATCAGTTCCCCGACGCCACCATCTCCACCCAGATCGACCTGCGTCCGATCAACGACCTGGCGCCCGGCGCGCAACTGGAACTGCGCCTGCCGCTGACCGTCAGCCTGCACGGCAAACAGCGCGAATACCCCGCCGAACTGCTCGCCACCCGTCTCGACGACCGGCGCTTTCAGGTAGTGACCCTGGAGCCGCTGGTGATCAACGCCGCGGACTTCGACCTGGCGCCGGGTCTGGAAACCCTGCGCAGCCTGGCCGGCCTGTCGGCCATCAGCCTGTCGGTGCCGGTGGGTGCGGTGCTGATTTTCGCGGCGCGCTGACATGCGCGGCGCGGTGTTCCCCTGGCGCGACGGCAACCGCTTCGAACTGTTGATCGACGGGCCGCAGTTCTTCCCGCGCATGCTCGACGCCATCGCCGGCGCCCGCGAGCAGATCGAGCTGGAACTGTACCTGGTGGAGGCCGGCGCCTGCGCCGAAACCGTGGTGCAGGCGCTGGTGCTGGCGGCGGAGCGGGGCGTGCGGGTGCGTTGCCTGTTCGACGATTACGGCAGCCTGGCCTTCACCCTCAACCTGCGTCAACGGCTGACCGGCGCCGGGGTCGAACTGCGTTTCTACAACCGCCTGAACTGGCGGCGCTGGGTCGGCAATTTCTATCGCGACCACCGCAAGCTGCTGCTGGTGGATCAATGCCTGGCGGTGGTCGGCGGCACCGGGGTCACCGACGAGTTCTGGACGCCGGGCCACGACACCAGCGAATGGCACGAGGTGATGGTGCAGATCACAGGCCCTCTGGTGCTCGACTGGCAACTGCTGTTCGACCGCCAGTGGATCGCCAACCGCCATCGCCGCGCGTGGCGGCCCACGGCGCATTTCGGCCTGCCGCGCCTGCCCCGGGTGCCGGACGCGGGGGAGGGCATGGGCCGGGTGGCCTATGCCGACGCCCGTCAGCACCGGGACATCCTGCAGTCGCTGTTCCGCGCGCTGAACAGCGGCCAGCGCCGCATCTGGCTGGCCACGCCGTATTTCCTGCCGACCTGGAAGATCCGCCGCTCCCTGCGCAAGGCCGCCGCCCGGGGCCTCGACGTGCGCCTGCTGCTGACCGGGCCGCGCACCGATCACCCTTCCGTGCGCTATGCCGGGCACCGCTACTACCCGCGCCTGCTCAAGGCCGGGGTGAAGATCTTCGAGTACCAGCCGTGTTTCCTGCACCTGAAGATGGTGCTGGTGGACGACTGGGTGAGCATTGGTTCGTGCAACTTCGACCACTGGAATTTGCGCTTCAATCTTGAGGCGAACCTGGAGGCGCTGGATCCGCCGTTGACGGCGGCGGTGGTGGCGAGTTTCGAGAAGGACTTCGGCCTGAGTCAGCAGGTGAGCCTGGAGGAATGGCGGCGGCGGCCGTTGTGGCGGCGCATCAAGCAGCGGCTGTGGGGGTGGGTGGACCGGTTGGTGGTCAATCTGCTGGATCGGCGCGGATAGTCGCTACACAGAAAACTTTGTGGGAGCTGCGGCGCGACGACTCGACTTGCCGCCGCTCCCACAGGTATTGCGTTGCTTTGCCTTACAGCAGTTCGAAGCTCTGCTGCGTCACGTCCTGGGAGTCCAGGCCGATCTGCACGTTGAACTTGCCGGGCTCGGCGGCGTACTTGAGCTGGGCGTTGTAGAACTTCAGGTCGTCTTCGGTGATGGTGAAGTGCACGACCTTCTGTTCGCCGGCCTTGAGCAGGATCTTCTGGAAGTTCTTCAGCTCCTTCACCGGACGGATCATCGAGCCGGTGACGTCCTGGATGTACAGCTGCACCACGGTTTCGCCGTCACGCTGGCCGGTGTTCTTCACCACGACGCTGGCGTCGAGCTTGCCGGTGGCGTTCAGAGTGGTGGAGGACAGCGCCATGTCGCTCAGGCTGAAGTCGGTGTAGCTCAGGCCGTAGCCGAACGGGAACAGGGGGCCGGTGGTGTCATCGAAGTACTGCGAGGTGTAGTTGCCCGGCTTGCCCGGCGTGAACGGCCGGCCGATGCTCAGGTGGTTGTAGTAGGTCGGGATCTGGCCCACGGAGCGCGGGAAGGTCACCGGCAGCTTGCCCGACGGGTTGTAGTCGCCGAACAGCACGTCGGCGATGGCGTTGCCGCCCTCGGTGCCGCTGAACCAGGTCTCCAGGATCGCATCGGCCTGTTCCTTCTCTTCCAGGATCGTCAGCGGACGGCCGTTCATCAGCACCAGCACCAGCGGCTTGCCGGTGGCCTTGAGGGCGCGGATCAGTTCGCGCTGGTTTTCCGGGATGTTCAGGTCGGTGCGGCTGGAGGACTCGTGGGACATGCCGCGGGACTCGCCCACGGCGGCCACGACCACGTCGGCGTCCTTGGCGGCCTTGACCGCTTCATCGATCAGCACGTTGGCCGGACGCGGGTCATCGACCACTTCCGGCGCATCGAAGTTGAGGAAGTTGAGGTAGTCGAGCACCTTCTTGTCGCTGGTGATGTTGGCGCCGCGGGCGTAGGTCAGGTTCGACTTGTCGCCGATGACCGCGCTCATGCCGTCGAACAGGGTGACCGACTGGGCCGGACGGCCGGCGGCGGCCCAACTGCCCATCATGTCGATCGGCGCCTTGGCCAGCGGACCGACCAGGGCGACCTTGGCGGACTTCTTCAACGGCAGGGTCTGGTTGCGGTTGGTCAGCAGCACCAGGCTGCGGCGGGCCACGTCGCGGGCCTCGCTGCGGTGCAGGCGGCTGTCGGCGTAGGTGTCGGCCGGATCGTCCTCGGCCTTGCCGATGCGCAGGTACGGATCCTTGAACAGGCCCATGTCGTACTTGGCCGCGAGCACTTCGCGCACGGCGTTGTCGATGTCCTTCTGCTCGATCTCGCCGGACTTGAGCAGCCCCGGCAGCTCCTTGCCGTAGAGGGTGTCGTTCATGCTCATGTCGATGCCGGCCTTGATCGCCAGCTTCGCCGCCTCGCGGCCGTCACGGGCCACGCCGTGCTTGATCAGCTCGAAGATCGCGCCGTGGTCGCTGACCGCCAGGCCCTTGAAGCCCCAGTCCTTGCGCAGCAGGTCGTTCATCAGCCAGGTGTTGGCGGTGGCCGGGATGCCGTTGACCGAGTTCAGCGCCACCATCACGCCGCCGGCGCCGGCGTCGATGGCCGCGCGGTACGGCGGCAGGTAGTCCTGGTACATCTTCACCGGGCTCATGTCCACGGTGTTGTAGTCGCGGCCGCCCTCGACCGCGCCGTACAGGGCGAAGTGCTTGACGCTGGCCATGATGCTGTCCGCCGCGCTCGGCGAGTCGCCCTGGTAGGCCTTGACCATCACCTTGGCGATGCGCGAGGTCAGGTAGGTGTCTTCGCCGAAGCCTTCGGAGCTGCGGCCCCAGCGCGGGTCGCGGGAGATGTCGACCATCGGCGCGAAGGTGATGTCGAGGCTGTCGGCCGCCGCCTCGTTGGCGGCCACGCGGCCGGAGCGGCCGATGGCGTCCATGTCCCAGCTGGAGGCCAGGGCCAGGGGAATCGGGAAAATCGTACGGTGGCCGTGGATCACGTCGTACGCGAAAAACATCGGGATCTTCAGTCGGCTGCGCATCGCGGCGTCCTGCATCGGACGGTTTTCCGGACGGGTGATCGAGTTGAAGGTGCCGCCGATGTTGCCGGCGGCGATCTCCTTGCGGATCAGCTCACGGGGCATTTCCGGACCGATGCTGATCAGGCGCAGCTGGCCGATCTTTTCGTCGAGGGTCATTTGCTTCATCAGGTTGCTGATGAACGCGTCCTTGTTTTCCAGAGGGATCTGGGTCGTGGCGGCCAATGCCTGATGACTGGCCAGGCTGACGAACAGGCCCAGCAAACACAGCTTCTTCATGAATGGTTTTCTCAAGGGCCTAAACGGCAATGCGATGCCGGCCAGCCAAAATTTAGGGAGCGACTATTGTTGTTCGGGTGCTGATTGAAAAAACGACAGCCGAAAAAACGTCGCCGGTGTTCGGCGACGCGATCGCGCAGGGCCTCTTTGTAGCCCATCGGCCTGCGGCAATCCAGTGGTGCGGGCGATTATGCCCCAAGAGCCCGCCGAGAATGTTTCGCGATCGCCTTTTAATGGAATGCGCCAGGGAGCACCCGTGCGATGAATGTCAGTCCCGCCCACCGTTCGCGTTTGCAGGTCGCCACCTTGCTGGTGCTGGCCACGCTGTTGACCGCCTGCGGCATCAACAACATCCCGACCCTCGACGAACAGGCCAAGGCCGCCTGGGGCCAGGTGCAGAACCAGTACCAGCGGCGCGCCGACCTGATCCCCAACCTGGTGGAGACAGTGAAGGGCTACGCCAAGCATGAGGAAGCGACCCTGACCGCCGTGGTCGAGGCGCGGGCCAAGGCTACTTCGATCCAGGTCGACGCCAACACCCTTGACGATCCGCAGAAGCTCAAGCAGTTCCAGCAGGCCCAGGATCAGCTCAGCGGGGCCTTGAGCCGGCTGATGGTGGTGTCCGAACGCTACCCGGACCTTAAGGCCAACCAGAATTTCCTCGCCTTGCAGTCCCAGCTCGAAGGCACGGAGAACCGCATCAGCGTGGCCCGGCGCGACTTCATCCTGGCGGTGCAGAAGTACAACACCGAGATCCGCACCTTCCCCGGCCTGCTCTGGCACAAGGTGATGTACAGCGACCTGCCGGTGCGCGAGACCTTCGAGGCCACCAGCCCCGGCGCGGACAAGGCGCCGGAAGTGAAGTTCTGATCCGGGGCCGGCCATGCGCATGCTGAAGACGGGTCTGGCGCTGACGCTGTGGCTGTTGGCCGGCAGCGCGTTGGCCGAACTTTCGTTCCCGGCCCTGACCGGGCGGGTGGTGGATCAGGCGCAGATGATCGAGCCGTCGGTGCGCGCCCAGTTGAGCCAGCAGCTGCAGGCCCACGAGCAGGCCACCGGCGAGCAGGTGGTCGTGGTCACGCTGCCGGACCTGCAGGGCGACACCATCGAAGACTTCGGCGTCCAGCTCGGCCGGCACTGGGGCATCGGCCAGAAAGACAAGAACAACGGCGCGCTGCTGATCGTCGCCCGCGCCGAGCGCAAGTTGCGCATCGAGGTCGGCTACGGGCTGGAGGATCGGCTGACCGACGCCCAGGGTTCGGTGATCATCCATCAGGTCATCACGCCGGCCTTCAAGGCCGGCAACTTCAGTAAGGGCATCAGCGACGGCGTGGCGGCGATGCTGGTGGTGCTGGGCGGCAATCCGCTGGACGAACCGTCGACGGTGTACGAACCGGCCGGGGATCCGGCGGACGATTTCGTCTCCCGCCATCCGACCCTGTTCGTGTTTCTCGTCATGTTGTTCATCCTGACTGTCTTTGTCTGCCAGATGCTCGGTATCCTTCCCGCCGGCCGGGGCGGTTCCGGGGGATCGGGCGGCGGTTTCGGCGGTGGCGGCTTCGGTGGCGGCGGG